>JBEKQO010000038.1:0-61030 GCA_049519635.1 Terriglobia bacterium | reverse complement strand
CCTTCCTGGCAACTTCCGGAGGCTGACATGAACCGTCGAGTAATTCTCGAGCTTCTTTGGTTGGGCATGATCGCCGTTCTATCCGCCGGGGCGCAGACCCCCGGCGCAGCGCCGCAAAAGCCGCTGACCCGCGCCCAGATTCTCGCCCTGCTGGCAGGGGATGTTCCAAGCTCCCGCGTAACCATGCTGGTGCAGGAACGCGGCATTGATTTTGCCTCCACTGACACTTTCCTGGGGCAAGTCCGCAAGGGGGGAGGCGAAGACGATCTGGTGAAAGCCTTGCAATCGGCCCACGTGACGAACGCAACGAGCACGCCGCCCGCCCCCACGGGCCCCACGCCGCCCCCAGCAGGTCATCCCCCGGCTCCGACGGTCCCCGCCCCCGATGCCAACCGGGAGGAGGCGAGGCACGAGGCGTTGGCGCAGCGCGCGGCGCGAGGAGCGGAGCTCCTTCATGATCATCAATACGCCGAGGCGGAAACCGAATATCGTGCGGCGATTAAGCTCGACCCGCAAAATTCCTATCTGCACATCGCGCTCTCCCGCGCCCTCAACTCGCAGAAGAAAACGGACGAAGCGATGCAGGAAGCGCACTTGGCCATCCGCTTGAATCCGGAAAGCGACATGGCGCACTTCAGCCTGGGCAATTCCCTGCGCTTGCAGGAGAACTGGGCCGGCGCCGCCGCTGAGTATCGAGAGGCTATACGCCTGAACCCGAACTACGACATGACCCATAACAATCTGGGCGTCACGCTGCGGGACCAGGGCAACCTGGACGGGGCGACCGAGGAGTTTCGCCAGGCGTTGCAACTGAATCCCCGCGAAGAATTGGCCATGGCAAACCTCGGCAACGCGCTCGATCACAAGGGTGATTTGGACGGGGCCATTGCCCAGTTTCAGGAACTATCGCGCCTGCGGCCAAGGCTGCCGGAACCGCACTTCCGGCTCGGTCAACTGCTGGAGAAAAAGGGGGAGCCGCGCAGGGCCGTGAGACAATTTCGCGAGGCGACGGACCTGGCTCCGGACAGCCGCCAGTTCCGCGCGGCCTACGAACGTGCTTTGCACAATCAGTAGAGCGATTGTATATAGTAAAGTCTAGCAGGCTGCGGAAAAACCCTGTGGCGCTTGGCGCTAGCACTGTCAGCACCACCCCGGCGCTCGGCGCGCCACCCCTCCTCATCTGAGGAGGGGAGCGTTTTCAACAACTCCCCTCCTGGTTCAGGAGGGGTGGCGCCTTGGCCGCCGGGGTGGTCGTACGCCGAGGAAAGTTTTTCCGCAGCCTGTTTAGCCCCGCCGTTGCAAGGCCGTCCCAGTTATTTCAAAGTCCCGCGCACCGGCGTTGAGGTGCTCGGTCGCAGAATGGTGCCCAAATAGTGTAGATTATCGGCCATGATTACCCGGCGAAACTTCATCGTTCAATCAACTCTGGCAGCTAGCGCGTTGCTTTCGCGCGGCAGGCACCTTGACGGGGAACCTGGTCAAGGTGCAGACCCGCTCCCGAAGCGACTGGCCGCTGACCCCCAAAGGCCGCAGTATCACTTTCTGCCCAAAGCCCATTGGGTGAACGACCCGAACGGACCGATTTCTTGGAAAGGGTATTACCACCTTTTCTATCAGTACAGTTCGACAATCGATCCGCAGGGTCCGAAGTATTGGGGTCATGCGCGCAGCAAGGATATGGTGCACTGGGAACATCTCCCCATGGCCTTGGCGCCTACGCCCGGCGGCCCGGACAAGGATGGGTGCTGGTCCGGTTCCGCTTTCATTAACGATGGTGTTCCAACGTTGGTCTATACGGGGGTGTTTCCCCAAGTGCAGTGTCTCGCCACCAGTGACGATGATATGGCCACTTGGAAGAAGGCCGACGGGAACCCGGTGGTCGGTTCGCCGCCGGACGGCCCTGCGGTGACAGGTTTTCGCGATCCATCAATCTGGCGGGAAGCTGATTCCTGGCTGATGACGGTGGGCACCGGCTTCCAGGGCAGAGGAGGGGCGGTGCTCCTATATAGCTCTAAAGATATGCTGCACTGGGATTACCTCCATCCCCTGTGTAGTGGTCCCCCCTTCGGGCGACGCGATTCTACCTTCTCGGGCCAATACGATGCTGTGGACGCCGGTGACATGTGGGAATGCCCGGATTTTTTCCTTTTGGGGCAGAAGCATGTCCTGCTGGTTTCGACGCAGGGACGCGTCCATTCCTATGTGGGCACTTATGCTGATCGCAAATTCCAGGCGGAGTCACATGGATTGATCGATGGCTCCGAAATGTACTATGCCGCGAAGAGTTTTGAGGATCATCAGGGGCGAAGGATTTTGTGGGGGTGGGTTCGGGAGGCGCGAACGGCGGCGGCTCAGAATTCCGCGGGTTGGTCCGGGGCAATATCCTTGCCGCGCGTCCTTTCCATCGGCTCAGACGGTGCGCTGCGTATGGACCCGGTTGCGGAATTAGCCAGCTTGCGCGGCCGCCATTATCGCATCGCGGAGGCGGAAATTTCAGGCTTCCTTCCGCTTCCTCACCTCCAGGGGAATTCGCTGGAAATCCAGTTGGCAATGGACCTTGGTGAGGCGAAAGAGGGGGGCATCAGCGTCCGCCGGTCTCCGGACGCGGAGGAAGAAACGACGATTTCATACGAAGCTGCGACGCAAAATATTGTCCTTGCCACAGGCCGGTCCAGCCTGAGCCCGGGTGCGGGCGGCGCGACTTATCGTGGCGCTTTCAAGTTAGGCCCCGGTGAACCACTTCGTCTCACAGTTTTTCTGGATGGCTCGGTGGTGGAAGTCTTCGCCAATGGCCGAACCTGCTTGACCGGCCGGATCTATCCGACCCGGAGCGACAGCCTGGGAGTTGGCATCTTCGCCCAAGCGGGCCGAGCCCGAGTAGAAGCATTCGACGCCTACGAAATGAAAGCGATTTCACGCGATCGCTTAACCACTTGAGAGCGTTTCCGGAAGGATAGCGCGGACCTGCTCAGTAAGTCTTAGAGGCAAGGATATTCAACAACTGCAGCCCCAGCGTCAAACCACACCAGGGAAGAGCGATTTTGTTTCTGAAAGGCATAGCTGACCCGCTTATCTAACGACTCCATGAAAGGGGCGGATTATCCTGGCACCTGACACCTGTCACCTAGTTTAAAGCATATGCGCGGAATGGAGGCCCACTGCGGCGCCGCCCAATATCAGCGCAGCGCCAATGAAGATAAGAAAAAAGGCCTGGAGGCGCAGGCTCCCCTCGAGTTTTTCTTCGGACTTCGTCGAGATGAGAAAGGTCTTTTCGTTCTCGCCTCTTTTGATGAGGTTGCGGTCGCCCTCATCGGCGGGGTTGGGATTTTCGGTGCAAGAGCCGAGCACATGGGTGGGGCGGCCGGCGGGCAGGCAAAATTCTGTGAAGCGGTATGCATGGTTTCCAAAATCCATGCTGATACCGTCCGCGCCGATCGAGACCCCGAGCATTTGCATCTTCTGGGCGATCGCCAGCCCATTGTCCATTACCTTTGCTCCGGGAACGTTGGAGGCCTGGAGCGCTGACCGCGCCTGGCTGAACTGGCCGTTCAAATAGCCCCGCAGATGCTCGTCGGTGGGAGCCGGAACGCCGAGCGATGGGTCGACCTTTCGCGGGGCGTGGCCGAAGGACAGCAAAGCGGGCGGCCGAAGTTCACCCCAGAAGGCCTGCGGCAGGTTGTACTCGGCCCTTTCCGGATTCACCAGAATCGTTCCGGTTTCGTCCTGAATGTAGAAGGGAACTTCCGCCCTCTCCGTGTGCGTCGTTTCCCACGTTTCCTGGTTGTCCTTTTTAACCTTCTTTTCCACTTTCACCTCATAGTAATAGCAAGGGACTTGCGTTAGCGGGCTGGTTAACGGCTGGCCGCCGGTGCTCGTCCCGGCAACGTGGGACAGTCCCATGGACACGCTACGGATGGGAATCTGAGGGGTATCCGCCAGGATCCGGTACTCGCGATACTTCAGGAAGCCGACGATGAAAAGAATTATACCAATCACCACCATAGCCAGCGGGATAAATGGAGAAATATGACCGCTGGAGGCTGCAAATATCAGCATCAGAATAGACATGGGTTAACACCCCCCTTTGTTTTGCGTGTCGGTGCGTGCAAGGAACTGGAACGTATCCTACACGCGCACCGCAGTTTTGTCCATCAATTCGCCCGTGCTCCCCCCGTGCGGTAGTCACACCATTTGGGTTGGCCCCACGCTTGGCAGGTTGTGGGGGTGAGGGGATCGAATTGGGAGCGGTGAGCCTGACTGAACAGCATTGGGGTTAGCCCGCGTCTCTCACCGCGCTTGGATGGGCGGCCGGTAGGACGGGGCTTTACCGGCTGCGGAAAAACGCGTTGACGCTGCCATTATCAATGGTACCCCTTTATCCCCTTATCAGCACCACCCCGGCGCTCGGCGCGCCACCCCTCCTCATCTGAGGAGGGGAGCGTTTTGAACAACTCCCCTCCTGACTCAGGAGGGGTGGCGCCTTGGGCGCCGGGGTGGCTGTCCGCGGGGAAGCGTTTATCCGCAATCTGTGAAGCCGCGCCTTCCAAACCCGTACTGGGAAATCCGGCTTAGGTGGTGGCGGCTACTTCCTTCCCAGCAGCCGCACACGGGCGATGAAGGAGCGTCCTTGTGCTCCCGAGAAGGCGAGGAAGTCAGGCGAGTTGATGTTGGAATTAACAAAGGAATAATTGCCGCGCTTGGTGATGTTGTTCACGCCGCCCCGCAGCGCCCATTGGAATCCCAGCAAGGTGAACCGCCGCTCCAGGCTGACGTCGAGGGAGAAGAAGTTGGGGAAGCGCTCCGCATTGGACGCGCCTACCACCTCCTGCGAATCATTCTGCAAGGTAAACGGAAAGCCGGTGCGCCAGTCGAAAGAGTAAGCGGCGTCAATCTTGTGCGTGAGCGGAAGCCAGCCCCACGAAAGGAAACGATTGGGCGCATCCCACGCCAAAGGTCCGCCCGCCTGCGGGCTGAAAAGCACGTTATCAAGGTTGTATCCGAAGTCGGCGTTGGAAAGCGCGCGCGACCGCGTGTAAGATGCGAACACCACGTGATTCTGCTTGAAAACGTGCCGCAAGGTCAGCTCCGCGGAGTCGTAGTGGTCGCGGCGGTTGTTGGTCAGGGTGAACTCTCCGGTAAAAGGGCCGTCGGGTAAAGTGGAGGCGCCGGGATTGACGAAGGTCCAGATATTGCGGGCGCGCCGGTCCAGAAGCTGGATGCGCAGGTAAGTGGTCCGCGGCAGTCTCTGCTCGAATGCGACGCTCGCGTTAGTGACAAAGGAGAAGCGCAACTGGTCCGGGTTGATGGTGAAGGTGCTGAGCACGGGTGGCTGGAGCAGATTCAGCCCGTTGGCGTCGTAAAAGGAATCCGTCCGCGTTCCCGTGAGCGAGCTCGTAAGCATATCCAGGTTGCTCGGATCGCGATAGACACCGATCCCCGCGGAGATCTTGCTGTCGCCATTGTGCGTTACCAGGAAGGTGGAAGCGAGGCGCGGTGAAGCCGCGACACCGCGGACAATATCATCGGCATCGAAGCGCACGCCTGGCTCCAGCAGCCACCTTGGGGTTACCGACCAGCGATCTTGCACATAGCCGCTCTCCTCCACCTCGTAACGTGTAAACGGCGGGGCATTGATAAAGCTGACGCGGCGCGAGAGGGTGCCGTTGTTGCGTTCGACCAGGTAAGGCTGCCGGTTGAATTCCTGATGATCATCGAGGCGGTCGATATCTGTGCCCAGCTTGACTTCATGCTTTCCGAAGGCGTGCCAGGGCGGCAAAAATAAATTGGCGATTCCCTGAGTGCGCTCGCCCTGGCCATGATTGGTGGCGTAATAATTGCCGCTGGTTCCGTTGGGAGTGACAACGTAGGTTTGGGTTCCCATGGGCACGTAACTGCTGTAAAAGCTGCTGGTGGCCACGCCCGCCTCCAGCAGCGTGCCGTTATGGAAAAGGTGCTGATCCTTGACGCTGAACATAAGGGCATTCGTGGAGTACCGCTGCGTAGTGGAGATCGGATCGAGCGGGCCCAGCCCCGCATGCGGGGAATACAGGGAATTCGCCAGGAGACTTACGGTAAGATTGTTATTTTGCGCCAGGTTCATCTGCACTTTGGAAAGGTTGCTCCCGCGCCAAATGCTGTAACGGTCGGCGCCGGCGGGGAGCTCGGTATAAATAGTTTCATCATACTCACCCTCGAGCGCGTCCATGAACCAAGCCTTGCCGTTGTGGATGGGACCTGACGCCAAGCCGCGCGGCGTCCAGTTATTCACGTTGATGCCCTTCCGGTCCTCCAAGCCGGGAATGAAATCGGTGCCCGTCACGCGCCAGTGGTCGTCGCCCATGCCCGTGCGCAGGCTGATGACGCCACCCGAACCTTTGCCAAACTCCGTGGAATAGCGGCTGCTGGCCACGTCCGCGGACCGCAGCGCATCCACGCTGACGCGCGTCAGGAACTGGCCGGTGGCGGGATCGGAAACATTGAAGCCGTCAATCTGGTCGTACACCTGCCGCGTGCTCGCGCCGTCCACATGAAGCTGCCCCGTGGAGTCCTGAAGCACTCCGGGCAACAGCGGCAGCGCATAGCGAATATCGCGGGTCACGGGGAAGGGCAGGTCGATGATATCCTGGCTGCTCAGCGTATCACTCGCCTGGGCTTTGGCGGGATCGATGGCGGGGGGTGAATAGACCACGTTAACTTGCTCGGAAAATTCCCGAATGTGGTTTAGCGTCACCTCGGCGCTGGCCACTTCTCCCACCGGGATATCCGGCTGCGTGACGGCGAAGAACCCCTCTTTTTCGACGTGCAGAGAGTAGGCGCCCGGCAGGAGGCCGGAGAATTCCTTGCGGCCGGCGTAATCAGTTTCACCCGGCACGGCCGTCCCCTGCTGGGGAGTTAGCTTGATGCGTGCCGAAGGAACCGCCGCGCCGTTCTCATCCACCACCGCCACGCGCAGTCCCACGCGGTCCTGGCCGTCCACCGGCTGTTGGGCCGGGGGCGGCGCAGCCACTGCCGCCACCATCGGCAGCGCCAGGGCCAGTAACAGCAGTACCGGAAGCATCGCCGAGGCAGCGGCCCGCGCGACGAATCCCGAGATGTACTTCCGCCCTGGGATTCTTCCCCGCATAGCGGCTATTTTCTCGCACAAAATGGCTTTGTGGTAGTCCTGTGTACGATTTCTGGTGAAGGGGTCAAAGGTGGCGCCGATTTAGCCCGGGATTCTCACCGCGCTGGGACACATTGGGGGTACTGCCGGAAGGGCGGCTCCCACTCTATATTCGTCCCGCGCCATGGAAGAGAGGGTGCAGGGTCTGGATGGAAACCGCTTCGAAGCTGGGGACAATCAGGTCGGCGTGTGTCTCGCGACGGAGATCTTCCGCTGTGAAGGTGGAGGCAAGGGCGACGCATTTCATCCCTGCGCGCTTGGCGGCTTGGATGCCGACGAATGAATCCTCGAAGACTACGCAGGCGGCGGGGCTTACTCCCAGCTTATCGGCTGCCTTCAGATAGATCTCAGGGTCCGGCTTGGGGTGGGTGATTTCGTTGGCCGTCAACAACGCGCGGAAGTAATCCCGGAGCCCCAGGGCGGAGATGAGGAAGTTCACGTTCTTGGCGATGGCGGCGGAGGCCACGGCCATGGCGATTCCCTGCTCGTGGCATTCCTCGATAAAACGCCGCACCCCAGGAAACGCGCGCGCGTGGGGGCCGATCTCCCGGCGGAAGTTTATCTCCAACTCTTCGCCGAGCTCGTCAAGCTGCTCGCGCGTGAGGTCTTCGCCCAAATAGCGGCGAAAAATCCAATCATTGCACGGCCCCATGATGATCTTGGGTAGTTCCTGCTCATTGAAGGGAATGCCATGCGCTTGGAGGAGATCCATCCACTTACGAAGATGGAAAGGGTTGCTGTCCACCAGCACCCCGTCCATGTCGAAGATTATCGCCGTGGGAAGTGGGAGGTTATGAGTCATAGGAATCGATACAAATTAAGTTTAGCAGATTATCCCGAATCCGTTGGCGGGGATGAGATCAGGCGCGATGTCTAGCGCGGATTTGTGACCACACTTCTGGAAGGACGGGGCGGCCCCCGTCCCGGCTTTACAGGTTGTGCGGAGCCCAGGGCCGGTAATAATCACGAAGGCCTTCTAACGACGGGGCGGAAGCCCCGACCTTCCGCCAGTGTCCAAACGGGGCGAGAAGTCCGGGCTAGCGAGGCAGAGGGCGTAGGCTGGCGAGAAGTTTTTCCGGAGGGAGCGTATTCAGCACGCCCGATTTTTCCATCCAGCCGCGGCGCGCAGTAATGACGCCATAGCGCATCAGCTTGAAATGCTCGGGGTCATGTGCATCGGTGGAAATGATGATCTTCATGCCGCGCTCGCGCGCCAGCTTCACATGGCGGTCGCACAGGTCCAGCCGTTCGGGGTTGCCGTTGAGTTCCAGGATGACGCCGAATTTCTTGGCGGCGGCAAAGACCTTTTCCAGGTCGAAGAGGAAAGGATCGCGCCGCAGAATCAGGCGGCCGGTGGGGTGGCCGAGGATGCGCACGTAAGGATTCTCCAGAGCGCGCAGCAGACGCGTGGTCATTTCTTCCGCCGGCATGGTCATCCGTGAATGGACGCTGGCCAGCACGATGTCAAATTGCTTCAGGAGTTCGTCGGGATAATCCAGGCTGCCATCGCCGAGGATGTCCACTTCCGAACCCGCCCAGATTTCGATACCCTTCACCTTCTTGCGCGCGGCGTGAATGCGGCGAATGTGCTCGGCGGCGCGCTTCTCATCCAGGCCGTTGGCGACGGTGACGGCTTTCGAGTGGTCGGTGATGAGGATGTACTGATAGCCGAGCTCTTTGGCGGCGGCGGCCATCCCTTCGATGCTGGCGTGGCCGTCGGACGCGGTGGTGTGCATTTGCAAATCGCCGCGCATGTCGCCCAGTTCGATGAGCTTGGGCAACTCATCTTTTTCCGCCGCCTCGATTTCGCCCAGGTTTTCCCGCAGTTCCGGAGGAATCCAAGGGAGGCCGAACTTGGCGAAAATCTCCTCTTCCGTGCGGCTGGCCAGAACTTTTTCGCCATCGAAAAGGCCGTATTCGCTTAGCTTCAACCCCTGGCGCTTGGCGCGGTCGCGCAGAGCAACGTTATGTTCCTTCGAGCCCGTAAAGTAGTGCAGCGCGGCGCCGTAGGCGGAGCGCGCGATCATGCGCACGTCAACTTGCAGATCGTTCTTGAGCTTTACGCTGACCTTGTCTTCGCCTTTGGCCAGAATCGCCGCGATGCCGGGAAATTTTACGAAGTGGTCGGCGATGCTGACGGGGTCACGGCCGGCCACCAGCAAGTCGAGGTCGCCAACCGTCTCGCGCCCGCGGCGCAGGGAACCGGCGGGAGTTACCTCCTCGACGGTTTTGGAATCGCGCAACCATGCGGTAAGCACTTCCGCGGTCTCGTACGCCGTGTCCAAACGGAAGCGGCCGGCCGCTCGGCGAAAGACCTCAATCGCTTTCAGGATATTCTCCTCGGACTTCTCGCTCATTCCCGGCAAGCCGCGCAGGCGGCCCTCTTTGGCGGCGGCCTCCAATTCGTCTACGCTGTGAATGTTTGCTTGCTGGTAAAACAGGCGCACTTTCTGAGGGCCGACGGTTTGAAGCTGCAGCAGGTCGAGCAGGCTGTGGGGGATTTTCGCGAGCTGCTCCTGGTGATAGCTCGACTTGCCGGTCTCGACGAGTTCGTCAATCTTTTTGGCCAGGTCTGCGCCGATCCCGGGAATGTCGGTGAGTTTGCGGTTGGGGTCGCGCGCGATATCTTCCAGGCGTTCGGGAAAGCCCTCAATGGAGCGCTTGGCACGGTCGTAGGCGGCAGCCTTGAAGGTCCACTTGGCATCATCCTGGAGAATCTTCATGAGGTTGGAGATTTCTTCGAAGACGGCGGCGATTTCGCGATTTTCCATCTGGGCCTCCGGGCTGGCGGATTAGAGGGAATAGTTTACTGCGAAAATGCTCGAAGCAGTGGCAGGTGTTTGCGGCCGCTTATGGGTTGCGTTCCCAGGCTTCGGCATATTGGTCATTGAAGGCTTCCACGGGATGGTAATGAGCGCGCAAATAAGCGCGGACGGGATCAGCCCTCCCCTCTGCGCCGGGGCTACGGGGAACATCGAGCCAGGCGGACCACATCACAAATCGCACGCGATGTTTCTCCAGCACGTCAACCACATTCTGCATTTGCTCGGGCCGGGTATAGCTACTGTCCGTAATAAAGGATACTGCGGCCGGGTCTCGCAAACCGAGCAAAAAATACTCATCACAATCGTCTGCTTGGAAATAGAAATCGCCGGGGTGGGTGTGCGCGAGGACCCAGCGATATTTTTCGTAGTGGTCGGGATCGAGAAGAGCCGCGCGGCCCGTAGGCGACTTGAGATAACCCTTCCACCCGGCCTGCACGATAACCGATTGGCTTACCAAAGCGAGCAGTCCGCAAGCCCAGGCCAAGCGCGTGAGTGTGCGTGGAAACCCGGCCGGGGACTTGATCAACCAGACATAGAGGATCAAGGCAGGCGGCGCGACCGAAATCAATCTGAACCATATCGGGGAAGAAGCGATACCCAGGAACAAGAAAAATCCGACGATGCAAAGCAGCATGGCGCGGTCCCAGTGTTCTTCCGGGCGAGCGATCGCGTGGCGGCGATAATGAACGTAAAATAAGATGTAGACGAAGGGCAGCAAGAGGTGCATGAAGATCCAAAGCAGCAGGGCCGGCGCCTCCAGCCAAAGAGGCAAGATCGGCAAGTCGGCGCCGTAGACGTACAGGGTTCCCCAAAACCATTTGGACCAATACTTCATCAAGAAAATCACCGTGCAGTTAATGAAGAGGCCGGGGCCAACTTTCCATGCCAGGTATGCCAACACGGACAAGGTCATGGCGAGAAACGGAATGACCAGACACAATCCGGCCTTGACCAGCCAACCCCAATCGCGCTTTTTGGCGCTCCACTCCCAAAGCAAGAAAGCGGCGAACCCGGCAATGGCCACGATCCCGCGGGACTGAGTAAACACGGTGGCAAGGCTGCAAAGCGCCCCGGCCGCCGCCAATCGGGACGGGCTTCTCTCCGGCATCAATACGGCAATGGCCGCCAGGCAGGCCAAAGTGCTGAACCAATGGTGGGTGGGGTCAGGCTCCGTGACAAACGCGAAGCCCAGAAAAAGCAGGCTGGGCAAATATACTGACGCACCGCTCAGAAGTTGTTTCGAAATCACCACGCACGTCCACGCTAAGCCGGTCCCCAGTACGACCCACACGGCACTGGGAATCCACGCGCGCACACCAAACAATTTGAAAAGCAGGAGGTAAAACACCTGCGTACCCGGGAGAGTAAACTGGAAAAAGTCGCGATAGATGACCTGGCCCTCGAGCATTTTTGTGGCTTCCAACAAATAGATGGGCGCGGTATCCCCCTGGTAGACCGGGGTGTGGGGAAAGATAAAGGCATCGAGGTAGAGACAGCCGATCGCCAGGAGATACAGAAGCGGTTCTAACCGGATCAGCCGAGTTTGGTGAGGGGATTCGACCAAATCGCAATTCTCTTCATGGCGCGCCTGGAAATAATGACCCGTGCGGAATTCGCCGTAAAACTCTCCGCCGAACCGTGGCTCGACCTTCAATTGGGACGGGCGCCCCGAGCATCAGCCCGGATTTTGAATATTGCGGGAGATAGGGAAACTATGCAAGGTATTCCTGTGGAATTCATTGCGCCGGACCTCCGTGCCCTGCTCCTGATGCACCCCCTTGAACTCCCGGCGGCAGCCTCCTGGCCGCGCGGGGTGTGTTGCCTTCTGGGATGGGCAGTGATAGTTTGAAAGTTGCTCGGGGTGCATGGGATGTTTGACCGCCTGAGTTTGCAGGTCAAGATTATCGTCATTATTGCCGCGACCGTCATGGTGGTTCTCGGAGTGTCAACGGTCATCGCAACCTACCTGACGCAGGACCCCGTGGAGGCGGAGCTTTACAACAAGGCGCTGGCCCAGGCGCGCCTCACCGCACTCCAATTGGCTGCCCCCGACACGTTGGGAAGGCCGGATGTTCTCCTCCAGGCTCTGCGCCAGCTTCTGCGGGAAACACCTGGGATTATCCAGGCCGATGTTTACTCCCACGAACGGGACCCTCGACTGGTGGCGACGACCAACACCGTCGGCCAGCATCTGGAACTCGATCACATTCGGAACATCGAAACCTACAATGAGTATTACCGGCGCAACGATGTCCAAGAGAGCGTTGAACCTGAAAACCGCGAATTCTGGATTATCAGCACGACCATCAAATCCCCCCATGGAGACCCCATTGGCTGCCTGATTCTCACCGTTTCCCGGTCCAGGCTCAACGCCGTGACCTGGGACCTTGTCCTGAGAAACCTCTTGTTGATGGTCGCCAGCTTGATCGCCGTGGTCCTGGTGATCCACCTTTTCTTCCTGCGCGCGGTGCGGCGCCCGGTAAAGGAAATGATTCGCGTGATGGAGTCGGCGGAGCACGGGCAACTGGACGTGCGCGCGCGCTTGCAGAGCTGGGATGAGATTGGACTCCTGGCCGCCCACCTGAACCGCATGCTGCGGCGCATCGAGAATTTCAGCAATGAACTGGGCCGTAAAGTGGAGGAAGCCACCGGCGAATTGGCGCGCCGGAATGAGGAATTGCGGGGCATCAACAAGGAACTCTTCGAGACGCAGAAAAACCTGGCGCGCTCGGAGCGCCTGGCCGTGGCGGGGCAGCTTGCCGCCAGCCTGGCACACGAAATCGGCACGCCCCTCAATTCTATTTCCGGGCACGTGCAGTTGCTGGCGCGGCGCAAGAGCAATGATGAGGCCACCGCCCGGCGCCTGCTCGTTATCGAAAAGCAGGTGGAAAACATTGTTCGAACGGTGCGGCAATTGCTCTCCTGGACGCGCAAATTCGAACTGCGGCTGGAGCCGTTGGACCTGGGGCACGTGCTGGAAGATGCCGTTCTTCTGGCGTCGCCTGTTTTGGAGATGAAAAAAATCCGCGTGCAAATGAACTTGCCCAAAGACTGCCCGAAAATTTATGGCGATTCCGGTTACCTGCACCAGGTGTTCCTGAACTTGATTAATAACAGCACCGATGCCATGCCGCGCGGAGGCGAACTTCGCCTCAAGCTGCGGGCGCCCGCGCCGGAGGGGCCGCGGAAAGTGGAATTAGTCATCGCCGATACGGGCACGGGCATGGCGCATGAAACCCTGGCGCACATTTTCGATCCCATGTTTACCACCAAACAAATCGGGACAGGCGCGGGGTTAGGGCTGGCCATCTGTGACCAGATTGTTCGCCAGCACGCCGGGACCATTCACGCGGAAAGCGAGCCGGGCCACGGAACCACGTTTACCATCCATCTGCCGCTGGATTGCCGGGAGAAGGTGGAAGCACCGGCGCTAACTTCCGTGACGAGCGACAAATGACGAGCAACGGAAAGACGAAAATGGAAACTCGAAATTCGAAACTCGCCGCGGTTTTCGAGTTTCGATCTTCGCATTCCGGTCTTTGTGGGCTCGTCACTCTTCACTCTTCACTCGTCACTGCCCTATGACCATGGAAACCGAAAACGCCGTAAACATTCTGGTGGTTGACGACGATGAGGACACGCGTGAGTTGCTGCGGGAAGTCCTGAGTGAAGAGGGCTATCGCGTCAACACCTCCGGCAGCGGCGAAGAAGCCACGGAAATCGGCCAGCGGGAAATCTTCGATGTGATTATCAGCGACATGCGACTGGGGACGAGCCTCAATGGCTTGGACGTCCTGCGCACGTACAAAGCGCTTCAGCCGGAGTCGGAGGTTATCCTGATTACGGCCTTTGGCTCCATGGAAACCGCCATCGAAGCGGTGAAGGCCGGCGCCTTCGATTACATCTCGAAACCCTTTAAGATTGACGAAGTCCTTTTGCAGGTTCAGCGCGCGCTGGGGAATCGCAAACTGTTGCGGGAAAATCGCTACCTAAAGCGGCAACTGGTCACTCAGGTGCAACCCACCAGCCTGGTGGGCAACTCCCCCAAGATGCTCGAAATATACAAGAAAATCGCCATGGTGGCGGACTCCCGTTCCACCGTCCTGATTTACGGCGCCAGCGGCACCGGAAAAGAATTGGTGGCGAAGGCGATTCATTACAACGGCCCGCGGGCCGAGCAGCGGTTTTACGCGGTGAATTGCGGCGCCTTCACCGAAACTCTGCTCGAGACCGAACTTTTCGGGCACGTGCGCGGCTCCTTTACCGGCGCTACGGAAAACAAGCGCGGAATTTTTGAGGAAGCCAGCGGCGGAACGGTCTTTCTGGACGAAGTCAGCGAGATGAGCCCGGGGCTCCAGGTCAAAGTGCTGCGGACCCTGGAAGAACAGGAAGTGAGGCGGATCGGCAGCAATGAAGTGGTCAAAGTGGATGTGCGCATCATCGCCGCCAGCAACCGCAACCTCGCGGAATGGGTCGAGGACCGGAAGTTCCGCAAGGACCTTTACTACCGCTTGCGCGTCATCGAGATTGACCTCCCGCCGCTGAGCGAGCGCCTGGATGACATTCCCTTGCTGGTCGAGCACTTTCTGAAGAAGATGGGCCGTGAACGCGAGCACCCTCTTTCCATCTCGCCGCAGGCGCTCTCCGTGCTGATGAGGTCGGCTTACTCGTGGCCGGGAAACGTGCGGGAGCTTGAAAACGCGCTTGAATCCGCCGTCGCCCTCAACCGCACGGGCGTGATTGTGCCGGAGGACCTGCCCGACAAGGTGCGTACCGAGACCCGTGAGGTCGAGCGGCTGGAGGATTTCTACGCGGAGTTGCCGTCGCTGGAAGAGGTGGAGCGGCGCTACCTGGCGCACGTTCTGAAGGTGACCGGCGGCAACAAGGTGAAGACTTCGGAAATCTTGGGGATTGACCGCCGCACGCTGTACCGCAAGGCGGAGAAATACAAGTTGCTGGTGTGAAAGCCCCGGGATTCGGGTCTCGGAGTCGGGGATGAGGGAGTAGCGCAGACCTGTTTCTCAAGGTCTGCAGCTCTTTTCACCGGTCGCACCCAAGGGCCGCGGACCTACAGAACAGGTCCGCGCTACTCGCCTGAAAAGCCAAGCTCGATGGAGCCGTTAGGAAAATGCTCCCCTCCTCAGGTGAGGAGGGGGCAGGGTGTGGGGCTGATTTCGACTTCGTGTTTTTGGCTCCAGGAAATAACCACCCCGGCGCCCGGCCCGCCACCCCTCCTGAATCAGGAGGGGAATTACCCAGAGCATCCACATCTTCCGTGGCGAGCCGAGGACAAATGAGATCTACCCCGAGGATCGGAGCTTTAACTCTAAGGTAAGCCACTGGTTTGACAAGTGCGACTCGAAGAGGTTTGACCGTTGCCCGGTTCCCTGCAAGGGGAACACCGTGAGTAGCCGTAGGTGAAACCTACGGTCACGGTACATTAACAAATCATTCCGGCTCTGAAGGGGCCGAACTGTTCGACCCCTCCGGGGTCGGAAAGATGGTTTAAGACGCGATCCGTGGGCGGCGGGCACAAAAGACGTGCCCTTGCCCACGGCTATTCAATGTCAACCCCTTCGGGGTTTCGAAGGCGGCCGGCATGGAAGCACATTGACCGTTTCGGGGGACCGCCTTCGAGGCGACCCTACTCATCAAGCCACCCGCTTTGCGGGGGGCGTCTGACTCCTACACAATCCGAGGGTGCCGGGACTCTAACCCGCCATTGCATCTATCTACAGCCTTTCCATCAACTTATCGGCATGGCGCAAGTTTCGCCACTTTCTCGCACAAACAAGTTATTTATTTTCTGTAAGTTATCGGCTTGGCAGGGGATTGGGAGGGTTTTTCGCGATTTCGGAGTCCTCAAGTCGTGTTATCTCTTGCATTTTCAATAACTCATCGGCATTTCCGTTAAGTCGTTCGTTTTCATAAACTCATCGGCTATGACACTTTTTGTCACTTTATGCCCCTTTGCTTTCAATAAGTCCTCGGGATCGACCTTCATTTTGGCATTTTTTGGGGTTCGAGTTCCCGGCCTGCTTTTCATGGACAAATTGGCACTCGATACCGTTTTCGCGGTTTGATTTATCACTTCAGCCATCAGCGTAGCTCCCGTCGTGGAGCAGCCTGCGCTTTCCGCGTTCGGATTTTGCTTGCCTCTCGTCATTGCTGTTATTGGCTGGGCCACGATCTTCGTGCCCACAGCGGGCGAATTCACCCCTATACCCTTACCCATATATTAGGTAGCACCTTGACGGCCACTCTCGGTAGCGTTCTTCGAATTCATTACCGGAGGGGAAAGGCCGTAGGATGTAGGCAGTTGGCACTTTTTTGCCAGTCTCTACGAGCCGGGACAGGCGGAAGTCTGGAGGCAGAAAGCCTTTGCAGACTGCGGAAAAACGCATTAATGCTCTCATCCTGCGCCCGGTCGCACGCACAGGGGCCTAACCCGTATTTCTCACCACCCTTGCATTGGGCTACCGGAAAGGCGGGGCTTTACAGGCTGCAGAGAAACTCATCGGCACTGTCATTCTGAGCATCGACAGCGCCTTGGGGCTGCCCATGCTTGATCGGCAGAAGCTTGACTGGCAGAACCCATCACCCAACCTGTCATCCTGAGCAGCAGCGAAGGACCCCGGCAGTCTGCTGGGCTTCATGAACCGGGTAAACTACGGGGGTTCTTCGCCCCAAAGGCGGGCTCAGAATGACAGCTTGAGCGATGATGTATCGAAAGGACTCACGCGTCGAGTTTCTGCAGAGTGCCAGCCCGCAAGTCGGCGGGTCCATAGTGCCGGAAGGCTCACTTCGCCTCTACGCAGAATCAATAACTTGGGTGAACTTTCTGGAGAGCCGCAGGCGGTCCTGAGCATCGCGAAGGAAGAATCTCGCAAAGCCTTGAGAACACTCAGAGCGAGATCCTTCGCGGAGTTTACCCTGAGCGGGCAGAGCGAGATTCTTCGCTGCGCTCAGAATGACAGCGAACGGGCTCAAGATGACAGCATTGGAGGCTTTTTCCGCGGCCTCTTTTGCCCCGCCGAAATCGCTGCTCCCGTGCGCTATTCGCCCCTCCAAATTCTGACCCTAGGCAGAAAGTCGGGCAGGAAGCCGCGAAATCGTCTATTCTGGAGAGAGGGCTTTCGCGCCAGCATGAATGCAGGGCATCGAAGGTCGCGTGCCGACTCGGGGCGAGGGCGCGCCGAAACTGGTGGCGGGGCATACGCACCGCTTAAAGGGCGTGGATGTAATGAAGTATTCTCACATTGTCAAATCGGCCGCGAAGCATCTGTGGTCAGGCTTCAAGCTGCCCTACATGGTGATGTTTGAAACCACCCTGATGTGCAATATGTTTTGTGAGTATTGCATCTTTGGGGAAGAGGGCAAGTTCAATGACCTTCAGACCCGCGGCACCCGCGACCGCATCTTCAAGCGCATCGACGAGTTCTGCGAGATGGGAATTTTCGCCCTCAGCTTTTCCGGCGGCGAACCGCTCCTGAACCCGAGCACCAGCGACTACATCGCCTACGCCGCCGACAAAGGCATGTGGACGTCCATGCCCACCAACGGTCTGCTGATCAAGAAATACGCGGAGGGCGTAGTGCGGCTGGATATGCTGGAAGTTTCCATCGACTCCCTCAACGTGCAGCGGTTTGCCAAGCGGCGCGGCGTGGACGGCCTGTCGCGGATCGTCGAGAACCTCGACTATGTGCTCGCCAAACGCCGGCCCTTCACCACGCAGATCAACGCCGCGGTGAACATCGAAAACCTCTACGACCTTCCGGAATTGGCGGAGTTCTGCAAGCAGCGCAAGCTCGTGATGCACCCGGAGGCGGTCCACAACGTCATGCGCGATGGGGAACTGCTGCCCGACTCGGAATTGCACGGCAAGGATCTCGATACGGTGGAAATGTTCTTGCGCGAACTCCGCATGTCATACCCGGAGAACGTCCGCTTTTATACTCACTACTACGCCTTCTATCGCATGGGCGGGTTCGGGCCGAAGTTCCCCTGTCGGCATCCTTCCAAGCTCGTTTCCATGAAGCCCGACGGCTCCATCCACTTGCCCTGCGCGTTCGTAACCTTGCACAAGTCGCAGGCGCCCTTGCGGGAAATCTTCGCGTCGGACGTGGCGAAAAATATCCTCTCCCAGGAAGCGACCCTGTGGGACTTCTGCAAGGGGTGTAAGATTGGCTGTCCCTATGAAGTGAGCGCCTTCACCAACAGCCCCATGCTGGCGCTCGAGACCGGGCTGAACTTTCTGCGAATTCTTTGAGCAAGTGTAGCGCGGACCAGTTTTGCCGGTCCGCGGATTTTCCTCGTCAAGTGGGGACGAGCCGCGGACCTACAAAACAGGTCCGCGCTACTCCTCTTCTTAATCTGCTGGTCAGCACCACCCCGGCGCTGGGCGCGCCACCCCTCCTCATCTGAGGAGGGGAGCGTTTTATACAACTCCCCTCCTGGTTCAGGAGGGGTGGCGTGCCTAGCGCCGGGGTGGTTGTCCGCGGTGGGGCGCTTTGCCGCAGCCTGTAAAACCCCGCCCTTCCGGGGGCCATAAATAATCAGGCTTATTTGTAATAGGACGCCAGCTTTAACCTCATGGGTGCAAACATGCTCTTGACCGCAATGCTCGTCATTGCCGCAGCAGGCCTGGCGTTTGGCCTGTGGTTCTGGTGGGCCTGCTCGGAGCCCTCTTCCACTTTCTTTCGCCCGGTTCTGACTCGGGGCCCGCAGGAAGGCAAGCGCATATGCTTGACTTTCGATGATGGGCCGACGGAGCAGTTTACCGGACAGGTGCTCGATATCCTGCGCGAGTACCAGGTCCCCGCCACATTTTTCGTTTGCGGGAAGAACGTGGAAAAGCATCCCGACCTGCTTCGGCGCATGGTGGCCGAGGGGCATGAGGTAGGAAATCACACCTATTCGCACTTGTTTGTTTATTTCCGGTCGCGGCGGCGGATCGCCGAGGAGATCGATCGGACTCAGGCGATCATCGAGAATGTCATCGGGTTTCGGCCCAACATCTTTCGCCCGCCCTATGGAGCGCGCTGGTTTGGGCTGGTACCAACGTTGTTGGAACGGGGCATGCACCTGATCCTTTGGTCCGCCACCGGGTACGATTGGAAGGAGGACGTGCGGGGCATCACCCAAGCCGCATTGCGGGAATTGAAGCCCGGCGCCGTCGTCTTGCTTCATGACGGGAGGGAGACGCGTCCGGCCGCCGAAATCGACCGCTCCCGCACCGTCTTGGCCTTGCCGGGCATCATTGCCGGCGCCCGCCAGCTAGGTTATACTTTTGCCCCTCTTCAGGACTTCCTCCCCTCCGCGTAGCCGCAATACTGTTACTTAATCTGACTGCTCCCAATTCGACCCCCTCACCCCCACGACCCGCAGAACGTGGGCGGAATTAAGGGCTTTACAGGCTGCGGAAAAACGCTGTGGCGCTTGGCGCTAGCACTGTCAGCACCACCCCGGCGCTTGGCGCGCCACCCCTCCTCATCTGAGGAGGGGAGCGTTTTCAACAACTCCCCTCCTGATTCAGGAGGGGTGGCGCCTTGGGCGCCGGGGTGGTTGGACGCCGGGGATAGTTTTTCCAAAGCCTGTAAAGCCCCGCCCTTCCGAGGGCCATGAACAATATCGTTTATGAATGCAATTAGGCATTTACCGCATCTAATGGATGTGGCAAATTGCATCAGGCCAAGACCCCGGGACTCCCACCCAATCTATGACTTATATTACTGATTGAAAACAAGTTAACGAGCTGTTACATCTTTGGGAGCGCAATGATGATGTAACATTTCGATTTCGGGCAATAGCTTCATGGCGTGTGGCATTTTGCCACATCGCGAAACGAGAAGTTGTGTAAGTTTCCCTCCCATCGCCCAGCGTCATTAAGAAAACCTAATGAATTCAATGCGCTACGGAATCGGTCGTACCTTGGCCCTCGCATTGCCATGACAGATAGCGGGTGTTTTCTCTTTGATGGATAAAATCTTAGTAGTCGATGACGATCAGGAAAGCCGAAACTTACTTTGTGAGGTTTTGGAAGCGAGCGGCTACGCCCCTCACGCCGTGGCGAATGGACTGGCTGCGCGCGAGGTTCTGAGCCGTGATGGCGAATACCGGATTGTTATCGCAGATCTGCAAATGCCGCAGGAATCCGGTTTGGAACTTCTTCGCAAGTTACGCCAGCAGAACTCCAAATACGGAATCATCCTGATGTCATCCTTCATGAGTGGCGGGGAAAAAAAGCGGCAAGGGCGCTGGGCGCACATGCCTTGCTGGAGAAACCCTTTCAGCTTACGGAATTGTTGCAGACGGTAGCAGAGCTCGCGGCGCCGGATTTCAGCGGCATCGCTTAGTAGGGAAGTTTACGTCTAGGGCTGGCCTTCAATCTTGGCAGGACAAGGAGCAATGATGGATGTATCACCAAAAGTAATTGAAATCATCGCACGGGAGCAACATCTGGATGTGACCAAGATCACGCTGGACTCGACCTTTGCGGAACTGGGCATCGATTCGCTGGACGGCGTGAATATCCTTTTCGCCCTGGAAGAGGAGTTCAAGCTCGATATCCCCGATACCGTTGCCCAGAACATGAAGAGTGTCCGCCAAGTAGTGGACAGTCTCACCCGCGTGCTGGAAGGCAAAGACGTCTCTGACCTGGTGGCGATGGCCAAAGCCGAACCTTCCCCCAGCATCAGGTAATCCACGGCATTCAAGGGGCCCATCGTGAGGAGAGTCGTCATTACCGGGATTGGAGTCTTTGCCTCCCCCGGCAAGAACGCTGAGAGTTTTTTTGCCACCCTGGTGCAGGGGCGGTCGGCAATACGCCGCATCCGGCAATTCGACCCCGCGCGCCTGAGTGTGCAGATCGCCGCGGAAATCCCCGATTACGATCCGCTTGACTATTTCCCCGCCAAGCGCCTCGATTTGCTCGATCGCTTCAGTCAGTTCGGCTTGCTTGCCGCTAAGGAAGCAATGGATTGCAGTGGCATCCAACTGCGGGATGAGGAGCGGCCGCGGTTTGGGGTGGTAACGGGCACCGGCATGGGGGGCGCCAGCACGTTCGAATCCGGGTATTTCAAACTTTTCGCGGAGCAGGCGACGCGCCTGCATCCTTTTACCATCCCTAAGATTATGCACAACGCGGCCACCTCACAAATCTGCATGGAGTTTGGCGCGCAGGGGCCGTCGCTGACCACCGCCACCGCTTGCTCTTCCTCCGGGCACGCCATCGGAGAAGCTTTCCACATGATCAAATACGGAATGGCCGACTTGATGTTGACGGGGGGCAGCGAGGCGCCCATTACTTTCGGGATGATCCGCTCGTGGGAATCGGTGCGCGTTCTGGCCTCCGGCAATGGCGACCCCAGCAAGGCCTGCCGGCCCTTCTCCGCCGACCGCGAAGGATTGGTGATCGGGGAGGGGGCGGCGATGCTTCTGCTCGAAGAACTCGAGCATGCCAAGCAGCGCGGGGCCAGGATTTATGGGGAGATTTCGGGTTTCGGCCTGAGTTCCGACGCCAGCCACATTACCCAGCCCTCGATTGACGGGCCGGCGCGCGCCGTGCGCATGGCGCTGGCGGAGGCCGAGGTCAATCCGCAGGAAGTGGATTATATCAATGCCCACGGCACGGGGACCCGCGTGAACGATGTCACGGAAACGCAGGTCATCAAAGAAGTGTTCGGGGATCACGCCCTAAAGCTGGCGATCAGCTCCACGAAATCGATGCACGGGCACGTGATGGGTTCCACCGGGGCCGTTGAGATGGCGGCTACGGTTCAAGCCATCGATCGGGGAGTCATTCCCCCCACGGCGAATTACACGCAGCCGGATCCGGAGTGCGATTTAGACTATGTGCCCAATCAAGCGCGGGAAAAGCCCGTGCGCATTGCGATTTCCAATTCCTTTGCCTTCGGTGGACTGAATGCGGTGCTGCTGGTCCGGCGGTTTGAGTAACGGGTTACGGGAATCGGGTCACGTATTTCGAACTTGGAGCTTTTTATGATGCAGAAGCGCGTTTGCATTTTGACCCTCGGGGTGGGCTCGGGACACCTGCGCGCTTCCGAGGCAGTACAGCGCGCCCTCTACGACGGTAATGATCTCATGGAAGTGAAGGTGGTGGACGCGCTTGATTCCGCCCGCCGTTGGTTCCACTGGCTGTATGTGGACCCGTATTGGTGGATGTTGCGGAACGCCCCCTGGCTGTGGCGAAGGGTGTTTGAGCACCGCCAGAGCAAACGGCTTCGCTCGACCGCTCCCGATTGGGTTTTTCGCCGTGGCTGCCGGGAAGTAATGCGCCAGATCAAGAACTACGCTCCCCAACTGGTGATTGTCACGGAAATTGGAGCGGCGGAAATCGCCGCGATGGGGCGCCGGGAAGGGTGGTTCAACGCGCCCATTCTGGCGGTGCAGACCGATTTTCACACCGAGCCTCCGTGGGTTCGAGCGGAGATTGACGCCTATTGCGTGGCCAGCGAGGAGGCGCGGGCGCAACTGATTGGATGGGGAGTCTCGCCCAATCGGGTAATTCTTTGCGGTATTCCTGTGGACACTGCATTTGCCTTGCCCTATGACAAAAATGAATTGAAGCAAGCGCTGGGTCTGGACGCACGCCGCCCGGTGGTTTTGGTGATGGGGGGCGGTATGGGCCCTGCACCGCTCGACCGCGTGATATCAAGCCTCGAGCTTTGCAACGCGCCCATGCAGGTATTGGTGGTGGCCGGCCACGACCGTGACCTTCGCCGGAGGCTGGAATTGCTGCGAGGGCGGGTGGCCATGGATCTGCACCTGTTCGGCTGGACGGACAATGTCCCGGAACTGATGGCGGTTTCCGATCTCCTGATCACCAAACCAGGAGGCCTCACGACGTCGGAAGCCTTGGCGGCGGGATTGCCAATGATCCTGACTCATCCAATTCCGGGGCCGGAGGAGCGGCACGTTCGCTACCTGAAACAAAGGGGGGTGGCCTTGGAAGCGGAGACTTGGAACGACATCCCGCGCCTGGCGTCACGCCTGCTCTCCTCCCCCGAGGAACTCGGCGAAATCCGGCGCCGCTCCCACGAATGGTCGCGCCCTGACGCCGCGCACGCCATTGCCCAGGTGGCAGTGGCGTTGCTGGAGAAGGCTACCTATATCGATTTGCTTGCCACACCTCCCCAGCGGTCGGGTGAGTCGGCCTATTTGATGTAGAAAGCAGTGGAGAGTGGTTAGTGGTTAGTGGCCAATCGTCGTCTCGTCTGTGCTCTTAGAGTATTTCCGGCTCATGAGAGAATCCTGGGCCATCTCGGCGGCAAAGGACCACTAGCCACTGACCACTGACAACGGACAAACCATGCTCAGCCAGGCACGAAAATTTCTTGAACGTACGTTGATCGGCGATTCCGTGCCGGGGTTGGTGCGCTGGGGTAAGCTCGTTCCTCCCTCAATGATTCGCAGGATCCAGGCGGACTCGTTTATCCAGGTCGTGCGTTACGCCGCAGTACGCCAGAAGTTCTTTGCGCGCAAATTGCGCGAGCGCGGTATTGACCCGAAGCGCGTGCGGCGCCCCGAGGATTTGGGCGACATCTTCACGACCCCCGAGGACTTGCGGGAGCTGCCCGTGGATGATTTTCTGTGCCGCGAGCCCGAGCTGGTTTTTGAAACCACGGGAACCACCGGCGGGCCCAAGCGGGTTTACTTTTCCTACGAGGAGCTGGATTTCGCCGCTCGTTACGAAGCCGCGGGACTGTATGAAAACGGCGTTCGACCCGGCGCCCGCGTGGTTTGCACGTTTGATGCGGGGTATTGGTTCAGCAGTTGGGTTACTTTCCTGGCCTGCAAATACTTGGGAGTGTTTTGCTCCGCCGTGGGTAAGCCTCATCCCCGCGAGGTCTACTCCCGCATGGAACCTTACGGTTACGACGTCATTGCGGCAGACCCCACTTGGCTCGTCAGCTTGAGCGAAATTGCGGAGAAAGAAGGCACTTTTCCCCTGCGTCTGATTCTGGCCGCCGGCGACCGCATGACCGACGTATATCGCAACTACGTGGAGAGCGTCTGGAAGTGCCCGGTTGTCCTCGCCTATGGCTCCACCGAGCAGGGTGGGGCGGGCATGGAATGCCTGCGCAAAAACGGTTACCATCTGGACGATTTCAATATTTATTTCGAGATTCTCGACCGGGATGAGAACGGATACGGCGAGTTGGTGGCCACCACGCTGTCACGCCGCACCATGCCCTTCATTCGCTACCGGGTTCACGATGTGACGCGCTTTATTGACGCGCCTTGCCCGTGCGGCGCTCCGCTGCGGCGCATCGAGCGGATCCGCGGCCGCCGCGACGAAATGGTGGTGATGGGCGCGGGGAATATGTACCCGGAAATATTTGAGCGCCTCTTGCACGATGTGGCAGGCATTGCCGAGACCTGGCAGGTGGCCGTCCGCCAGGAAGGCTTGCACGACGTATTGGAATTCCGCTTGGAGCTCACCAACGGCATCAGCCCTTCCGCCGTCGAGGCCGCGATTCAAGCGAACCTGAAGGCCCGTTATCCCGATGTCTGGGCCAATCACGCCTGCGGCATGTACCAACTCAATTTCCGTTTTCTCCCTCCCGGCAGCATCGAGCAGGGAAGGAAGCGAAGACGGCTGGTGGATGAGCGCGCGGCATGAATGATGAATTCTGAATTATGAATTATGAAAGGTGAAGGATGAAGTCTGAAGGATGAATTTTGAATCATGAAGGGGGGACCCCTAACCGCATGTTGTACGGTGGGTTGCCTTTTTCATAATTCATAATTCAGAATTCATAATTGAGCAGTTTGAAAGGATGCATTTTTAAATTATGAGTAGCCATTCACAGCCCGGTGAGGATTCGAAGGGCCCCGTTGTTTTCTGTGATTTTGACGGGACCATCACGCAGGTTGACGTGACCGACCAGATTCTGGCGCAGCTTGCGCATCCCTCCTGGCGCGAAATCGAGCGGGAGTGGATGCTGGGGCTGATCGGCTCGCGCGAGTGCCTGGAACGGCAGATCGCCTTAGTAGACGCACCGGCGGAGGAACTCCACGCGGTCATTGATGCCGTCACCCTCGACCCGGATTTCACCACCTTCTGCAAATTCGCGCGCAAGCAGCGGCTGCCGCTTTACATCCTCAGCGACGGATTCGATTACGTGATTCGACGCGTCCTGAAGGGCGCCGGCGTCGACCGGCATTTTCGCAGTGGTGCAAACTTGTTTGCGAATCTTTGTGGGCGATGGCATGTCGGACCGTTTCGCCGTGGAGGTTGCCGACGTGGTCTTTGCCAAACGGCACTTGCTGGCCCACTGCCGGGAGAGCGGCATCGCCTGCCATCCTTTCGAAACTTTTAAAGACGTGCAGGTCGCAATCGAGAAGTTGCTGGCTCCGGCGCCCGTCCGGCCCTTGCGCCAAGCCGTTGCGGCGCTGTCATGACCCAAATGAGGTCTATGAAGCATGGCGGAAAGAGCTTGATGACTATAATCATCGCCGTAAGGACCCCGGTAGGGAACCTTCTGCGGGTGTCGGTGTGCCAGGTGTGAGGATTGCTGACATCACGCTGCATGAAGGCAAGTGGCAAAAGATCACCTCACGCATGCAAATCCCCTAGGTGCTGCTTGAGCAATACAGGAGCAGAACACCATCTTGAGCGGTGCCACATTGACAGGGCGGAGTTATGATAGGTTCATGGCGGAACCGGATCAGGAAATTGAGGCCATTGAAGGAATGAGCAAGGATTGGGAGGTTCAGCGATGAGCAGAACTTCGAATCTGGAGTTGCCGACGGAACTGAAGCTCAGGATTGAGCGCGTGGCCAAGGAACGGGATGAAGCGCCGGCCACCCTGCTTTCTAGTGCTATCGATTCATTGCTCATTATTGAAGAAGCGCAGATTGCTGAGGTGCGACGGAGAGACGCGACGGACACAGGCGAAACGTACAGCAATGAAGAGGCCTTTGCAAAACTGGACTCCCTCCGCCCTAGCCATAGGAATCCGCTGCCCAAATGACCGTGCTTTGGGCTAAGAAGGCTTACGACGACCTCGATGGGATTGCCAACTACCTCGCCGGCTTGAGTAACGACGCGGCCGAGCGTATCATCGACCGCATTCAGAAAGCCGCCCTGCAGCTCGGGGAATTCCCCGAAATGGGTGCAAAGGTCGATGCAACCGGACTCCGCAAACTCGTGGTTTCCGACACCCCTTACGTCGCATTCTATCGAGTTCTCGGCCGCTATGTGAGCATCCGGGGCGTCTTTCACGCGCGCCAACGCCGTTTTCTGGAATAGCATCCAGAAAACTGCAACGACGCCGAGCCGCGAAGGGTCTAACGGGGAAGTTGGCGGGCGAACGATATCGCGTTTCACGTCCGTGATCCAAGCGAAAAAGTTTTATTCCCCGGAAGAGGGCTCAGAAGGAAAGTGCTTCGCCCATCGAAAATGGGCGATCGAAACTCGAATATTCACGGGAGGCCCTTTGGCCATCACTGATTCAACTTCCCGCACCGCTGAACTGCTGGCTCTCGAGCGCAAGTACTGCTCATTTGGCGACACGGTGCATTATCTTGATCCCCCGAAAATCTTTGTCGATTGCGAGGGCAGTCATCTTTACGACGAGCAGGGAACACCTTACCTCGATTTGCAGATGTGGTATTCCGCGGCGAGCTTTGGTTACAAGAACCAGCGCCTGGGTGATGCTCTGAAACGCCAGGTGGATCGTCTGCCCCAGCTCGCCTGCCAGTACCTGCACGCGGAAAAAGTGGAGGTGGCGGCGCGCATTGCCCAATACTGCGAAAAGCGTTTCGGTGTTAAGGGCCGCGTACAGTTCAACGTGGGCGGCTCGCAGGCCATCGAGGACTCACTCAAGCTGGTGCGCAATTACACGGGTAAGAACCTGATGTTTGCCTTCATGGGCGGCTATCACGGGCGCACACTGGGCGCTACCGCCATCACTTCCAGCTATCGCTACCGGCGGCGTTACGGGCACTTCGGCGACCGCGCGCAGTTCGTTTTTTATCCCTACTGTTTTCGCTGCATGTATAAGCTCAAGCCGGAGACCTGCAATCTTTATTGCCACGATCAGTTCGCGCAGCTTTTCGCCAATGAGTATAATGGTGTGTGGGACGCCAAGGCGCAGTCCGCCGAGTTCGGCGCGTTCTACATCGAAGCGGTGCAGGGAACCGGCGGCTACGTGATTCCCCCGCGCGAATATTTCCAGCGCTTGCAGCAAACCTGCCGCGAGCGCAAGATCCTGATTGTCGATGATGAAATCCAGATGGGCTTCTATCGCACCGGTAAATTCTGGGCGATTGAGAACTTCGGCATCACGCCTGACATCATTGTATTTGGCAAAGCGCTGACCAATGGATTAAACCCCATTTCCGGTATCTGGGCGCGCGAGGAGTTGATTACGCCGGAAATATTCCCGCCAGGGTCAACGCACTCTACGTTCTCGTCCAACACGCTCGGCACCGCCGTGGCGCTTGAAACATTGAAAATGTTGGAGGAGGAAGACTATGAAAAGTTGGTCACGGATAAGGGCGCGTACTTCCTCGCCGGCCTTCGCAAGTTGCAGAGCCGCTACCCGGGAATTATCGGCCAGGTGGATGGCCTGGGCCTCGCCCTGCGTCTGGAGGTCTGCAACCCGGATGGCATTACACCCGATCGCGACTTGACTGACCGGATTTTTGCGGAAGGAATCAAAGGCGATCTTCAGGCTCGCGGCCGCAATTACGGATTGGTGCTCGACGTAGGGGGCTATTACAAGAATGTCTTTACCATTGCCCCGTCCTTCACCATCACCCAGGAAGAGATGGATTTGGGCCTTGACCTCCTGAATCAGCTCTTCCAGCGCTGCGTTGGATCTCGGGATTAGGGTTCAGGGATTAGGGGTTAGGGACACGGGACTTGGATTTTGGCGGGGATTTGAATTTATGCCCCTCGTCCCCCGGGCCAGCCACCGGAACGTCATTTGCAAGGTTTTATCTTGGCCGCGTTCTTCCTTCAGGGCAGGGAATTACCGGACCAAAACGTGTGGAAAGGGGCCCCAATGCTTGATCCCGAACTTCGAGACCCGAATCACGTTTCCCGTGTCCCGCTCTTGACGGAGGCGAGGAAACCTGCGACATTGAATCTACATCCAATGATATTAACAGTTTAACGGTTGCGTGCGGCCGACCCGAACCCCGCGTCCCGTGCCCCGAATGCTGTAACCCGAATTCCGAGGTGAATATGAAACGGACTCTTCTCTTGCTTCTAGTTGTGATAGCGCTGGCGGGGATTCCCCGGCAAGGCGCCGGCCAGGACTTTGTCACCACGGCCATGTCCGGGCTCCCTACCCAGACCATGCGTGTGGAATGTTCCAGCGCTTCCAAGCTGCGCAAGATCCCCAATTATCAAAACCTAAGGGCAAAATTCCTGGGTCCGCGCTTGCAGCAACTGGAGGGGGCGTTGGACCAGATCGGAATCCGCGAGGACGACATTGATGATTTGATGATCGGGTGGAAGCCTGGCGATAAAGAAATGGATCTTTACGGTTATGCCTCCGGCCATTTTGACAAGGCGCAGGTTGCCAACCGCGCCACCGCGGATAACCTCACGCCCACACCGATTTCCGGGCAGCAAGCTTATTGCTTGTCGGCGGGAGTGGCGGGAACCTGCGTCGTCATTCTGGAAAACTCCCTCGGGGCCTTCGGGCCCCTCTCGTCCTTGACGACGCTAATCGAGGCGCACGAAGGACAAGCGCCGAACTTGAATTCGGACCCACGTTTTGCCGGCCTGCTCGGCGATGTCAATAAGGACGCACCCATTTGGGGAATCGCCTTGGGTGGAGCCGTCGCCGATTGGTTTGGTGGATGGCTGTCAACCCAAAACAATGCGAAGATGGATTGGGGGCAGGTGTTTAAGAAAGTGGACTCCCTGACCTATGCCATTGATGCGGCGGACAAGGTCAACATGGACATGAAACTCAACTGTGCGACGCCGGCGGACGCCGCCTCTCTACGGACGGTTTTGGACGGCCTGAAGATGGTTCAACAGCTTGCTTGGACGGCACAGAATCCCGGCCACCCGAACCCGTACACGGCCATGAACGTTGACGTCCGTGACAAGCAGATTGGCCTTCAAATCACCATGGCATATTCGGAGTTGACACTTGCGAGTGGCGTCGGCGCCCCCCGGAATTAGCGTTTGATTTAAGGCTGACCGTTTTGGTCCTGCCTGTAATATACCGGTGGCGCGTGTGCCGGGGCAGGGTGTGAACTGGCGAGGGTTTTTGGCGCGAAGAGGGTAAAGCCCTATGACGTGCCAATGCCCCCCCCAAAAACACCGATGTCAGGGCGGTAATCACCCCCTGAAAGCCGCTCCGGCACAAAGAAATACCCTTAAAACACAAAAATCTGCATGGCCGCATATCTAGTGGTGTCATGCCATAACTACACTACATCTTCCACTGATTTCCCTAAATACCCCTACAATGTACCTATAAAATACAAAGAAACACATGAAATTAACAAAATAGTTGTTGACAAGGTAATGCATCCATTGTATAAGCGGATTTAGCATGAAAGTCGCGAGCGAATGTCACTTTCTCGATTGAGCCGCGTAAAAGGAAACCATTTCGGCAGAAGGTATTGAGCATGACAGAAATTAGAGAGGTCATGGATATCCGTGCGGCTTCCGAGTATCTCGGAGTCTCGCGCGAGACCCTTTATAAGTATGTTTACGAAGAAAAGATCCCAGCCTTCAAACTTGGTAACCGCTGGAAATTCAAGAAGACCATCCTGGACCGCTGGATGGAAAAGCAAAGCGCGCTGTTCGAACAGCGCGCGGCCCGCAGGTTGCGCGCCACCGCGCGATAGGGAGTAGCGCCCATGTTTGGGTTAGGAAAAGCCAAAAGTTTGGTGGGATTGGATATCGGGTCGAGCGCCGTCAAAGTGGTTGAACTGCGGAAGAAGGGCAGCTCCTATGAGCTGGTGAACCTGGGGATGGAGCCTTTAGGGCAGGATACGGTGGTGGATGGCGCCATCATGGATGCTCTCTCGGTATCTTCCGCTATTGAGAAAATCTTTACGGATAATCGCATCAAGACCAAGAACGTGGCGACCTCTGTCTCCGGCCACTCGGTTATCGTCAAGCGCGTCACGGTGGCAGCCAACTCCGATGCGGAGCTTTACAGCGCCATCCCTTATGAGGCGCAGCAACACATTCCTTTTGACATGACGGATGTGAACCTGAGCTACCAGTCGTTGGGTCCGGCCCCGTCGGGGAGTGGAACCGACGTCATGCTGGTGGCAGTAAAGCGCGAGAAGATTCTAAATCACACAAATGTGTTGAGCCAGGCGGGCAAGATTCCCACGGTGGTCGACTACGATGGGTTCGCGGTCTGCAACGCTTTCGAGGTGAACTATGAAGTGCCTCCCGACCAGATGGCCGCTCTCCTCAACATCGGCGCCAGCATTATGAATATCGTGATCGGGCGGGGTGGCAACCCTTTGTTTACCCGCGATGTCTCCGTAGGCGGGAACCAGTATACGGACACACTCCAGAAGGAGCTCGACTTGAGCTTCGAGGATGCAGAAAGGCTCAAGCAAGGGTTTGATGTTCCCAACGTGACACAGGACCAGAAGCTTCCCCACCTGCGATCGGTGACCGAAATCCTCATGCTGGAAATCCAGAAGACTTTCGATTTCTTCCGTCAGACCACGTCCACCGAGAATATTCAGCACATCTATGTTTCCGGCGGGACCGCCAAAATTGAGGGTCTTATGGACCAGCTCAAAGCGGAGTTCAACATTCCGGTGGAGATCATCAACCCGTTCCAAAAAGTGTTCGTCGATCCGAAAAAGTTTGATGTGGGTTACGTGGACGAAATCGCCCCTCGTATGGCCGTTGCGGTGGGGCTGGCTTTGAGGAGCTTTGACTAGCCATGATTAAGATCAACCTGCTCGGAGTCGCACCGCCTCCTTCCAGGGTCCCGTCAGTGGGGGGATCGCCGGCGCCGAAGGCCACGCAAGTGGTGATGCTGGTGGGGGCGTTGATTATCTGCTTCGGGATTGTTGGCGTCATTTATAAGGTCTGGAGCAACCAAATCGCGGATCTCGAAAAAAGGCAAAGTCAGGAAAAGATCCGGCAAACGGAACTGGCCGCGGTGAAGTCCCAGAACGGGAAATACCAGCAACACCTGAAGGACCTGGAGACGCGCATTAATACCATCCAGGCGTTGCAGAACAGCCGCGTCGGCCCCGTCGAATTGATGAGCGCTTTGGGGAGTATCATCAGCAAAACCAATGATGTTTTTCTTTTCTCGCTGGCTCCCACCGGCGAGCGAGTCCAACTCAGGGGGCAGTCGGGCACGATTGATTCCATGACGAATTTCATGGCCTACCTGAAGAATTCCGGCTCCTTTGATGACGTGCAGTTGGAGCAGTTCTTTCAGGACGACCAAAAGGATCGCCTGACTTACAAGTTCACGCTGAATTGCCAATTTAAATCGCCCACCGGGGGGATTTCTCCCACTGCCGGCGGCGCGCCAGCAGGCCCCGGCGGCCCGGCGATGGGAAGCTCCGGTGGACCCATAGGGCCGCGCCCGCAAGGTGCACCAACGCAAGCTCAGGCCCCCAGGCGATCATTGTAGGAGAGGGTAAAGAAGATGGCCAAGTCCTTCAACGATCTTCCGGCTTCGATCCAGGGAGTTATTTTCGTGGTAGTGGCTGTCGCCCTGGCGGGCGGCACATTCTGGTACTTCGTCTTGCCCTTGGATGACCAGCGCGACGGCTTGCAAAAGGAAGTGGCCAAACTCAAGGCGGAAAACGATAGGGACGAAGCCTTCCGGCAACAGCAGTCGGAGTATTTGAACCGCATCAAGCAATTAGAGAGCCAGTTGGATACCCTCCGCTCCATCGTTCCCGATGAACAGGCCACCGATGCGTTCATGAAAACCGTGTTTGCAGACGGTTCCAGTACAGGGACCGCGATCCGGACTTTTATTCCTAAACCCCCGGTAGTGAAGGATTTCTATATCGAGACGCCTTTTGCCGTTCACCTGGATGGAACCTATTATAGTTTGCTGAACTTTTTTGATCGACTCGCGCATGAGCAGCGAATTATGAGTGTATCGGGCCTATCTCTCGGTGGTCCGGAGGGCGGGGGCATGGGGCAATACACGGTACAGCCCAGTGAGACGGTCGGGGCAAATTGCGTGCTGACCACCTATTACAATAAGCCTTTGACCGGGGCCGGGCCACTTCCTAGGAAGAATTAGTGAGCAGGATGATGACAATGGCCAAGCAAAGGTTTCAACGGACTCGAAACATGCAGGTAACGCACCTTCTACTCTTAACGGCTCTCGTGTTGGGTGAGGGAGCCTCGCCAACCTGGGCGGGACTGCCAATTTCGAATGGTTCCACGCCCGGCGCCCAGACTGCGCCGACACCCGGGCAGAAGATGGCTCCGGGTAGACCTGCCAAGACCCCGGCTCCACGCAAGGACACGACGGGAAGTTCCTCCAGTTCCTCGCTGGCGGCGGGGAAACGGGACCCGTTCAAGCTTCCTGAGGCCGCTGCCGCCCCTAATAAGGGCGCTGCTGAAAACGTTCTGGAATCCGCACCGGGCGGGGTTTTGCCGCTCGGTAATCGCGGCTTGCTTATTTCGCAGTTGACGCTTGAAGGTATCGTTCGCGAGCAGACCAGCAATAAGATGATCGCCGTGGTCACCAATGCAACAAAGGTGGCCCATTTCCTGCATGAGAACGATTCGGTATACAACGGCATAGTCAGCAAGATCACGCCGGACGCAGTTTACTTCAAGGAGAACGTCCTCGACGCTGATGGCCGGGTGACGACTCGTGAAGTGGTAAAGCGACTGAGTTCGGCTCCGGGAGAAGGAAGATGAGACGACAAGCAATTACTCTGCTGACGGCGGCATGGCTGATGCTGGGGGTAACCCCTAACCCCACGAGCCGCGCATGGGCGGCCGCGGAGGCGGCGACCTTGAATTCGGTCGCGCTTTCCACCAGCCCCACGGGCACGGAACTGGTCCTGTGTGTGCACGGTATTTATACCTACAAAACTGTCCAGGCCAGTCCGGCCGCCCTTTTCATCGACCTCGTGGGTGTCAAGGCGGAGGTCGCTGCCCTAAGCCAACAGTGGGTGAACCCGGTGTTCTCTGGCTATAAGCTCTTGCCCTATCAAGATGCCGCGGGCCAGCCATCCGTCCGCGTTCAGGTGGACACGAAGCAGGCCAGTCCCTTCGTCGTTCAAAAGGACGGTTTAGAACTGCGCGTTCTTTATGGGAAAAATCTCCCGGCCATTGGCGCGGCTGCTCCGGGGCCGGCTCCTGCCGATACCTCTGCTCGCGTCTCGCCTCCGGCATCGTCCAGCGGGCCCCTGCTTGTCTCGAAGGTAACCTTGGACAAGCATGAGTCCGGTGAGACTTTTGTGGATGTCGCCACCTCCCGGAGTGCCAGCTATCGGGTGATGACGCTACCCAGCCCGGCGCGCCTGGTGGTGGATATTGAGGGCGCTCAGAATACTTCCCCCCAGAAAATTTTCCCGGTCGACACGGCGGTTCTAAAGGCGGTTCGCATTGGACAATTCCGCGAAGGAGACGTTCGGGTCGTGGCAGAGTTGAACGGGAATCCCGCCTTTGACGTTCACGCCATGCCCGAGGGCGTCCGCATTGAACTGCGTCCGCGCGGGACGAAATCTGCACCGGTCGCTACCAACGCTCCAGTTCCGCAAGCTAAGCCCGCGGAAACCAAGACTGCTGAGGCCGCTGCCGCCATGCCCGCTCACCCCGTTGTCCCTCACGTGGCTGCGCGCGCGCCCACGACCGAAGTGATTGACCGCAAAGCCGCAAAGGCGCCGCCTCTTCCGGCGAAGGCCCGGGACACGGTGAAAACAGACGTTCAAAGCACATTGCCCGCAGTCACCGTTTCCAAGCAGGCGGTGGCGGCTCCTCTTCCGTCACCGGCCAGTACTACACCGGAAGCGCTACGCGCTGAGCACGCGGCCCAAACCCTGACCCTTGGCATGAATGCATCGCCGTTGGAAGCGCAGAGTGCTCCTCCGGCGACCGTCAGCGGCCCCGCCGACGAAGTTAAGCCGGTTTATACCGGCGAGCCGATCTCGCTGAATTTAAAAGATGTTGACCTCAAAGACTTCTTCCGCTTGATTCATGAAATCAGCGGACTGAACATCATTATTGATCCCAATGTGACCGGCGCCGTTACGGTGGTGCTGGATTCCGTGCCCTGGGACCAGGCGCTGGACATCGTCTTAAAGAACAACCGCTTGGGTAAGGTTATGGAAGGCAATGTCTTGAGGATTGCGCGGGTGGAAACCCTGACGGCGGAGCAGGAAGGGCAAACGAAGCTAGCCGCCGCCCGATTGGACGCGGCCCCGCTGGTAACGGTTTTCCGGCCTATCAATTACGCCAAAGCCCAGGACATCGCAACCTTGCTCAAAACCTGGGCGGGAGGCGGCGCCCTCAGCCGCCGCGGTACCGTGCTGGTTGATGCCCGCTCCAACACGCTGATCATTTCCGATGTGCAGACGCAGATTCCCATCATCGAGAACATCGTATCCAAGATTGATAAGAAAGCGAAGCAAGTTTCCATCGAAGCACGAGTGGTGCTGGCTAATGCCGACTTCACTCGTACCCTAACCGCGTCCCTGCTCGGGGGTTTCGGCAACAGCTCGACCACGACGGCTGGTGGCACGGGCGCGACTAGCAGCATGTCGGTCCCGGCTCCTACGGTCGGCGCACCGATCCCGATTATTTCCACCACGTCCGCAACATCGACCGGATTCGGCGTTGCTTCGATTACCAACTTTAGTGCGCGCTACTTTATCAATGCTGCCATATCTGCGGCCGAGGAGCGCGATCAGGCCAAGACCATTTCCCGCCCCACCATCGTGACCCAAAACAATATCCAAGGAATGGTCCAGCAAGGTGTGCAGGTTCCTATCCAGACCTCAGTTAACAATACCATCAGCATTCAATACGTCAATGCGACCTTGCAGCTCACGGTAACGCCGCAGGTGACCTATGACAACAACATATTTTTGATCATTGCCGTTCAAAATAACTCCGTCGGCGCGTCGATTGCGAGTGTCGGACCGGAAATTGCCACTCAGCAAGCCACCACCCAAGTGTTGGTTCCTGACGGCGGCACCGTCGTCTTCGGCGGCATTACGGTGACGACCAGGAGCAAGGCTGCAACCTACGTGCCCTGGCTGGGAAGCATCCCCATCCTGGGAAATTTGTTCAAGACCAGCAACGTATCCGACCAAGACCAGGAGTTGCTCTTCTTCGTATCGCCGAAGGTGATTGGGGGGTAGCCTTTACACCCGGTAACCTTAGTCGGTGGATTGCCGATTTTGGGGAGGAGACCTGAGGAAAGCTCGGTCTCCTCCTTTTGCTTCCGCCCATGAGTCCAAACCAACCTTCTTCTCCCTTCCGAGCCCGCCAGGAGCGGCTGCGAGCTCTAATGGAGACCCGCCGCGTTCCCTTTATTCTGGTCACCCACCTGGTAAATGTTCGTTACCTGACAGGATTCAACGGCAGCGCTGGGATGGTACTGTTGGGCCCGCGGCAAGGGATCTTGTGGGTTGATCCCCGTTACACGCTCCAGGCCAAGGAGCAGGCTGAAGGCGTGGAGGTGATCGAGGAAACAAAAGGGATCCTCAAGGGGGCAGCGGCCTGGCTACGGAAGAATGGGGTGCGGGAGTCCACCTTCGAGGCGCAAAACCTTACTTGCGCGCAATTCGAACAGCTCCGCAGTGAAGGTGGCGAGGGTCTTCGGCTGAAACCGGCGGGAGAACTGATTGAGGAACTCCGCGTCGTCAAGGATCGTGGTGAGATTGAGGCTATTCGCCGCGCCGGCAAAGTGACGGCGGAGGTTTTTGCGGAGTTGCTGCGGCACGTCCGGCCCGGCGTGATCGAACGGGACTTGGCGGCGGAAATCGAGTACCGGATGCGTAAAAAGGGAGCGGAAGGCGCGGCCTTTGAGACGATTGTGGCTTCCGGGACCCGCTCCGCCTACCCCCATGCGCGCCCTTCCTCTAAGGCACTGCAAGAAAGTGAGTTGGTAATCTTTGACCTCGGTGCTATACTCGGCGGTTATGCCGCTGACATGACGCGGACGGTCTTTTTGGGTGAACCGAATCGCCGTGTGCGGAACCTTTATTCCGCCGTTCTGCAAGCTCAAGCGGGAGCCGTGCGGTCGGTCCAGGACTCGAGCCCAGCGGCGAAAATCGATTCCACCGCACGCGGCATCCTGGCAAAACACGGGCTTGCTCGATACTTTACCCACAGCACCGGCCACGGGGTGGGCTTGGAGATTCACGAAAGGCCGCGCTTGGGCAAGGGGGAGACCACCTGCCTGAGGGCGGGCTCGGTGGTCACTGTGGAGCCGGGAATTTACTTGGAAGGGTTCGGCGGCATCCGCATAGAGGATACGGTGCTTGTGGGTTCCGAGAGCCCCGAGATACTTACCCCGGCATCGAAAGAACGCTGGGTCATCAGCTAACTAGCACGGAGATTCTATTGGGGGTGGGGATCGCAGATGTCAGCCGCAAGGGAGCAAACGAATGCCCGGTAAGAAATCAGCACGGCACGTTCCTGAACCCGGGCGGGTTTGGAATCTCACCGACATCCAGGAACTGCTGGACCTGCTGGCGGTGAAGGAAATCACCGAATTTGAAATGGAGCAGCAGGGGGTCAAGATTCGCGTCCGCCGCGGGAATGCCCACCTTCTGAATGCCGGAAATACCAACGGATATGCTATTTTGAACGGGTCCGCGCCGGGTGTGGGCGCTCCGCCTCCTGCCCCTGCGATACCGGCAGGGACGGCCCCTCCAACGCCCGCTGCTTCGACACCCGAACCGGCCGGGGAGTCCACCGAGGGCCTCTTCATCATGAAGTCACCGATCGTGGGGACCTTCTATTCCTCGCCCGCTCCCAACGCGCCGTCTTTTGTCAAGGTGGGCGACGCCGTGCAGGTCGGCCAAGTCATTTGCATCATCGAAGCCATGAAGTTGATGAACGAATTGGAGGCAGAGGTAGCCGGGCAGGTTGTTCGCACCTACGCCGAAAGCGGCCAGCCGGTGGAGTACGGGCAGTCCCTGTTCGCCATCGAACCCGCGCGGAAAAAATAGAATCTGGGAGTTGGGAGCTAGTGCTAAGTTGCAGGAGTTCGCGATCTTATTTTCCGACGGAGGAAGGGCGGGGGTTTAGCCTCGCCGCAGGACTCGGGCGGATTGTAAAGGCTTTAGCCGCTGAAGCGACGCGGCTTCAGGGCCTAAAGGCCCCATCGCCCTCCGATTTTTGATGGCGGGGCTGAAGCCCCGCCCTTCCGAGGGCTGTGAACAATATCGCCTATTAATGCAATCCGGCACTAGAAGTCAGGAGTCAGAATAAAGGAAGGCCGCTCCTCACTTCTACCTTACTCACTCCTTAATTTTCGATACATGTTCAAAAAGATCCTGGTTGCCAACCGCGGGGAAATTGCTCTGCGGGTGATTTGCGCCTGCAAGGAATTGGGAATTCCCACCGTGGCGGTGTATTCGGAAGCTGACCGCTACTCCCTGCATGTGCGCTTTGCCGATGAGGCAGTTTGCATCGGTCCGCCGCGTAGCGCCGACAGTTATTTGAACGTGGCCAGCATCATTTCCGCAGCGGAGATAACCGGCGCGGAGGCCATTCATCCCGGGTATGGTTTTCTGGCGGAGAGCGCCTACTTTGCCGACGTTTGCGAGGCATCCAATCTCACCTTTATTGGACCCCGCCCGGAAGTCATCAGCCTGATGGGCGACAAGAATCGGGCCCGCGCCAGAATGAGGGAGTTGGGCCTTCCGATATTGCCAGGGTCGGAGGTGATCTCGTCACCGGAAGAAGCCTTGACGGAGGCGGAGCGCATCGGCTACCCCGTTATGGTCAAAGCCGCAGCCGGTGGCGGCGGCCGGGGGATGCGGATTGTGCCCTCGGCGGACGACCTCCCCCATCTTCTCCGGACGGCGCAGAATGAGGCAGCGGCATCGTTTGGAACTCCCGATATCTATCTGGAAAAATACATTTCCTCTCCCCGGCATATCGAGTTTCAAGTTCTGGGCGATCAGCATGGAAGGGTGGTTCACCTGGGCGAGCGCGAGTGCACCATTCAGCGCCGTCATCAGAAGCTCGTGGAAGAATCCCCGTCCACCCAGATCGATCAGGAGACTCGCCTGCGCGTCGGTCATCAGTTAATTACGGTCCTCCAGGAGATCGGTTACACAAGCGCGGGTACGGTTGAGTTGCTGATGGATGAGAAGCGGAATCTCTACTTCCTGGAAATGAACACGCGCATTCAGGTGGAGCATCCGGTAACGGAAATGGTGACGGACCTGGACCTGGTGAAGAATCAAATCCTGATTGCAGCGGGTGGGCATGTGCCTTTCGAAGGGGAAACGATCGGCCTGCGCGGGCATGCCATTGAGTGCCGCGTTTGCGCCGAGAACCCCGTGACCTTTGCTCCTTCCGCGGGGAAGCTAACCGTTTTCCACGAGCCCGGCGGCGCCGGCGTGCGGGTTGATACCGCCGCTTATGCGGAGTCGGTGATCCCGCCTTATTACGATTCCCTCATCGCCAAGCTCATCGTGCACGGCAAAGACCGCCAGGAAGCCATCCGCCGCATGAGCCGAGCTCTGGAAATGTTTATTATCGAGGGCATCTCCACTTCTATCCCGGTTCAGCAAAAGATCATGGCTGACCCGGACTTTCAGGCGGGGAATTTCGATACCCATTTCTTGAGCCGATTTGCCCGCAACGGCGAAGGCTCCTCCTGATTTTGGATTTTAGATTTTGGATTTTGGATTGAAGAACACGCGCGGCTGTTGCATCTGCCCAATCCAAAATCCAAAATCGAAAATTCGAAATAGGCTCATGCAACTTGTAATCCCACGTCTCTATGCCATAATTGACCCTGCTCAAGGGGGCGGCCGCCTCCCCCTTGAGTTGGCTGCGGCGCTTCTGGCGGCGGGCGTTCTGTTCATTCAACTTCGAGATAAGCATGCGTCCTCCGGCGAACTCTACAAGAGTGCGCAGCTTATAGCCGGATCTGTGCGCGAAGCGGGGGGAGTCTTCATCGTCAACGACCGGGCCGACGTCGCCTGCGCGGTCGATGCCAATGGAGTGCACCTGGGGCAGGACGACCTTCCGGTGGGGTCCGCCCGCGCCCTTTTGGGACCGGGCAAACTGATTGGTTATTCCACCCACGTTCTGGAGCAGGTGAGGGAGGCGGACCGGTCAACTGCGGATTACGTTGCTTTCGGCCCCATCTTCCCCACCGCCAGCAAGGCGAATCCGGATGCGGTTGTGGGCCTGGCAGGGCTGCGTGAAGCGCGGAAGGCCACAAGTATACCGCTGGTGGCCATCGGAGGAATAACCCTCGAAAACGCGCCCGCGGTCATCGCTGCCGGGGCAGATTCGGTAGCGGTCATTCGCGGCTTGGTGGGCGCTCCTAACATCACCGACCGGGCGCAAGAGTTTTTAAGGGTCCTGGCCTCTCCACGCGGGGTTGGAAATTAGGGATGGTACTTTACACGCTACGGAAACCCTGAAGTGCGGTCATCGTGGGCCCGGTCGCTGTCATTCTGAGCGCAGCGAAGAATCTCGCTCTGCCCGCTCAGGGTAAACTACGCGAAGGATCTTGCTCTGAGCATTTTCAAGACAATGCGAGATTCTTCGTCGCCTGCGGCTCCTCAGAATGACAGTGCCGACGAGTTTTTCCGCAACCTGTTCCCGGCTTCTCAACCGGCCCGGAACCCCTGAATCCGAATCCGGGTGAAAGCGGTTTGGCTTATAGGGACCCATTGGCCACTTCCACTGCGATCGACAATTCGCCATCATCCGGGCTCGTCAAGGGCCTCAGCCTCTTTGATTCCACCACCCTGGTCATGGGCTCGATGATTGGCTCGGGGGTTTTTATTGTGGCCGCTGACGTCAGCCGTCAGGTCCAGTCGCCGGGATTGTTTTTTCTCACTTGGGTGATCAGTGGATTGATGACCGTTATTGCGGCCATCAGCTATGGTGAACTGGCGGGCATGATGCCAAAGGCCGGCGGCCAGTATGTTTACCTGCGTGAAGCCTTTGGCCCGATGTTTGGTTTCCTTTACGGCTGGACGCTTTTTCTGGTGATTCAAACGGGAACCGTGGCGGCTGTGGCGGTGGCTTTCGGGAAGTTTCTGGGCGTGTTCGCTCCTTGGGTTTCGGCCAAAACCATCCTGCTCAACCTTGGGACTCTCGCGGTTTTTGGGCGCCCCATTGCCCTTACGGTTTCATCGCAACAACTCATCGCCATTCTGGTGTTGTTTTCCCTGAGCGCGCTGAATGTTTTCGGGTTGCGGGTCGGTGCAGGGGTTCAAAATGTGTTCACGATCTTAAAAGTGGTAGCCCTGATCGGATTGGTGGTGCTCGGAATTGTGTGGGCATTTGGCCATCCCGTGCCAGCGTCATCCTCCGCGCAGGGATTCTGGCAGGGCGCGAATTGGGATTTAGCCACATTGACTGTGGTTTCTGTGGCGCTGGTCGGCCCGCTTTTTTCCTCCGATGCCTGGAACAACGTCACCTTTACGGGCAGTGAAGTGATCAATCCCAAGCGCAATCTTTCCCTGGCGCTCTTGGTGGGCACCACCGTGGTCTGCGTTATCTATTTTGCCTGCAATTGGGCCTATTACCGCGCACTACCGTTCTTTGGAATTCCCCACAGCGGGCTGGTGGGGCAAGGGATCCAACACGCGGCGGAAGACCGAGTCGCTACTGCCGCCGTTCAGGTTATGCTGGGGGGAAAGGGTGCGGGACTGATGGCCGCCGCCATCATGGTTTCCACCTTCGGTTGTATCAATGGGATGGTTTTGGCCGGGGCTCGTGTGTATTATGCCATGGCGAAGGACGGGCTGTTTTTTCCCTCGGTGGGAAAAATCCATCCCAAGTATCACACCCCAGCGGTTTCGCTCCTGGTCCAGGCGGTTTGGGCGGCGATCTTGACCCTCACGGGCAGTTACAACGAACTGTTGGACTATGTGATTTTTGCCGTCGTTCTTTTTTATATTTTGACCATCGCCGGCATCTTCCGGCTGCGGCGGACATGCCCGGAAACGCCGCGGCCTTATCGGGCCTGGGGTTACCCTGTCCTTCCCCTGCTGTATATCGCTTTCGCCTCGTTTGTGGAGTTAGCTTTGCTGACCCACAAAACGTTGCGAAGTTTCGCCGGATTAAGTATCGTCGCCATCGGCATTCCGGTCTATTATTTCTGGCGACGGTCGGCGGCCCCCGATAAAGCGTAGGGGCGGTTCGCGAACCGCCCCTACTTTTCATGGTGCGATCCGCCCATTCGGGGCAGGCAGCGAAAAGCCTACTCAAGGAGATCAATACACCTCATGGCGAATCTGCTGGCGAAAAAGACATTGGAAATGATTCAAGAGGAAGGCGCCGAGCACGGCGAGCATACCCTGCGGCGGGTTCTGGGGCCGGTCAATTTGATGACCTTGGGCATCGGCGCCATTATCGGGGCCGGCATCTTCGTTCTGACGGGTGCGGCAGCGGCCAAATATGCGGGGCCGGCCATCGTCTTGTCGTTCGTCCTGGCGGGCTTGGCCTGCACCTTCGCCGGATTATGCTATGCGGAGTTTGCCTCGCTCATACCCATCGCCGGTTCGGCGTACACTTACGCCTATGCAACCTTGGGAGAGCTCTTCGCCTGGATTATCGGTTGGGACCTGATCCTGGAATACGCCTTTGGCTCGGCAACCGTCGCCTCCGGTTGGAGCGGCTACGTGCTCAGCTTCTTGCAGGATTTCGGCATTCGCATCCCCCCGCAATTCAGCAGTGCGCGCGGCGAAGTCCTGGTGAATTACAACAACCATTGGGAACACCTTTCACGCATCAAAGATACGCTGGCCTCCCAGCATATAAACCCTGATTCCTTAGCCCACACGGCCGCCTATTTTGATCTGGTGGCCTTCCTGGCCATCTTGGCTGTCACCGCCATTCTGGTCATTGGAATCAAGGAGTCGGCGAACTTGAACAGCGCCATCGTTATCATCAAGATTTCAATCGTGCTCGTGTTCATCGGCGTAGTGGGCTTTTACGCTCTCCGGCATCCTTCGATATTTTGGGCGAATTGGCATCCCTTTATTCCCCCCAACCTGGGAACGTTTGGGGCTTACGGCTGGTCGGGGATTGCGCGAGGGGCGGGGGTCATCTTCTTCGCCTACATCGGGTTTGATGCGGTATCCACGGCCGCGCAGGAAGCCAAGAACCCCAAGCGGGACATGCCGATCGGCATCCTGGGCTCGCTGGTCATTTGCACGGTTTTGTACATCGTGGTTTCCCTGCTGCTCACGGGCGTAGTACCCTACACCTCGCTGAACGTCTCGGACCCTGTCGCTGTCGGTATTGATGCCGTTCCCGGCGTCCGGTGGGGAAGCTTCATGGTTAAGACGGGCGCCATCTTCGGTTTGGGCACGGTGATGTTGGTGATGTTGCTCGGCCAATCGCGCGTCTTTTATTCCATGTCCCGCGACGGGCTGCTGCCGCGCTGGGCAGGCGCCATCCACCCACGTTTCCGCACACCTTGGATCTCTACGACTTTGGTGGGTTGCTTCGTCGCCGTCTTCGCCGCGCTGATTCCCATAGGTATTTTGGGCGAACTGGTCAGCATTGGAACGCTGCTGGCATTCGTCATCGTCTGCGCCGGTGTCTGGGTGCTGCGGATTAAACGGCCCGACTTGCCTCGGCCCTTTAAGACCCCTCTGGTACCGCTGGTGCCCATCCTCGGGATCGTGGTTTCGTTGGGATTAATGGCGAGCTTGCCGGGGAGTACGTGGTTACGCTTGATCATCTGGCTGGTCGTGGGCATGGTGCTGTACTTCACCTACGGGAAAAAACACAGCCGGGTGCAGCTAGCGGCGGCGGAGACCTCGAAGAGGTCCAATGTCATTAGCCGTGGGTGAAACCCACGGAACCGATGCCCCCGACGGTAACTAGCAGATCTTCTTCCCTCGCCCCCTTGGGGGCAACGGAAGTAATCTTCAGGTTTCAGATGTCACCATCGTTTCCTTTTGGTGCTGAGAGACTCGTGAATGTAGTGCGAAAACTAAGAATTATTTCTTCCCTCTCCCCCGTGGGGGAGAGGGGGGACCGCAAGGCGGTGGGTGAGGGGGTCAGCACGAACATGAATGCACGGGGTCAAGTTTGAATAGGCTGCTACGGTTTAGACCCCCTCACCCGAGCCGCCCCGGCTGAAGAAGGCGCCGGTTGCGGTCCACCCTCTCCCCCAAGGGGGCGAGGGATGTAAGTTTAAATTTCGCTAATGGCGTTGGCCCCTAAGGGGAACCTGGTAGCATACCCTGATGTTGGAAATTCTTCTCAAGGAATACCGGACGCATCGCTGGGCGCGATTCACCGCGTGGATCTCGGCCTATGGCGCCGCCCTTTGGGTGGTGGACCACCTCACTCACGCCACCAGCGACGTCCGGGGGCTCCTCTGGTTCATCTTCTGGGCTTGCGCGCTGGTTGCCGGACTCTACTATCTGGCTCGCCTATGGCGGGTCATACGTTCCCGTTTGCTCTGGCGCCTCCGGCGGCGCTTGGTGGTGGCATATATTCTCATCGGGGTCGTCCCCATTTCCCTCATCCTCGTGCTTGTCTTCCTGGGAGCTTTCATCATCAATGGGCAATTTGCGGCCTTCCTGGTGGTGCTGAGGCTACGCGACCACTTCGACGAAATTGAGCAAGTCAACCGCGTCGTGCTCCACGAGGCGCGTTACGGCGGGGAGAAATCGCCGCCCGCCTTGCTGGCGAGGATCCGAAGCTTTTACGTCACTGAGTTGGTCGGGTATACGAAGAACTACCCGGGACTGATTATTACCCTGCACCTGGGAGGAGAAACTCGCTCGTTCCTCCTGGACGGCAAGCCTGCGGTAAACCCCGCCGCCGTGCCGAGTTGGGTGAAGGGCGAGGAATACGCGAATATCGTTACTGACCAGGGCCAACTGGCCTTGCGCTCCGTGGAGCGGACCGTTACCCCCGCCGGTGATTTGACGCTCGTGCTCTCGCAGCCCTTCAGTCCGGAACTGATGGAATTGGTGGGGGACGGGATTGGCCCTGTGGGTGTGGTAATAACCAAGCAGGCGGAGCCCCGCGCGGCGGAGAGTGCACGGATTCGCGTGGACTCTTCCGGGGCGACCTATGTCCAGAGTAACTCGATTAACTCCAAATCTGTGAAGCTCCCGGACCCCGTGAATCCCTTCGATTTTGTAGTTTTTGGCGCCTCCTCGCTCGATCCGATTCTTTGGGGAGGGGACAGAGAGGAGAAAGCCGGCGCTCCCGCATTCGTTTATGTGTCATCCCGCATTTTCGCGTTGAACAGTCGGCTGCTCGCCACGCTGGGCGACTATTCAGAGATCTATGTTTATACCTTTAAGGGCGTGGCCATCGTCTTTCTGCTCATCGAAGGCGCGGCGCTGTTGATCGGCATCCGCATGACACGCTCGATGACGCGCGCCGTGGACACCCTCTACGACGCCACGGAGAGGGTTAAGGCGGGGGATTTTTCCTATCGGACGAACTTCCCTTCCCACGATCAGTTGACTGCCCTGGGCGAAGCTTTTGACAGCATGACGGCCTCGGTGGAGCGGCTAATGCAGGAATCGCAGGAACGGTTGCGGTTGCAAAGTGAGCTTGATATTGCCCGCGAAGTGCAACGCCAACTCTTCCCGCAGTCGGTGCCGAAAGTGCCGGGCCTGGATCTCTTCGGCATTTGCAAGGCCGCCCGCTCGGTGAGTGGTGATTATTACGACTTCTTGAAGCTTGACGAACACCGCGTGGGGCTGGTTCTGGGCGATGTTAGCGGCAAGGGAATCTCGGCGGCGCTTCTGATGGCAGCTATCCAATCGGCCCTGCGCGCGCAGTTTTACGACGGTTTGGCGGGCGGCCAGCCTTCCACCCCTACCCAGCTTTCCACTGCCCGGGTGGTCGATCGCTTGAATCGCCAGATCTACGCCAACACCCCGCTGGAAAAATATGTGACCTTTTTCTTCGCCGTCTACGACGCCCGAACGCGCAATCTTTCTTACACCAACGCTGGTCACCTGCCGCCCATTCTCTTCCGGGATGGCAAGATTGAGCGCCTCCGCACCGGGGGGACGGTGGTGGGATTGTTTCCTTCTGCCGCGTATGAGGTGGGAGAAATCCGCCTGGAACCCCATGACCTCTTGCTGGCGTATACGGATGGTATTACCGAGCCGGAGAATACCTACGGAGAGGAGTTTGGGGAATCCCGTCTTCTCGAGGTGATGCGAGGCATGCTCAACGCTTCACCGGAAGTTCTGGCCACGAAAGTGTATCGGAGCGTGGATGAATGGACGGGCAGCCCGGAGCTTCAGGATGACATGACCCTGGTTCTGGCGCGGGCGGGGTAGGCCCCTATGGCAATCGTTGCCGCCGGAGGGGAAGTCCGATAGACTTTGATTTCTGCGTTAAGGAGATGAGGAGTGGTCCTCCGCAATCGCGTTGCCCTGGTAACTGGAGCCTCGCGCGGAATCGGCAAGGAAATCGCTTTGGCGATGGGGCGTGCCGGCATGCGTGTGGCGGTGGCCTTTCGTACCAATAAATTGGGCGCTCATAAAGTTTTATCGGATTTGCGGGCGGTGGGAGCGGAGGGCATGGCTCTGGCCACGGATGTGACCGATCCCGCACGAGTCAAAGATTTAATGGAGGCCGTCACCAAACATTTCGGCCGGCTGGACGTTCTAGTCAACAACGTGGGCGACTTTGAGTGGAAGCCGGTTGTTGAATCAACGGTGGAAGAATGGAGTGCCATCATCACGTCGAACCTCCACAGCGTTTTCTATACCACGAAGTTCGCATTGCCCATCATGCGCAGGCAACGGTGGGGACGCATCATCAACCTGGGCGCGGTGGGCTCGGAACGGGCGTTTGGGCAGGCAAAAATTTCCGCCTATTCCGCCGCCAAAGCCGGTATTGTGGCCTTCACCCGCTCGGTGGCGCTGGAGGAGGCGCGCAATGGGATTACCGCTAATGTGGTGAACCCGCCTGTGATCGACGAGAAAGAACTATCCCTGGAGGAAGCACAGCGCCTCACCGACGCGCGCTTTCCTGTGGGCCGGCCCGCCACCGGCCGGGACATCAGTGAAGCGGTGAAATTCTTTGCCTCGGAAGAGGCCGCCTTCATCACCGGCCAGGTGCTCAACGTAAGCGGCGGATGGATGCTGTAAAAAAGCTGACAGCCGACAGCTTACAGCCGAGAGTAACCGTAAGCTGTTAGCTGTGAGCTGTTGGCTGTCGGCTATTAGTTGTCAGCTATTTTCACCATGAAAATTCTCACTGCCTCTGAGATGCAGCGGATTGATCGTCTGACGACGGAACAGTTTGGCGTTCCCAGCATTGAGCTCATGGAGAATGCCGGCCGCGGCGTCGTGGAGTTTATTGTTCCGCGCATGCAGCCGATCACCCACCACCACATCGTGATCCTCTGCGGAAAAGGTAATAACGGTGGCGATGGCTTGGTCGTGGCGCGCTTGCTCCGCGAGCAGGGCTTCGACCCGCGCGTGCTTCTGTTTGCGGACCCCAGCGGTTTGCGCGGAGACGCAGCGGTGAATTATGCGCGGCTTCCCTTCTCCGGCCCAGCGGAGATCATCACGAGCCGCGAGGCGTGGAAAGCCATCACAGCCTCTCTCACCAACACCACCCTGTTTGTAGATGCTTTGCTGGGGACGGGGCTGGCGAAACCGCTGGAAGGATTCCTGCTGGAAGTTGTGCGTGACATCAATACGGAATTCCCCGCCGCCCGCGTGCTGGCGGTGGATTTGCCCTCGGGAATTGCGGCGGATTCCGGCGAACTCATCGGCGAGCACATGCGCGCAGATTTCTGCGTTACCTTTACGGCCCCAAAGTTTGCCCACGTGTTTCCGCCCGCTTGTGATCGCGTGGGCCAATGGGTGGTGAAACAGATTGGAACTCCCGCCGGAGCCTTGGAGAGCGACCCAAGTCTGTTGCTGAATTATGCGGACCGGGAAGACGTGGCCTGGATCGGGAAGCCGAGGGCCGCGGCTGCAAACAAGGGCAATTTCGGACACGTGCTGATTCTGGCCGGTTCCATGGGCAAGACGGGCGCCGCAGCCATGGCTGCGCGAGCCGCATTGCGGGCGGGTGCGGGGCTGGTGACGGTGGCCACTGCCAAGAGCGCCGCGCCCATCGTCGCGACGTTGGGCGTGGAGTTCATGACCGAGGCGCTGCCCGAGACGGAAGACGGCGCCATTTCCCTTCGCGCTCTGGAAGGCCCTCGTTTGGATAAGCTGGTAGCGGGGAAAGCCGTCCTGGCCGTGGGGCCAGGCATCGGTGCAGACCCCGAGACCGGGGAGTTCGTTCGGACCGTTGTTAACAAATATTCGCTGCCCTTGGTACTCGATGCGGATGGCCTGAATGCCTTCGCGGGGCGCATGGAATCTTTCCGCCAGGACCTCCGGCCGGCCGGCACGACGGTCTTCACGCCCCACCCCGGCGAAATGGCGCGTTTGACGGGGAAGACGATTGCGGAAATCCAAGCCCGGCGCCAGGCAGTGGCGGGTGAATTCTCCCAACAATTCGGCGTTACGCTGGTCCTGAAGGGATTTCGGACCTTGATTGCCTCTCCCCACGGCCAGATCGAGGTCAATCCCACGGGCAATCCGGGAATGGCCAAGGGCGGCACCGGCGACGTGCTGACGGGTTTGGTGGCGGGCCTCCTGGCACAATATCCTTCGCATCCCGTGGGCGAAGTCGCCACTGCTGCGGTATACTTGCATGGTCTGGCGGGCGACCTGGCCGCCAAAGAACTGGGACAGCATTCCATGTTGGCGGGGGACCTTCTGGAAAAGATCCCGCCGGGCTATAAGAAATTGACGATTGTCGATTGATGATTGACGATTGATATTCGTCGGTCAGGGATTGACCATCGACGATAGATGATGATTGATACATGATTGGAACCACGGAAATCCTCTTTGCGGTTAATCGATAATCGTCGAGCATGAGTCGGCAATCGACAATCGGCAATCGAAAATCATCAATTCTGGCTGAGCGCGTGACGCATTCGCCGGAGGAAACCGTACGCTTTGGGCGGGAAATCGCCGTACATCTCCAGCCGCCTTGCCTGGTGCTGCTGGAAGGGGATTTAGGCGCGGGCAAGACGACGCTGGTTAAGGGGATTGTCGCCGGCCTGGGCGCGGCCAGCGAAGATGAGGTCACGAGCCCTTCTTTCACTTTAGTGCATGAATACGGTTCCGCCGGCAGGGTTTATCACGCCGACCTTTACCGGATCGAAGGTACGCGCGACCTTGCCACCCTGGGGTTGGAAGACATATCAAGTCAGGCGGCTACAGTTCTTGTCGAATGGGGCGAGAAGCTTGGAGATAATGCTCCCCTGCCTTGCGTCAAAATCCGAATGGAGCATCGAGGGAGTGACGACCGTCGAATCCTCATCGAACGCGTGGAAGCATAGCTTTCAAACCCGAGCGTGTGCGGTTCTCGGACTCCTGGCGGCCGTCTTCGCGGCGGATTGCGGCAGTGTTCCCAAGACCTACTACTACACCTTGCAAGTGCCCGCGGCGCCCGCGCCCGGCGATTCCAAGACGGACTACGTTCTGGGTGTAGAACACTTCCGCGCCCCGGAAATCCTGCGCGACGATCGCATCGTCTATTATGTGTCCCCGACCCAGATCAACTTTTATCAGCATCACCGTTGGAGCTCGAATCCGGCCACGCTGCTCTCCGAATTTACCGCCCAGTGGCTCGAATCCAGCGAGGTCTTTGCGCAAGTAAAAATGCTTCCCGTGCGCGAGCGCGTGGACTACATGCTGGGGGGGGAAGTCCTGAGCTTTGAGGAAGTTGATACCGACGGAGGCGCTAAAGTCCGCCTGGCCTTGGCGCTATCGCTGGTGCGAACCAGCGATCATAAACTCGTGTGGTCGGGTGAACAGCGCCGTGAAACACCTCTTTCGGAGCGCGGCGTGGACGGTGTCGCCAGCGCGTTGAATGCAGCTTGTGCCCAAGCTCTGGGCGCCATGGTACCTGGCCTCATCACGCAGGTTGAGCAGGATTTTAAAGGCAGTGGCAAGTGACAGAAGGAAGCTGACGGCTAACACCAGAAGGCACAGCTAAAGATAACTGTGAGCTGTCCGCTGTTGGCTGTCTGCAATCAGTTCAGCGGAGAAATTCTAATCATGACGGAAAATGGAAGCCCCACCCCATGGGGCTTGATCGTGGGTTCGTCGAGCGGTTTCGGCGCCGCCGCCAGCCGGGAGTTGGCGCGGTCCGGGCTCAACATCCTGGGCGTGCATTTTGATCGCCGCTCGAACATGCCTCAGGTTGAGCAAGTCATCGCCAGCATTCGTGAAACCGGCCGCGACGTCCTGTTCTTTAATATTAATGCTGCCGACCCGGGGAAGAGGACGGAGGCTTTGAACCAGGCGCAGGAGTATTGGAAAAAAACCGGCGGCGAGCACTTCGTCAAGGTTTTGCTGCACTCCGTGGCGTTCGGTTCTCTGAAACCCTACCTAGGGGAAACCTCCGACGAAGAACTAACGCAACAGCAGATGGATATGACTGTGGATGTGATGGGGAACAACCTGGTCTATTGGGTGCAGGATCTTTTCCGCAGAAAAATGCTGGGACGAGGAAGCCGCATATATGCCATGACCAGCGCCGGCGGGCATAGTGTAATTCCCAATTATGGCGCGGTTTCCGCCGCCAAGGCGGTCATGGAATCGCACATTCGCCAACTTGCCTATGAACTCATGCCCTTTGGGATCACGGCCAACGCCATTCAGGCCGGGGTCACCCTTACGCCCGGATCCAGCAAGATTCCCGGAATTGAAAAGCTCACGGAGTTCGCACGGCTGCGCAATCCCGGCGGGCGGCTGACCACTCCCGAAGATGTTGCCCAAGCTATCGCCGCCCTGATGAGCGACAAAACCCACTGGCTGACGGGAAACGTAATTCGCGTGGATGGCGGCGAAGATATCGTGACGTAAGACTTGGGCATCGTCCTCATAAGTCAACAACGCCAGCTTGAACCAAGTGGTGTTTACATCAAAGGGTTGGTTAGGCGTGTGCCCGCCCCCCAACTCGTTCTTCACCTCATCCTGCACGTGCTCGAACGTGCCGGCTCTCTCTCGGTCCCTCTGGCGCAACTTGTGCCCCTCCCCTTTCAAATTGGTAATCACCGCATGTTAATGCCGGTCTCGCCGGCGCCCGTTTGCAGCATGACTACCGACTCGACGTATTGTGCCTCGTCAAAGCCGCACGGGCGCGGCTCGATCTGGAGATGGTCGGCGATGAGCCCCGGGACGCACAGCGAGCGAAAGGCGCGGGAGATGGACAGCAGGCCGGCGTGGAGCCTCGACATCTCGCCCAAGGGACGGACGTTGATTTCAAAAAGCGACTTATATTGAGAGGGGATGCGCGCAAACAGGAGCACAGTATCGCCATGCTTTCTATCTTATGCCGAGGGAAAAATGCATCGGGAATGCGATTTTTTGGCCTTTGCCCAAAATTACGTGCGGATCAGGGCGTTGGGTGTCTCTTGACGATTGCGAATTTCCCCTTCACTATATTCATGAAGCTCGTGTGGGCCTGTAGCTCAGCTGGGAGAGCACATGGTTTGCAACCATGGGGTCGGGAGTTCGATCCTCCCCAGGTCCACCAATATCCTTTATGTTCAGCGACATAAGGGCAGGCCCCTGCGGCAGAGCGCATGGTTAGAGCCATTGGACCAGAGATTCAGCCCCCCTCGTGCTCACTAAGTATTCTACTTTTGCGCCTATCACTTGCGAGCTATCCTATTCCGTCGCGAGCGGGTTGGGGATTTCACTGTGCTAAGAATGTGATACGGACAAACCACAGAATTTGACAAAAAGGTTTTCGCCGAGTCGAAAAAATCCTTCCCCTGCTGCGGATACCCCCCACGGCAGGATAAATCTCATCTGGGGAAACGAACCATGACTAGGCAGTGGCCTTATGACTTGGATCCGTCGTGAATTTCATCGGAAGGGATGGAGTGGAAACAGCGGGCCAAGAGTTCGTCGCTGCCCGCCCATGTTTCCGCATCGCCGCGTCGCAGTTCCACATCTCCTCCTGCGCCTGCTCCAGCACGACGCCCGGCTTGAACCGTCCAAACGCAAGTAACCAGAACTCGTGATGGTCATGAAGCAGGTCGCCCAGCGGGTTCAATTGCGCTTCCATCATGATCGGAACCCAAATTTCGGTTCGCACCCCCGTCTGGCTCCCCTGAAACACGGACGGTGCAACCATCGTGAGCGAATCCTTACGTGATCCCTCGGTGTTCTCCAAGGATCTCCACCGTCTTTTCAACCGGCCGTGCCTCGACCGTGTGTCCGTTGCCCGTCATCGCCGCCGTCTTAAACATCGAATGGTAAACTGCTTCTTCCGTCGCTTCGATCGCGGCCGGAAGCAGCGGCGACATCGCGTCGTTGGTCATCGCTTCCACGTTCTGCGCCAGCCATCCGCAGCAGGGTCGCGCCGGCTGGCCTTTTTGCATTTCCCGCGGCTTGCCGGCGTGCCTCGGCATCTGTTAGTTTCACCATTGGGGGGGGAAGCGGTGGCACGGGCGGTCAAGCCTGAAGCAGTGGACAGGAAGGAGAATGGGTATGCCCATCTCACGTCGCACGGCGCTTAAGGCCGCCGGCTGGGCCGGCCTCGGGTTAACTATGCCGAAGTTCGCACGAGCGTCGGCGGAGGCGCCCGTCATGGTGGTAGCCCGAGGTAATCCGATCATCCCTGGCCGTGGCGCCTGCGACCCTCAGGTGCGGGTCTACGATGACCACGTCTACATGTACGCAACGCATGATGCGTTGCCCAAAAGTACCGATTTCGTCATGAACGACTGGTGGGTCTGGCACAGCACCGATCTGGTGCAATGGGAATTGGTCAGCATCCTCAAGCCGGAGCAGACCTATTTTGGCAAACCGAGCACGCAATGCTGGGCGACGGATGGGGCGCGGCGCAATGGCAAGTACTACTTCTACTTCTCCATGGGGCCAGAAAATATCGGCGTGGTGGAAGGCGACAGTCCTGCCGGTCCCTGGCGGGATCCCCTCGGTCACGCCTTGATCGCCAAAGGATCGGTGCCCACAGAGTCGCGCGACCCCGGCATCTTTCAGGAGCCCGACGGTACGAGCTTCATTGTGTTTGGGACCTTCGATTACTACCTGGCGCGTTTGCATGACGACATGACATCCCTGGCAGAAGCGCCCAGGTTGATTCCAATCGAGAACAAGGAAGGCCCCTACGGCAAGGGGCGAACGGATGATAAGCCGTTCCTGCATCGGCGCGGAGGTAAATACTACCTGTCGTGGGGTTGCTACTATGCTGTGTCTGATTCCCTATACGGGCCTTACAACTGCAAAGGCTCCATCATAAAGTCTGAGCTGGTGTCGCCGGAATTTCTTGATCCTACGAATCGAACCAGCCCCTACGCGCCGCCTCCGCAAGGGGCGCCGCAAGACTGGCTCGGGTATGACCGGCATGGCTCGTTCTTCCAGCTTTATGGCCAGTGGTACTTCATCTGTAACGACCAGGCGTTACCCGGGAGCAACACGTATTTCCGCAATTCGGTGATCTCTTATGTGCGCTACAAGGAGAATGGCGACATCGATCCCATCCGCCTCACGCCGATCGGGGTTGGCCAGTATGACGCGAACCACCGCATTGAAGCCACCGACTACTTCCAAGCCGTCAAAGCGAGAGTAGCAGAAGCAGATGACGGCCGCTTCCAGGTTCGCGACCTGAGGGACGGCAGCTATTTGGTCTATCCCAAGATCCGTAATCTGCGGCAGCGCCCGAGATTGTCAATCAGCGCGTCATCGATCCATGCGGATGGCCTGGAGATCGACATCCGGCGCGGGGGTCCTGCGGGGCCGCGATTGGCCAAACTTGCCGTGAAGCCGCCGGCTGGGGGCGCGGGCGAATCTAAACCCACGGCCACACTGAATCATGTGCGCGACACGGATGACCTTTGCCTCGTTTTTAGAGGAGGTCCAGGCGAATTGATCCGGCTTAACCGCTTGGAGTTTAACTGAGCAAAGGTAGCAGGGGCGTCTTGCCCGGGCGTAGCGAGGGCAGCCTGCCCCGATGAATCGGGGTCCCGCCCGCTGTCCCGGCCGCGTCCCGCTCCCGCCAGGAACGCGCGGAAACCGGGGACCGACGCGTTTCCGGGTTTTCTGAGCGCACGGCAAAGCTGTGGGTTGTTGTAAGTGAACCGGGCATCAATTCAATTCATCTGAATCGCAGAACGACGTTCTGCGCCAGCCGGCCCCCCCTGAATCAGGAAGGGAGTTATTTTCATCATTCGTGGCGAGCAAAGGCTCATGCGCGTCTATGCGGTTGGAAAGGTGGATGAATGAAGTAATTCGTTGCCCAAATTAGGGGAATGACTTACTTGGGTCACCCAGTTGGGTGTTACAGGATAAAAGCAGTTAGGGCGCATGGGTGAGGCGGCCCACAGGATGGCAGTTCGCAGGGGAGCCGGTTATGAATATGAAAATGCTCCCCTCCGCAGTTGAGGAGGGGGTAGGGGGTGGTGCTGATTGGGACTTGATTTTTTTGGCTTCAGGAGATAACCACCCCGGCGCTCGGCGCGCCACCCCTCCTGAATCAGGAGGGGAGTTATTTTCACCATTGGTGGCGAGCAAAGAGGCGTAGCGCGGACCGCCGCCTTTGCGGTCCGCGGTTCTTCCCATGCCCTTGGAACGAATCTACCGTGGGGGACGCGGTCGTTGAGATTTGTGGTCTTCGCACGGTAAGAACCGCGGACCGCAAAGGCGCCGGTCCGCGCTACGCTTGCTAATGCAGCGGCGCAGGTTTCACAGACTCCAAATTGAAAGCGGGTAGCGCACAGGTGCGCGTTTTTTGGGTTCCTGTGCGGCTTTTCATTTCGTGTTCGCGACGAGAAACATCGTAACGCGGCTCGAATTTGGGAAGATCCGCGGAGGAATCCGTCGGCTGACGGATACCTCCACGCGGCACCTCTCTTACCAAAGTCAATTCGGTGGAGAGGGCAATTTAGTTGCATGAGATTTCAGACCGCCCCCGCAGCTTTAATTGCGCTGCTCTGGCTTTTGGGGTAAAAACATGGAATCATGTTAATTAGGAGGTCGCTAGGGCGGCCATGGAAAAACTTGACTGGTCGGACTGCCCGCTCGTCGAGGTGATGCCGGGAGTGCAAAGCGGCGCCCCTGTGCTGCGTGGTACACGGATGCCGGTCGACGCCATTGTCGATAACTTCGATTACGGCGCCAGCGCCGCTGAAATCGCAGTACAGTTTGAAATCCCGCCCGAACGAGTCGAGGCGATTTTGACTTACGCCCAGAATCACCGCTTTGCGCATCCTGTTTGATTCAGCATGGTTGTAAGGGGAAAAGGCGATGACGACTAACCGAATCCAGATCAACCCGACAGTGATGATGGGCAAACCGGTGATTCAGGGGACGCGAATCACCGTCGAGTTGATCTTGCACAAGCTTGCCGAGGGAGCAACCGAAGGCGAGCTACTCGAAGATTATCCGCACCTGGCGCCCGAGGACATCCGGGCGGCGATCGCCTACGGCGCAGCGAGCGTGGCCCACGAGGAAGTGGTGCTGCTCTCGGACGCTCCGGTTGGGCACTGATCCCGAAGCATGAATTTCCTGGCCGACGAGAGCTGTGCGGGACCCGTAATTCACGCTCTGCGTGAGGCGGGCCACGACGTCGTCGCGATTGCCGAAGTTGCCAAAGGCATAGTGGACGAACTGGTGATGGCGCGCGCGTTCGGCGAGGGGCGCATCCTCATTACGGAAGACCCCGATTTCGGCGAATTGGTGTACGCGCGAGGGCATTCCTCAGCAGGAGTTATCCTAGTGAGGTTCCCGAGTCGTGTGCGCCGGGCCAAGCCGCCGTCTGTCGTTGAAGCAGTGGCCAAGCTGGGCGCGCGGCTCTCGGACGCTTTCACGGTGGTGGAACCGGGACGGGTGCGCCTCGCGAGCCGTCCACCAAGGTAGCGGCCAAACGAGTACCAAATCGGTATCATTTCAGTGTTTTCGCCGTGCTTTTGGTATTTGTGCGTTGCCAAGCGTGCCGCAAAATCAATGAGGTAGGGGTAGCCATCACGGTCACTGCTTTTGTGGCCGTAGGCTTTTCTGTTGCCCCATATCAAACTGGCATTCGCACGCCGCCGATCTGGGTGGATCGCGCCTCTACTCCGATTTGTCCGTGGCGAAATCATTGCAACTCGGCGAACGCTTGTCTTCCAGCCCCTTCAATAGTCCTTGGCGCCCTGGATTCAGGAGCGTCTACTCACCTCCGTTATCAAGGGAAAAGCCCACGGACAGGTAAGCACTGTCCGTGGCTACGCGATCCGCCATTCCTTGCGGCAACGACATCTTGTAGTCTCTGGCACTGGCACATTTCTCTCGACATTCATAGCGTAGGTTGATATACTACGATGGTGATACTGGGGGGGGTCAGACATGACCGCGCGCAAGCCTCCCAAAATCGGCCTATCGGCTCATCGGCTGAGCACGGAGTCGGTGTTAGATGGCCCGATAACAAAATCAGTTGTGTGTAATCGGAGGCGAGTGGCAGGCAGAGAGCAATCCGGGGAACTGAGGCACAAATCTCAGATCGCAAATTGGCGACCGAATGTGGCAAATCTCAAACGAAAATCGGCAATCGAAAATCGAAAATGAGCCGATGGCCCGATGGCGCGATCGTAGCGGATCTCCAAGATATCACAGAAACAAAAGAGGTTAGCGGTTTAGCGCCAAAATGTCACAAAGCCTTATCCCATTCAAATCAAGATAGTTAGCTTGAAATGAGGGAGTCGGGGGAGGAAAAAGGACGGGGATCTCCATGATGTACCAGAAACAAAAGAGGTTAGCGATGAATCGCGAATTCCATGCAGAAATCGATGTCATTGAAATTAAAAGATTTAGCTGGTTCTGCGATGGTGAGGGTCGTGAAAAAAAAGTAGTGAAAATTGCGGTGAAAATTCCGCAAGTTATTGAAAACACATATAGAAAAAATGTCCGCTTTTCGCCTCTCCATGATGTTCATGAAAACAAACGAGTTAAGCCCTTCTCTCCAAGATGTTGCTGAAAATAAAGGGGCTTATTCAAAAACGATGCAAGTCGCCGGCTAAGCCGGGCGGGAAGCTGACGACGGTGGGCTCCCTCCGGCGCGAGTGCTCGGGTCACGTGATCGTGCTGGGAGAGTGGCATCCATCGGGTCAAGCGGGGCAAGTTGGGCAAGGCTAGCGCGAAAATGTGCAACCACTTCTTATTACAAATTAGCGGAGGTTCCTCAAGGTCTCATCGATGAGCTTTTGGGTACCACCGAAGGGTTCGCCGTTGCCTTCCCATTCCATGGAGAAGTAGCCGCGGTAACTTTGAGCCTTGGCGATCTCAAAACACTTGGCCACATCCACGCTGTGAAAATGTCCCGCGTCATCGCCTTCCTCATCCTTCATGTGCGCAATGTTGTAAGCGTGGCTAAACATGGCTTCCATGGCACGATTATTGAAATCCTGATCGTGGGTCATCATGGAGTTGCAGAAATCAGGTAGAGCGCGCAAGTAAGGGTTTTGCACTTTCTCCAGGACTTTCACGATGAAGAACGGGTCCTCCGTGCGGTTGTCGTCATTCTCGAGGGCGACGACGATATTCTTCGATGCGCCGTAGTCAGCGAGCTCCGTAAGGCTCCCGGCCGTGCGGTCGATATCGGGACTCAGATTGGGTGGGCCGCTAATGCTCGTCCGGATGCTCGGCGACCCAAGTTCGGCAGCGATGTCCACCCACCTCTTACCATTGCCCACCGCCACTTTGCGCTGGGAAGGGTTGGTATCAAAGAAACTGGCCTTCACATCGCAAGGGATGTCCACGACGCGGCACCCCGCCTTCTCCACTGACTGGCGGAGCCTCAAGACGTACGCCGCGTCGGTGGAATGGAAGTGCTGGTCGAGGGGCTCTATATTGTGAACGCCAAAACGCTTCACCACCAGGGCAGGAAATGCGGTGAGGTCCATTCCCGGCACCTTGGGATCGCGCGCCCAAGTGTTTTCCGGAGCATCAATGAACTTCCGGAACGGCCAGGAGGCTACAGCGATGCGCTCGCGAGGCAGGACCGGAAACGTCAATTGCGGGCCGGTGGCGCACCAAAGATTATCTCGGAACGGTTGGACCGCAGCGCCGATCGCCAAGGCGGCTATAGTCTTTAAGCATTGCCGGCGGGAAGCGATGTTCATGAGATAAACTCCTTTTGTTCTAGCGGCCGGGATGGGAGTTGCGGCGGTCAATGAGGAGATTCCGCCACATTTCCAGCGGGGCGCCATGGGGGTCGGATTCGCTGTTATAGTTCGCTCCAATGATGTCGAAATCTCCGTCGTGGTCCACGTCGGCAACACGGATATTATGCGATCCTGTTCTCGCTACCACCTGGAGCTTCCAACTCGCACCTTTGCCTTGGTTCAAAAAGAAGCCCACACGTTTTTGCGTCGAGTCCTGCATTTCCGCAAATACCACGTCGGGTTTCCCGTCCAGGTTCATGTCCGCCACCTTGAAGGTGTGAACAAAGTCTACGTGGTCTTGGATGAGGTGTTCCTTCCACACCCCACGAATGGCATCCGTTGGCGCCTCAAACCACGAAAGCCGGCCTACCGACTCAGCGGCGGAAAGCACCACATCCGGCCTACCGTCCTGATTGATGTCGGCTACGGTAACCCCTGCGCGGTCCGGCCAACCGCGGACGAACCAGTGTTGCCGCCACTCGTCGTGTCGAGGGTCGCGGGGATTCTCCAGCCACCACCCGGCTTTGACAATGTCCACTCTTCCGTCACCGTTCAGATCGGCAAGGCAGGTGCCTTCTCCGTAAGTGTTCGAGACCACCACGGGCGTCCACGAATCAGGATTGTTCTGAAAGAAAACCACGTCCTCCGGCTGGTCCCCAGGGCGAGGAAGCTCCCACTTCTGGTTGGCGATGACGACATCCACCTTGCCGTCGCCGTTGAGGTCCGCCACCTCGACGTCATGCGCCTCTTCGAAATGAAACGGGGCATAGCTCCCGATCACATGGACCTTCCACGGATCGGTCGCGGGGTTCCCCCGGGGCCCGGGATTCTCATACCATCTTACTTCCTTGCTTGAGTCCTCGGGCACTACAATATCCAAATCTCCGTCGCCGTCCACATCCACCAATTGCATGTCATCGGCAAAGGTACCGTGGGCATCAATCACGTGTTTCGTCCAAGTGGGGTACTCATACCAAAAAAGGCCGCCCCTCGTGCCCGTACTACCAGGTTCCATCGGTCCTTCTCCTGAACTCACTACGTCCGGTTGGCCATCGCCGTTGATATCGCCGGCCCCAATTGCCCACTGGTTCAAGGGAGCATGGCTGTCAATGATGACATGCTCAAAAGGAATATCCGCGCTTGCCGACGCTTCCCAGGGCCGCGCCGAAAATGCTGCCATCCTCCACGCCACGGCAATTCCAACCAGAATAACCGTGTAGATGGTTTTTCGCATCCCGCTGACCTCCCTTGCCGAACCCCTCTTACCTCCGAAGCCGGCCTTCGGTCCCGAACGTCTGAAAACCTAATCATCGCAGGGCCCAGGAAAGCCGCGCCGTGTTATTCGGAACTCAGGGAACGCGCTTGATCCTTAACGCGATGTCCACCGTATGCTCGGGAGTGTCGAGATTCTTTTTGCCCCCTTGGTGCGTGAACGTTGCGCTGCTGATTACCGAGCCCGAGGCAGGGTCAACCCAATCTGCCCGGTAGGTTCCTCCAGGAAGATCTAAGACCAGGGTTTCGTGATAATGCCCGGGCTTCACGATATAGTACATTTGGTCATGCTCGAGTTCGCTATGGTGATGATACAGCGCATACTGTTCTCCCCTTTGGCTCATGCCTCGGCAGTACACACTGGCGGGCACGCCGCTAACAACGAAGTCCGCGCCCGCGCGCATTTTGAGGAAATTGAAGCTGTAAATAAAGCTCTTCAGATTGCGCAGCGCAGCCATCACCTGGGCGTTGTCAGGGGTGTTGCCGGCCGGGTCCTCAGCCGTAAATCGGGAGTTCAAATGGTTAAAGCTTGCGCCCCCTCCCACCATGAACTCCCAGGCTTCCACACGGGAAGCGGCAACCGGGTCGGTATCGTGATACCATCCGGGGTAATAGGCGGTTTCATTCAGCTCCATCGGCTTGTTGTAGCGGTACTCATAGTCAAGACCTTTCATCCCTCCCATCTGATCACTATCGGCATCCCCACCCCACACATACTGGCCGACAATAACCGAGACAAGGGAAGTACCCGAGAAATCCACCGGACCTCCCAGCGGTCCCTCCACCTCTTGCGCCACCAGGTGCTTCCTGGGCAGCCTCTCTTCCGTATCGTGTACCACCTGCAACAGATGGCCTACCCATGGACCCGCGTCCGCGTGCGCAGTGAAGTTGGAGGGCTCATCGCAAATCTCGAGAACGACGTTGTCATAGGCATTCACTTCCTGCGTGATCTTGCTCACGTACTCGCTTTGGCGCTGCACCAGTTCTGGGCGGTTCAGCCTCTGGAAATCCTCGAAATCGCACTTTCCGACGCCCTGGATATTGTTTTCGTAATACAGTGGAGACACGGGCCAATTTATCAGGTATTCCGAGTTGAAGAAGCAGATCTCAACCACGATGCCGCGCTCCGCCGCCTTGGCAATGAAGTCTTTCAAACGCGCGAAATACTCCGGATTCCACTTGTCGAGGTCGAATTTGTTTCCACCATAGACATGGCCGGGCTCGTTACTCCGCGCCCAGGGCACAATGGTCCTTTGCGGCTTTGGCCCCAGCGGGTTGCCCTTCATATACTCGTCCACCAGCTCGAGCACCGCGCCCGGATAGATCCGCGTGTAATTCATTCCATACGCTTTTAACGCGTCCAGGTATTTGACGTAGTCGAAGTCCAGGTTGACCACGGCGCCGTAGTGCTCGGCCGAAGTGATCAGAACAGTGGGTTCGCCGTTAAACAGGTAATAATGCGGATTGGCAGGATGGACTTTAAGCGGCTCGGCGACGGCTGCCGTCAGAAAAAGAAATATGGCGAGATTCAGATACCTTATGCTCCTCGACATGTTACGACCCTTCCTGATTTCCTCGTGCTGGGAGGTGTTTAGTCTGAAACTTCCAGTCCGATCGTCGCATGGCGATTGACCTCCGCCAGATATTAACAAACATGACGGGGCAGCGGCCCACGAAAATGGCGGATCCCCTCGGCGTTTGGGGAATTCGGAGATACGAAGTCGCAGACTTGCCAGCGTTCAGTATGTCTGCGACTTCGGTGACGGTCAAGTTGTTGTTACATTCGGTCATGGGGCCCGCCCGCCCGCACTGGCAGCAGGGAGTGAGCGAGCCGCTAAAAGGTAATCTCCGTGGCGACTTGCACGATGCGAGGACTTGCCACGCTCGTGACGGTGCCGAATTGGCTGCTGGTACCTGACTCACCACGCCAAGATAGAGAGGTTGCATGTGGAGTTTGCCCGATCGCGGGGCTTCACTGTGGCTATCTCGAAGGGGACTTCGGGGGGCCACCACCAGCCATCGATCTCAAAACCCTTGCAGAGCAGCGGGTAGCGCGGAGGTGGGCGCATTTCAGACCTCCTCCGCGGCTCTTCGCACGATGGGCGTTTACAGATTATTAATGCGAAACAACAAAAAGCCGCAGAGGAACGCAAAGTACGCGTACCTCTGCGCTACCAGCTAGTCGGGCCGCCTGCTGCTCGCTCGCCGGGGCTTCGGCTTGCTCTTGCCCTGGAGATTGAGCGCCACGGCAGCGCGGACGAGATACTTCAAGGCCGCCTCATCCACCTTGTCGCCTTCGTGGATGTCGATGGCGCGCCTGACATTCCCGTCGAGGCTGGAGTTGAATAGACCTGAAGGGTCCTCGAGCGCAGCTCCCTTAGCAAATGTCATCTTGACGACGTTCTTGTACG
>JBEKQO010000037.1:0-38880 GCA_049519635.1 Terriglobia bacterium | reverse complement strand
CTAAAATCAATTCTAAAACGCCCTCTCCCAGGGGGGAGAGGGGGGACCGCAAGGCGGTGGGTGAGGGGGCCCCACGTTTTTGTTTGCGGATTTGCCGAGATGTATACACTTAAATTAACAATGCTCTAATATGTGGCGCGGAAAATCCCCGCGCCGCTGGAAGAGCCGCAGGGCCGAAACACGGGCCCTGCGCTACTTTTGCCGCCACGGGTGGCGTCAGCATCGCATCTTACGTCGGCGACCTTCATGACCGTTAAGAAGGCAGAACAGGCCGCGGATAGGACGCGATGACAGAGATTATGCTCGTATAAATGGGGCGCATACATACAGACCAATGTGTGCGCCACCCGCGGTGGCTGCCCGATCCGCCCATCCTTCCGGCAACGATATCCTGTAGTCTCTGGCACTGGCACATTTCTCTCGACATTCATAGCGTAGGTTGATATACTACGGTGGTGATACTGCGGGGTGCCGCCATGTCCGCGCGCAAGCCCCCCCCAAATCGGCTCATCGGTTCATCGGCTCATCGGCTGAGCACGGAGTTGGTTTTAGATGGCCCGATGCCAAAATGTTGGGAGTGGCAAGTGAAGGGCAGTCCGGGGAATTGAATCACAAGTCTCAGATCGCAAATTGGCGACCGAATGTGGCAAATCTCAAATCGAAAATCGGCAATCGAAAATCGAAAATGGCCCGATGGCCCAGTGGCCGATCATCGTGGCTCTCCAGGATGTGTCAGAAACAAAAGGGGTTAGCTGTTTAGCGCCACAATGCCACAAAGCCTTATCTCATTCAAATCAAGATAGTTAGCTAAAAATACGGGGGAAGGGGAGGAAAAAAGGGCGCGGGCCTCCATGATGTACAAGAAACGAAAGAGGTTAGCGATGAATCGCGAAAACTTTGCAGAAATCGATGTCACTGAAATTAAAAGAGTTAGCTGATTCTTCGATGGCGCGGGTCGTGAAAAAAAAGAGGGTGGAAATTGAGGCTAAAATTTCGTAAGTTATTGAAAACACATATAGAAAAAATGTCCACTTTTCGCCTCTCCATGATGTTCATGAAAACAAGCGAGTTAAGCCCTTCTCTCCAAGATGTTGCTGAAAATAAAGTGACTTATTCAAAAACGATGCAAGAGGAGGATCAGTATGGCACGACGTATGGTAGAACGGCCGCCTTACAGAGAGACTTCGCGGCGTCAGTTTCTAAAAGGCGCAGCGGTTATGGCGGCGGCTGCGACATCCTTCGCTCAGGCGCCGCATAACCAGGCAGGTTTGGCCCATCACACAATTTTGGCCTACGTCGGGAGCTACAGTTTGCCGCAGGGGCCGGACGGCTCCGTCGGGCGCGGGCAAGGCATCTACTTGTTTGAAATGAATCCCACAACGGGAGGTCTCATCGCGCGCGAGGTGTTGCGGAGAGATACGAACCCGTCCTTCATGGCGATTGACTCCTGGCGGAAACACCTGTACTCGGTGAATTGGATCTCGAACTACCAGGGCGCAAGTTCCGGCTCGGTGAGCGCCTATACGATCGATCGCGCCAGTGGGCACCTGACCCTACTCAACACCGTTAGCTCCGAAGGGGCGAATCCCACGCATCTGAGCATCCACCCTTCTGGCAAGTTCGTGTTGGTGGCCAATTACTTCGGAGGGACCGTGGCCGTGCTTCCCGTTCGCGCCAACGGCGAATTGGGCTCAGCCACGGACGTCGTTCACGACCAGGGCATCGTTGGCCGGGAACACGCTGCCAGCGCGCCCGCCGGAAGCTTTGCCATCAGCGGACACGATAACCCTCACGCCCACATGATCCAGTCCGATCCGGCAGGCCGCTTCATATTTGCAGCCGATCTGGGGCTCGACCGGATCTTTATTTGGAAGTTTGACGCGGAGAGAGGCAGGCTCATCCCTAACGATCCTGCCTCGGTTGAACTGCCCTCGGGGGACGGGCCAAGGCACTTCGCATTTCATCCCAACGGCCACTGGTTCTATTCGCTGCAGGAGGAGGGTTCCACGCTGGTCGCTTATGACTACGACTCGAGCAAAGGCCGGCTGACCACGAAACAGACGGTTTGCAGCCTGCCCCAAGGCTTCGCCGGCTCGAATTTTCCTGCGGAAGTCATGATCTCTTCGGATGGTAGGTTTCTTTACGCTTCCAACCGCCTGCACGACAGCATTGCCTGGTTTTCCATCAGCGCCACAGGAACGCTGGCATTTGGCGGCGAGGAATGGACCCGCGGCGATCATCCGCGCGCTTTCAACTTCGATCCCACGGGGAATTTCTTGTTCTGCTGCAACCAATTTGCTGATGCCATCACAACTTTCCGCATCGATCGAAAGACGGGTGCGCTTACGTTCACTGGGCAATACACTCCCGTGGGAAGCCCGGCATCTATTATCTTCCTCGTCTAGTGTGGTGTCCCGGATAAGATTTGACAATGGCATGTTGCAAGGAATTGCCCTCGCCCCTTTGGGGGAGAGGGTGGCGCGCATCCGGCGTAATCGCCAGCCGGGGCGGGCCGGGTGAGGGGGTCTCGCCTATTGTCAATTCTTACGTGGGACACCACACTAGCGCTGGGGGGAGATTTGACTGACGGCGGAAATCCCGGTCCGAACGAAATTGCTTCCCCAGCCTTTACGGCGGAAGTCTCCTTGCTTATTTCCTGACGGGACCGCGAGCGGCTAGCAGTGAGGCCAATGTCACCAGAAGTTGGGTCCGACACGTGCGGCGCTACCGAGGTGGATCCGACCCTGGCATTCGCGGTGGGGTAGGTTGTCGGGCTCCATCCTGCGAAGTCCTCAGTGTGTGTCCGGCAAGCCGCGAGTTAGCCGGCCATGTTGACCCGGCCATGGTGCAGATTTACAGCCATCTTCGGCTAGCCGCCAAGCGCGTCGCCGTCGCAGCCGTCAAAGCGGGCCAGTCTGAGGGGGGTGTTACGTCACAAACCACGTCACAGAAGCCCTTCCCGGCGCTTCCGCTAAAATGGAAGTTATTGAAAAAAATGGTCGGGGCGCCCAGATTTGAACTGGGGACCTCTTGGTCCCGAACCAAGCGCGCTACCAGGCTACGCTACGCCCCGACAAAAACAGTGACTAGTGGTTAGTGGCTGGTGGTTAGCGCCTAAGACCGGCAGCCTGGAACTATCCACTAGGCACTTACCACTAACCACTGTTTTTTTGGTCGGGACGGCCAGATTTGAACTGGCGACCCCTTGCACCCCAAGCAAGTGCGCTACCAGGCTGCGCTACGTCCCGATGAAACAGGTTACAGAGAACAGGAGGTAGGTTACAGCGAACATGGCGATAATCCAATTTCCCCTATTCCCTATAACCTGTTCCCTATTCACGCTAGCACTTCCGCGAAAGCATTGTCAATACAGTCTGCAACTCCTGCCGGATGGCTTTGATTTCCGCCATGTCCGGGGGGGAGTGGAACAAGTGCGTCTGCTCCGCGGGATTTTTGCCATCGCTCGCCAAATGCCGGCGCGCTCCCTCAATCGTGAACCCTTTTTCATAGAGGAGCCGGCGGATTCGGAAGATCAGTTCCACGTCCTTTCGCCGGTAGAGCCGATGTCCCGACTTGCCCTTCACCGGCCGCAGCGAAGTAAATTCCGTTTCCCAAAAGCGCAGAACAAAGGCTTTGGTGCGAGTCAACTCGCTCACCTCGCCAATGCGGAAATACAGCTTGTCCGGGATTGCCACGTCGGTGGAGGAGAGCGGGAGCAAGCGTGCAGCGCGGCCTCGAGACATAATCCACAGATTACTCAGATTTCTCAGATTAGACAAGACAAAGGCAGACAGAAAGGTCGAGGTAAAATCGACCCAAATGCGGGGCGGGCTTGCCACATTGTAATTAGAAGATCACAACGCGCCCCTCTACAACTTAACCCTAAGTGTTTTTTCTTACTGCTTAAAAGGACGGGGTGGTGGCCCCTAACCCGAACTTCTCACCACGGTTGGACGATGCTGGAAGGGCGGGACTTGGAAATAATCAGGACGGCCTTCCAACGGCGGGGCTAAACAGGCTGCGGAAAACTCGTCCAAGCTGTCATCCTGAGCAGCCGCGAAGGATCTGGATTTGAATTTTCAAGCGACTACAGATTCTTCGTCGCCTGCCGGCTTCTCGGAATGACAGTATTGGGACGTTTTTCCGCAGCCTGTAAAGCCCCGCCCTTCCAGAGCAGTGGTGAGATATGCGGGCTAATCGCTGCATAAGTGCACCAGCTTTCCTCGGTGCGCGTTTTGCCCTGGAGTTTTTATTCTTTTCTTGTCTAATCTGAGTAATCTGCGTAATCTGTGGAGCGCGAAGGGAGACCGCAGCTTATGGGGAAGACGATTATCGGCATCGATGTGGGTGGCACAAAAGTGGCAGGAGGGTTGGTCACGCAAAAGGGGCGGCTGGTTGAATCACAAGTCGTTCCCACGCACGCAGAAAAGGGGTTTGGCAAAAGCTATGCCCAGATCATCCATCTGATCGGGCGCTTGCTGCGCGCGGCCGGAGGCAAGGAAAACGTGGGCGGCATCGGCATCTGCGCGCCCGGTCCCCTCAATCCCAAAACGGGAGTGGTGCTCAATCCACCCAATCTGCCCGGCTGGCGGAACATCGAATTGGCCAAGCTGCTGGAGAAGGAATTCGGCCTGCCCGCCAAATTGGAAAACGACGCCAACGCCGCGGGATTGGCAGAAGTCCTGTTTGGCGCCGCCGTGGGTTACAAAGATGTGTTCTATGTAACCGTCAGCACCGGCATCGGCACCGGCATCATCATCAACCGGAAAATCTATCACGGCAAAAACGGCGTCGCCGGAGAAGGCGGCCATGTTTCCATCGACTATCGCAGCCCCTATCGCTGCGGCTGCGGAACCTATGGCGACATTGAATCGCTGGCGGCCGGCCCGGCCATGGCCCGGCGAGCGCGCGTGATGCTGGAGCAGGAACACAGCATCCCGAGCGTCCTGCGGGAGCTGACGCATGGCCACGCCGAGCAGATTTCGCCGCAGATGATTCAGCAGGCGGCCCGCCAGGGCGACCGCGTGGCCAAGACCATCCTCGAGGAGACGGGCTTCTTCCTGGGCGTCTGGCTGGCCAACATGATTACCCTGTTCGATCCCGAGGCCATCGTGATCGGCGGCGGGGTTTCACATATTGGCAAGCCCTTATTTGATAAGATCAGGGCAACTATACCCAGCCACACGATCAATGGCTTCGCGGCGGAGACGCCGGTATTGCCCGCCAAACTGCGGACGAACGTGGGCGTCTACGGTGCAGCCGCGGTTTTCCTGCCCGCGGGCGAAGAAGCGGAGAGTTAGGGAGGTGTCAGGTTCCAGGTGTCAGGTGCCAGTAAACCCCTAACACCTGATATCTGATACCTGACACCTGTTTGTGATCTGTGGATAAAGAGAGGCCGCGAATTGACGACGGGGATTCTATTGTTCGCTCACGGCAGCCCTGTGGAAGAGGCCAACCGCGGTGTGCGTGATTTAGCCGCGAAGATCGAGGCCGCCGGGCCCTACCGCTACGTTCGCGCGGCGTTTCTGGATGGCGGGCAACCCGACCTGCTCGGCGGCGTCATGGAAGCGGCGGAGGCCGGACTCGAACGCCTGATCGTGATTCCCTACTTCCTGACCGTCGGCCTTCACTTGCGCCGCGATTTGCCCAAGCTCATCGCCGCCGCGAAGGAAAAACATCCCACCTTTGATATTGCCGTTGGGCAATCGCTGGAGGGGCATCCCTTGATGCCGTCGATCATCCTCGCCCGCGTGCAAGAAGTCATCCAGGGATAAGCAGGTGTAGCGCGGCCTGTTTTGCACGCCCGCTGCAGGTCCCCGATCCCGCATTTCTCGCCACGATTTTGGAAGGGCGGGGCTTCAGCTCCGCCGTGGCAAGGCCGTCATGATTATTTCCAATTCCCGCACCCCGCGCGGCTTGCAGCCGCAAGCTGCGCGGGGTGCGGGACGAATAGAGGGCGGGAGCCGCGATTTCGGCGGGGCTGAAGCCCCGCCCTTCCAAGATCATCCAAACCTGGTGAGAAGTCCGGGCTATGGGCTGGGAAAACCCGCGGACCTACAGAACAGGTCCGCGCTACGTTTCTGATTGTGTTGGAAATTGGTTCAGCCCGTGCCTTGCGACACGGGCTGAATTTTTGCCTGCCTCAGAGCGGAAGGTTAGAACGTGAATTTCAAACCAAATTCCAGGACGCGCGGGCCGCCCTGGCCATATACGCCGGAGCCCAGCGTCACGTGGGTGCTACGCTGGCCGTAAGTCGTACTGTTGGCGGAACCGGAAGAGACGGACGGGCCAGCCGCCTGAAGGATGCCGCTCAGAAGCGTGTTACCTTGATCGAAGTTTTGCGAGTTGGTCACATTATAGAAGGTGATGCTGGGTTGCAGGGTGATCGACTCGTGGATCTTGGCGATGTAAGTCAGGCCCAGGTCCGCGGAGAACAATCCTCCCATACCCACCTCTCCGAGAGGCGCCATGGCCAATTGCGGAGCGACCGCCCCCAATTGTTGCAACTGAGATGTGGAAAACAGACCGGCGCTGACCAGCGCCTGACCGGCGGGGGTAGGCTGCCCGGCGTACTTGAGGTTATAGCGTTCAATGTAGGTGTTGATAGTGGTTCCGCTAATGCTGCGCCCGAATGATCCGGTGTTGGTACCGGGTAGGATGTCACCGGTGGTCCCGTCTCCCGTTATATCGGATTGGAAGATTTGCCCGTTAGTGGCCTCACGTTGCGCTCCCGGAGGCAGTTCCAGGGTTTGGGGCAACGAACTATCGGCGTGGGCGATCAAGCTCAACTGGAACCCATGGGCGATGTTGAATATTCCCCCAAATGATAATTGATTGGTACGGTCAAGGGCGTTGGGTCCTATGTAGTGATTGTAATTATCCCAGTCGGCGAGGGCACCGCCAAAGTCCTGGTCAATGACCATCGAATCAAGGCGAGAGAGAGAGTACGAAGCCTGAAGGTTCAACGCTCGCACGCCCGGCATGGGGTTCTTCACTTGCTGCTTCAGGGAGACATCCAGACCGTTGTAAATCGAGTGTCCGATGGGCTGAAGCATGTAGTTTTGACCGACCCTCGGATTGACGCCAGGAAAGGCGCAGTTGCAGCCCGGAAATCCGCCGTTGATGGCGGCGCCAGAATCAAGACCGTTGCTGGCAAAGTCGGAGATGGCGGCGGGGCGGGGCATGTAGCTGGCGATGTTAGGGTCGGCGGCGCCAAGGGGATCCCCGGGACAGTTACTGATGGCGGCGCCGATCGATCCGACGCCGCAATTCCCCAGGGTAGTATTGATGGCGTTCGTCGCGGCAGCCTGGTTCAGGTAGCGAGCGGCCCCGACGTGGTTGGTGTCATAATATACAAGATAGTGGAGTCCTTTGTTCCGCAGATAATCAACGCTCAGTACGGTTCCGGGCCGAAACTCGTGCTGGATCCCGGCATTGAGCTGAATGGAATACGGCGTGCGGAAGTTTGGAGCAAACAAGTTCGTGCCCGTGGACGAGTTGTCCGCGCCAGCGTTCCCGATATAGCTGCCATTAGCGGCCGGACCGGCAGCGATGGTGGCAGCCTGAAACGCCTGCTGGGCGGCGACGATCTGGTTCTGCACGGTTCCAATCGCTTGTCCGCAGATACCACTGGCGTTATAGGTGCCACCGCCGGGAAGGCTGACGGAACCGCAGCCGTTGGTGAATCCTAAGAACAACCCTTGTTGCAGGCGTGCCGGGGTGTCAAACAATATGTTGTTCCACACCGTATTCTCATAATAAATGCCGCCGCCAGCGCGGATTACCGTCTTGCCCGTCTTCCAGGGATCCCAGGCAATCCCGACCTGGGGCGCAAAATTAAGGTTGGGTTGGTGAACGGGATCGCCCAACCCCGCTCCAAACGCATCAATCGCCGGGATGGCGGGGAACTGTGCGTCGCTGCGACCCGTGTCACGAGTGTAATGCAGTCCCAGACTGACGTTCAGGTTCGGCCGGATCTTCCAATTGTCGCCGATATACCAAGAAAAGCGGGTGTCAAATTGGCCACCGCCGGGAAATCCGAAACGCGGAATCGCGGACCCGTAGCCGACACCGTTGCCGAGAGTCACGTCATCCACAGGATAATTCAGCGGGTTCGATGCTCCCCCGGGGAAAGCTGTCGACGCCGTGGCGAAGGCAACGTCAGCGGCATCATAGTTGTCGCCGACGGCGGGCGCCGTCGCCAGGAACGAGGCGAAGCCGCCGCCCAGGATGCGGTTAATCTCAACCCCGTAGCGGATCACGTGTTTGCCCCATATGGTGCTGCCGTCGTACTTGAACTCAAGGTCGTGCTGCTGCGTGATCTGGGGCGCCAGGAAGTTCGGGCCCGAGCAGAAAACGTCCGCGCCGCCGGTCAGGCAGAAGGGGTCACCGCCGATAGCCACTTCGAGTCCGGGCGCGGGGTCGTACCCTGCCGTCGCGCCGGAGATCTGATTGGCGAAGCGGAGGAACTCAAAGCGGAAGCTGTGAGTGAACTTCCCGGTGGTCAAATCAAAGCCCGCCAGGTGATCCTGCGCGTGGTCGCGGTTCAGGAAAGGCGAAAAAGTGTTGGGAATGAACGGAACCACATTGCTGTTGATGTTGTAAGTATAACGATAGAAAACTTTGAGTCTATCGGTCGCCTGCCAGTCCAGCCGTCCAAACGACTCCCACTCTTTGAAAGGCTGATTAATCGAACTGGAGAGGCCAGAGAAATAACCTGGGAGTTGAACCGGCGCCGCATAGTCCTGCCGGGAGCGTTCCGCGTCGATGAAGAAGAAGAGCTTGTCTTTCTTGATGGCCCCCCCGGCATTGCCCCCGAACTGTTCGCGCCGGAAGAAGAGATCCTCCGGAGCGACGCGGGCAGCCAGGTTGTGCCAGCGCCCATAATCGAAGGCTTCACCGTGCAATGCGTTGCTGCCCGACCGGGTTGAGATGTTGACCGAGCCGGAGGAAGTCATGCCGCTCGACAAGTCCAGCGTAGACTGCTCGATCTGAAATTCTTGAATGGCGCTGGCGGGAATGTTCATCGTGGTCGTTCCCACGTTCTCGTCGCTGATGTCGCCGCCGTCCACTTCGAGGCGGGCGGTGCGTCCATAGCGGCCGCCGAAGGAGATGGAAGAGAATCCGTTCTTGGTGGGGTCAAAGACGGCGCCGTCCTGGATCTGAACTCCCGGTTCAAGCTGCGCCAATTGCAGGAAATTGCGGCCATTGATAGGCAAATTCTCGATCTGCTGCGTGGTGATGACTCCTTGCACCGTCGCTTGATCCGTATTCACCTGGACCCCTGTCGCTGCGACCTCGACCACGGTGGTCGTCGAGCCCACCTGGAGCGCGACGTTGCCATTCGACGTGTTATTCACCTGCACGGTCAGGGTGATTTCGGCAGTAGAGAAACCCGTCGCTTCGACGCGCACGGTATAGTCGCCCGGACTCAAGGGGCCGGAGTTATAGAGCCCCGCCGAGTTTGCGGTCAGGGCCAATTGCCGCCCAGTGACTTTTTCGGTGATGGAGACCTTTGCCCCCGGCACGAGTGCGCCGGTCGGATCTGTAACCGTACCGACAATACCGCCCGTGGAAATGGTCGTCTGGGAGAAAGCCGGCGGCACTCCCCCGCAAACTGCGAATACGATCACCGCAAACAGGACAATGACTTGCCAGCTATCACGGGTCCATTTCAACATTGTGTTCCCCTCCGTATGATATTAATTGAGTTTTAGTTCGTTCATAATTTAATGAAAAATTGATTTTTCATGCTTCCGCCCATGTTTGGAAAAACGGTTTCAAAGCGAAACCAGAATGGGCAACGTACCGGAATTCAGCGTTATTGCACATGCAAGGCTCAGGCGAGAGTTGTATCGACCCGCAATTCTGAAACTGCGACCAAAGAGAAGTCCAATCAATTCCGTTTATGGGTGATATCAAGAGGACACATCGGCAAAATGTCCGGTGCGCGATGGCTTCCTGGCGCAGAAGCTTGCAAACCACCCAGATGGCCAAGGCTCCGGCGACTAACACTGAGTCTGGAAGTACACTCATCCTGTCCCCAATCTCAGAAGGCTGCGAAACTTTCAAACATCTATTGGCACAGCGAAAATACGATTAAATTGGCCTGTTTAGGGTTTAAGCAAGAGAATGGCCATACGCCAGATCCTTTAGGAGGTTAGATTTACTTGAAAATAAACATGATGCATGTTGGATGTCGGGTAGCCGCTGAGATTCTATGTAATTCCATATACGGAATTTGGAAATTGTCGTTATCTCGTACTGTGAAAAAAGCCCCAGAACAGACTCAACCATGAGGTCATGCAGAGACTTCGCGGATTCTATATCCGGTTTTGAGAGGTACGGAGGATACGGAGGAACGGCGGGAATACGCAGGCATCGCGGCATCCGACAAAGTTGCAAGAAAGGAGCCACTACGTGTGGCCCTTCCGGGACGGCAGAAATGGTATGATTCCCAACCGCCCATGAATCTTCCCGCCGAAAAACAGGATTGGCGCCTGATGCGCCGGATGTTCAGCGCCATCGCGCCGCGGTACGATTTCATAACGCGCGCACTTTCCTTCGGCATGGACCGCCGCTGGAAGCGTCTGGGCGTTGAGAAGGCAGCTCTTCCCCCGGGCGCCGCGGTGTTGGACCTGGCGTGCGGTACGGGTGACTTTTCCCAGTTAGTCCTCCGGGCGGTGCCCAACGCCAGGGTAGTGGCCGTTGACCTGACGGAGGAGATGCTGCGCACGTGCCGGCGGCGCGGCCTGGCGGAGGTCGTCTGCGGTGACGCCGGCGCGCTCCCCTTTGTCGAGGGGGTCTTCGATTGTGTTTTTGTGGGGTATGGCCTGCGCAACTTCCCCGACCTGAATGGGGCGCTCAAGGAGATTCACCGCGTGACGCGGCCGGGCGGGCGGCTGGTGAGCCTGGACTTTTTCCTGCCCACCAGCCGCTTCCTGCGCCGGCTTTATCTCGGAGGGCTCTTCGTCCAGGGCGCCTTCTGGGGCCTGCTCCTGCACGGGCGCCCTAGCCTCTACACCTACATCCCTCGCTCGCTGCGAAGCTTTCTTTCGCTGGAGGAGCTTTCCGCGCGGTTGCAGCGGAAGGGTTACGCGCAGGTGGACGCCCGCGCCTATATTTTTGGCGGAATCGGATTGCATTGGGCGGTCAAGAAATAGCACGAGAAGTGCCCGTTATTCAGGCCCGCGGCTCGTCTCCGATGCGCAACCAAAAGCCGCGGACCTACAAAATAGGACCGCGCTACCCACCTGTTCACATAAGAGGTTCTGAGGAAATCGTTCATCGAATTGGGAATAGTCAGTTAGCCGGAATGTCTCACCACGATTTTGGAAGGGCGGGGCTTCAGCCCCGCCATTAGAGGGCCTTTCTGATTATTCCCGTGTCCCGCGCCCCTCGCAGCTTGCGGCTGCAAGCTGTGAGGGGCGCGGGACGGACAAGGGTTGGAGCCGCGATTTCGGCGGGGCTGAAGCCCCGCCCTTCCGGTAGCCCCAAAAAACGTTTCAGTCTGGTGAGAGGTCCGGGTTATGTAAAGAGCATTGCCCTTAACCCGGATTTCTCCTCATGGGTTTAGAAGGGCGCCTGGGAGTGCCGGCGCCCTTGAAGGCTATCCAGATTTACTACAAGCTAGAAGTAGAACTTCGCCGCCAGTTGGATGATACGCGGATCAAACGCGCCAGTAGCGCGTCCAAAAAAGCTGCTGTTGATGTCGATTCCCACGGCGTTGTCGATGAACTGCGTATGATTAAAGAGGTTGAATACCTCCAAGCGCAATTCAACCTTAGTGGATTCTGTGATCTTCGTATCTTTGTACAAACCCAAATCAAAATTGTTAATACCCGGTCCATGGAAGAAGTTTCGTCCAGCATCCCCGAGCACTCCGCGCACCTCCGGGGTGAAGTCATTGGGGTTGAAGAAGTAGTTGCTTTGGATCGTCGTGCCGCCGTGCGTCTGGTTATCAAGGCTCGCCATCCGTGGGTTAAAGGTAGCCACGGGACCCAGGACGTTCGGACGGTCGGCGCAGCCGAAGCTCGAGTAATACCAGCAGGTAAGTGAGTTGTAGCTGGTATCTGTTAGCGATAAGGGGAAACCGCTTTGCAGCGTTGTGGTGCCCGCAATTCTCCACCCCTCCACCAAGCGACTGGGGACGCCCCGGAAGGAATCATAGTGTCGAACGGAAGGGATCTGGTACGAGTAGCTGATGACGAAACGGTTTCGGGCGTCGTAAGCCGAGTCGCCATAATTGTCCTGACGATTGAAGGGGTTGAGGGCCCCACCCCCTCCGACATTTTCCACGCTGGAAATCGGGTCCAAGGAATGTGACCAGGTGTAGCTGGACTGGAATTCCAAGCCATGTGTCGCTTTCTTGGTCACGGAAATCTGTAGGGAGTTGTAGTTGGAGTTGGCGACCGTGGCCTGCTCACCCACTCCCCCGTAGACAAGGGCGCCGTTTTCAGTGAGGGGGTTGGCGAGAGTGGAGGGATCCATACCGAAGTAACTGCAACTTGGTTCCGCCGCGCACACGGGGTTTACCCCAGGCGCTTGGCCCGCAGGGTCGATGCTGACGCGCTCTTCCAAATGCCGGCCCATGTGTCCAACGTAGCCAACCTGCATGACGGTCGAGGCGGACAGTTCGCGCTGGACGGTAAAATTGTAATTGTACGCACTCGGCGTGGTCAAATTGGGATCAAACACCTTCAAGGTCATCGGATAAAAGAAGCTGAAGTCCACATTCTTGCTTCCCGGCGGCGGGGGAGTGAAGGGAAACCGGTTGGAAAGCGATGCCGGGGATGCCCCCACCAGATTCCCGTTCTCGCCATAGGAGGGAGCGTAGCCGGAATAGGGATTGGCGAAACTAGGGACTGCTCCTACGTCGCCGGCACCGAAGTCGGTAAGGGAGAAAGGAGGCGATTGCAGATTTTGGAGGGTGAGTTCCTCTTCGATTTGGTTGTAATAAATTCCGAATCCCCCGCGGACGCTCCATTTATGCACACGGTCCGGACTCCATGCAAATCCCAGCCGCGGAGCGAAATGACGCAGGGAGTTGCCATAAGTGGATACGGAAAGACCCTGGTCGCCTGGGAATAACAATCCTGGAGGCGCGGTCGGGTAGACCGTGGACTGAACTCCCGGACGGTAGGCGTTCACCGCCACGCCGCCATTGAAAATGTCATTCTGGGGCGTATTAATCTGCCATCCCACTCCGTAGGTCAAGGTGAGATTCGGGCGGGCCTTCCATTGGTCCTGGAAATACGAATAGTACTCCTGCGTCCGAGCGTCAATGTAACCGCCGCTGGTCTGCTCGTAGATGTCCGGAATCCCCAACAGGAAGTCAGCCCCCTCATCGCCGGTGCTGAATGTGCCTGTTCCGTAGAACTCGTAGTATCCGTTGTTCACAAAGTAGAAGGGGTTTGCCACCTCGGCGCGGCGCATATCAAATCCCATCTTGATGGAATGCGATCCGGCTACCCACGAGAAATTATCACTCACCTGATAGGTCTGATCAATGCGTGGCTGCGGACCGTCGTAGCTGAACCCAAACTCGCAAGCCCCGGCGGGTGGTTCGTAGCTGTTCATATCGATACAAGGCACACCCGCCCCCGAAGGTCCACTTTGCGGGTTGATACTAAATCCCAGGCTCGAGGGCTGAACGGGAGTCACCGGGTTTACACTGTTATATCCCAGCCGGTTGTACCCGATTCGTGCCTCATTAATCATGCTGGTTCCAAAGGTATGGTTCCAAGTCAGATTCATGTTTTGGGTACGACTGGTGGCGTTCTCGGCGAATCCCGGCAGCGAACCCCCGATAAAGGGTTCGTCATCCACCGTGGTGTCCTGTTCAATAAACCAATAACCCGCGAGAGAATCTTTGGGGCCAAAGTTGTGGTCGATCCGGCTGATATACTGGTAGAACTTATCGGTGGAAATAGGACTCCACGTAAAGACGTTCGCCCCGGTGTTGGGGAGCGGCATGTAGGCTTTGATCAGATTGACCGCGGGAGCGCTGAAATCGACGGAGGGGATTTGACCGTTGGGGAAAAGGGTCGAATACAGCGTACCGGCGGGATAAGTAACTCCATCCTCGCCCACCAAAGGGAAGGGGGAGACGGTGGGAACTCCATTGGCATTTACATCGGCAACCACATCGGGGAAAAGGCCGTTGCGTTGCGCCTGCGTGAAGACGTTGACCGTAGGGCCGGCAAAACTCCGGCCGGGTGTGTCGGGTTGGCGATCGCGAGTGCCCTGATAGGAAAAGAAAAAGAAGGTGTGGTTCTTCCAAATCGGGCCGCCGAGGGTGCCACCAAACTGGTTCCGGTGGAATACATCGGGGGTGGCCTGAAAGAAGTTGCGGGCGTTCAGGAAGGTGTCGCGGTAGAACTCGAAACCATCCCCGTGGAATTTATTCGTCCCCGACTTGGTGACGGCGTTCATAATGGCCCCGCCGTTCCGTCCATATTCGGGATTGATCGTATTCGTGATCATATTGACTTCCGCGATGGAGTCGGGGCTCGGAATGGCGTTGACAACATTCAGCGCCAAGTCGATGTTGTCAACACCGTTGAGCAGAAACTCGTTGTCTTGGGCGCGTGAGCCGCTGGTGGAAAAGGCGTCGCTAAAATCCCCCATGGAAGCGACGACGCCCGGAAGGGTTTGTTGCAGAGTGATCCAGTCCCTGTTGACGAGGGGGATATCCACTAGGGCCGATCCGCTGATTCTTGCCCCAAGTTCCATGCTGGTGGTTTCAACCTGCGATTGAGCCGCTTCCACCGTGACTTGCTGCGTGGCTTGCCCGAGTTCCAGACCAACATCCAGAACATAGATCTGGTTTAAGGCCAGATTGATTCTGCTCGCTTCATAGCGCTTGAATCCAATCTGCTCGACGCTAACCGTATAGGTTGCCGGGGCCAGGAGATTATCGAACTCGAAAATTCCGTTGCTGCCGGTTTTGACCGAGCGAACGACTCCTGTGGCAGTATTCGTGGCGGTCACAGGCACACCGGGAATCACCGCTCCGCTGGGATCCGTAACCGTGCCGCGAATTCTGCCGTAGATGTCGTCAGCCTTGACTTGGCTGGCAGCAACCCCCATAGCGAGGCCCAAAACCAAAGCTTTCAAAGCCGGGTGAGTACGCATATTACCTCCAGACCTATTTGAGTCTTGAATCTTTCCAAGCTTCAATAAAAGATCCAGCCGGGTTCGCGCGATCGTAGGTTAATTGCCCTGCGCCGGGGAATACCAATATCAAGACGAATTTCCAGGGCACTCGTTCACCTACGGAATTAAAAGGCTAGCCCCGAGCCATCAAGCCGGTTTGCCCGCAAGCCAAAAGCCAAACTTCCTACACTTGTATGCAATTGAATTTAAAATAGAATGTCAGATTCAAGGTGTCTGTAACATTATTGCAATATGAAAAATGGTATGAGGTCTCCATATTTTCGTAGGCACCAATATGGGCGTTTTTGTCGTCTTTTGGACTGTGCCTCAGATTACCCAAGCTGTCAAGAGTACTTCCTGATAACAACAGGGCACCGTCAAAGTCTAATGGGGTTGAGAGTGACCCCTCACCTGCCTTCCTCCGTCGGGCGCCCTCTCCCCTGGGAGAAGGCTGTGATTTTGATTTCTCTCCCTCTCCCTTGGGGAGAGGGGGGACCGCAAGGCGGGGGGTGAGGGGTTTCTCCGCGGGTGATGCATTCATGGCCATGGAGGTATCTGGCGCCCGCGACTTTGACGGAACGCTGCTGGTAACGATTGACCTACTTCGTGGCCGGTTTAAGGGTCCACGCTTGGAGCTTAGCGAGCGACATCATCTTTGGCGCATGAAACCCGCGGGGGAATATTATCCAGTCCCAGAGATCAGGAGAGTCATCGGCGACATATTCAGCGGCCGCAAGGCGCGCAGGCGCAAAAGTGACGGTGTCTGGAACTTCGGCATTCTGCGTGAGGCTCTGGGTGGCTTGCGCAATTCCCACCAGGTAGCTCTCCGGAGGGACAGATTGGCTACCCAGCCAGATGGCACTGGGAATCCGTCCGGTTTTATCTAAGTCGTCCTGGACATCCAGGATGGTGCGCGACACCTGGTCCCAAGGCACGGCCAGTTTCGCCGTGAGCGGCTCCGGCGCCGAGGCAGGGCCGTAGGGTGTGCGCTCCAGCACCAGGGGCTCCGTCCCACTCCGCCTGACGATTCCCGTCAAGAATTTGTTGATCACATAAAAAACTTCGCTCGCGCTCAGGCTGAAACTGTCTCCCCCCTGAAACGACACATTGGAATCCACTTGGCCGGCAATCGCGCCGACTTCCTGGGTCGAGAAGACGTGCACTCGCGCGTGGTCACGGAATCTCTCCGCCGCGGCGGAGGCGGTAAGAAACTGGACGCGAGGGAATGACTTCATAAATCGGACAAGATCTTCAAAATACTGGAAAGCCCTCTCTGTATCCTCCGGCGTCTTGACCGGGGGCAACTTCCACTGATCCGGCGGCGGATTCGCTCCGTCGCGAAAATTCACCGCGTCCCAAAACTGCTTATGCACAAATTCGCAGGGATGAAAGCATAAGCTGACCACACCACCTGACTTCCGCGATGTCATGGTGAGATAGGTCTCCTGGAACCGGGCTTTGGCCGTGTCGAGATTGGACCAATTCTCGTCAGGCCGCAGTTGCTCTCCCTCCCGCGTATTGAAGATGTTGAGTATACCCCCGTACCAGAAGGGACGGCCCCGCAATCCTACCTGCTTGCCTTCGTCCAGATAGACGCGCACGCCCCACTTTTGCAGCGCCGGAAAAACCTGGGGCGCCCAGGAAGAGCCCGGCTGACCATAGGCCACAGGAGTTTTTCTGAAGACGTGAGCAACATCGTCAAAACCCGGACGCTCGCGGCGGTTGAATTCCTCCACTCCCGTGCCCCAGTCCAGGTTTGATTCATATTCGGCCACGGTGGGATGTTGGCTGTGGGTGTTCGAGTGATAGCCAATGTCATGCTGGGCAAGCGCAGAGATCACATCCTGACGCTGGCGTCGCTGGAGCACCCTTGCCTTTTCGCCTACCACCTTAAAAGTCCCTGGGATTCCCTGCTGGCTTAGGAAAACTGCGATGCGTTTGGCGGCATCGTCGCTTTGTGGCAGGATGTAGTCTTCCGTGTCAAACCAGAGCACAACGTAGACCTGCCCCTCAATGGGAGTCTCCGGTTGGGGCCGCTCCTGCCGGGAGCCTCCGAGGTGGGGGAGGTGGATCGGCGGGGGAGAAGGATTTTGCCCCGGCACTTGCCCTGGCACTTGCGCGTCTACCGGCGCGCCCCCTCCCACCAAAATCGCCATTAGCGCCCAAATGCCAATTAATATCACTATGAGAAGGCTTCGAGCTTTTTGATCAATCGTCGCATTCCTGTGTGGGGTTACCATAGGCGAAGATTATATCCGCAGATTGCCCAGATTTCACGGATTACAAAGTCCGAGAACAATAAGAAAGCCCGGGGCAAAAGAAACTCAAGGAAGGACCTGCGTTGGCTCGATGAGACGGAGGACCACCTCGCGCCGCTTTCTAGCCTGCCGCCTTATGTAGTTCTGTCTCCCTGCGAATTCTGAATAATCTGCGGATTCAAGCCGCAAACGACTTAGGGAAATCGTTGTTCGGGCTGGAAGCCGCCTGTTGCAGTAATTTCTCGATGCGGGTGCGCCAGCAGCCCAGGACTTTTTGCCCCGAAGTGTGGTCCCGCAGCTCCCAGTATTGCAGCGCCAGGGAGAAATGCGAGCCCGGGACTTTGACCACAAAATTGTCGCAGTTGATGTGCCACTCTGCTTGCGAATAGATTGAGGAAAGCTGATGATAAGCGTTGGCATAGAGTTGCAGGCGCTTCAGGATTTCCAAAGCTAACTGGTCGGCTGTGTCCGCCAGCGAACCGCCTTCCGCCACCATAGCCACAACCGTTTCGTAAACGTTGGCGTAATCGGTCAAGGCTCCCCGCCGGAAAAATGCCAGCGGCGAACTGAACTCCACCAGCACCCCATAGTCCCAGAGGCGGGCCAGCAGCGCGGCTTCCAGATAGGCAAGATCGACAAAGACGGTGGCCAGCGTTTCACCCGCCGCAATGTCCTTACCCCACGCTCCCATCCACCCGCGATAATCCGCTGGCAGCGTCAAGGCGAACTCGCCAAGCCGCTCGAGCGGCAGTCGCACGCCCCGCGCCATCGCGGGGACATGGCTCGACGCCACGCGGACCTCCACTTCGACCAAAACTTGGTTCGTTTCCTTCCTGCATGCTGCCGGCACCACTAGGGCATGAACACCGGGTTCAATTTCTTGCTGGGTCACCCGCCGGGTTGAGTAACTCATGTTGAGAAGGTCCAACCAACGCTGGCGAACCATTTGGCTGGAAGTGTCGGGGAGGTGCGCTTGCTTTTTCAAGTCTGTGGTTTCCGCCATTTCGCCTCGACTCCCTGCATGATTACTGCCATCCGGGATGTCGGCCTCACCAACTTGCCCTATTGGTTTCATAAAGTTAGCTTTATAGCTGAAAGTGGCGGAAGGCAAAGTCAAAAGGCCCGTGGGGCAAACGACGCAGAACAGGGCAAGTTACCGCTAAAGATATCGGGGGGGCTTGGCCGGCCACGAAAAGCCTCTTCATTCAGCGCGCCAAACTGATGCTCTGCAATATCCTATCAAACGTGGGTGCATAGGATTCAAAGGCACCGGCGGGAGCGATAAAAATGAAAGTGAGTACGGAATCACCGTGGCGGACTGTCACCAAATGGTCCGTTTCCTTCTGTCCCTCAACCGGGGAATCATTTTGCAGCAGGGTGCTTACCGCCGGGTTACCGCGCAGGTTCATACCCGTTTGCTGTAAAACCAGGATTTGGGGATTCGACTGCCGCATCGAACCAAGGAGTTCCTGCGTCGCATCGACGAGCCCCCAATTCCCCTGCTGTGGCGCATAGAGGCTTACCGCCGCGCCGTAAGCCTGCGCGGTTTCGCCCTCGGCGCCCGTTACCATTCCCCCGGGAGGAAACAGCATCACGCTGTCCTCCCCATGCTGCAACTCCCAATTGTCGGGGTAGTCGAGGGTAAACATCTTGCCGTCGTAACGAATCAGACTGGCGGAGGGCGGAGGCGGGGTTTGCTTTTTAGCTTCGCTTTTTGGCGTACCTTTCTGCTGCGGTGGCGGAGCCAGTGCCACCAAGTACTCCTTGGTCCCCTCGAATTCCGGACTGTCGGTCTTCGCCCCCCGAGGCTGACCCCATTGCGCAATCTCAGCATCCACGTCCTGGATGCGGTTTTCGGGATTGGGATGGTCTGAGAAGAATTGCAAGGTGCGCTGCGGATATTTTTTGGCGATGATCTGGAAGAACTGCCCCATGGCATGGGGATCGTATCCGGCCTGGTAAAGAATGTAGGTGCCCACTTCATCCGCCTGCGTTTCCGCGGCGCGCGAGTACTTCAGCAGCAGCGAATCTACTCCCACACCCAGCCCCAGTTGCGCCAGTTGACTCGCCAGGCTATCGCTCTGGCCAAAGATGCTGGTCACGATGGCCATGCCACCCCGGGCCAGGACGGCCTCCGAGGCAATGTGTGTACCGTCCCGCATCACGACGTGGCCGGATTCGTGGGCAATCACCCCGGCGAGTTGCGCTTCATCTTCGGCAACCTCAAACACGCCGCGGTTTACATAAATGTACCCGCCCGGTAAAGCAAATGCATTAATCTCCGCGCTGTTGACGATCCTGAACTGCCATGCATACTCCGGACGGTTGTTCGGCGCAAAAGCGATCAGCCTTTTCCCCAAGCTGTTGAGGTACTTCAGAGGCTCTGCGTCGTGCAGCAAGGGTAATTGCCTGTCCACCTGGGCGGAGGATTCCTTTCCCAACTGTACGTCCTCCTGCGGAGAGTAGAAGTTGAACGCGGGCTTGAAATCAGGCTTACCAACTCCCAGGGCGAGGATGGGCGACAGCGCCAGCCACGCAAGGAATAATGCGGACAGGAATCTTCTGCGCGCCTTCCGTGCCCCACAAATGATCATGTATTTCTCTTAATGCTGTGAGTGCTTAAACCGTCTTTTGATTCTCAGTCTGGAGCCAGGCATTAACAGCTTCCTTGATGTTGTCCAGCGCCTCTTTTTCGTCTTTGCCTTGCGAAACACATCCTGGCAGCGCCGGGCACTCCACCACGAACCACCCGTCCTCCGCCTTCATAATGGTGACGTAAAAGTTCATCGCGTGAGCCTCTCAACCCATAGTGCTCCATTTGATCCCGTTCTGTACAGTAATGTCACGAACAGGGCTCTGCAGATTCAGACCGAAAGTTATGTTTGCGTGCCCTACAAGGGCGCAAGATAATGGCCAGGGTCAACGCCCCCGGAGAGCCGGATGATAGACGCCCGGCCCTGAAGGGATCGCACCACCCCGGGCGGCGGGATGCAAGATCGGCCTGATGTCTCACGGATTCGACCCTTTCAGGGTCCGGCTTTGCGGGGGGTGGCGGCTTCCGGGGGCGTCGCCCCCGGCTACTGTATCCATCCTCTGCGAGGATCAAGGCACGATTACCATTCAAGCCCTCTGAACACCTCCGCCCCGCGATACACCGCCCGTTCGCCCAGCCCTTCTTCGATTCGCAGCAGGCGGTTGTATTTCGCCAGGCGTTCCGAGCGCGTAATAGCGCCCACTTTCAATTGCCCCGCGCCGGCGCCCGCCGCCAAGTCGCTCATGGAATCATCTTCCGTCTCGCCGGAGCGCGCGCTGACCACGGTGCGATAGCCGGCTCGCTGCGCGATTCTTATGACTTCCAGCGTTTCACTCAGCGTCCCAATCTGATTCATCTTCACCAGCACGGCGTTGGCAATACCATCGCGGATTCCTTCCGCCAGCCGCCGAGGGTTGGTGACAAACAGATCATCGCCAATCAATTGGCAGCGCTTGCCCAGCCGCTCCGTGAGCAACTTCCAGCCCGCTTCATCATCTTCCGCCACTCCGTCCTCAATCGAAAGGATGGGATAGCGCTCCGCCCAGGCTGCCAGACGCTCCACGAGGTCGCGGGAACTCCATTCCTCGTGCTCGGTGGAAAGCTTGTAGCGACCGTTCTGGTAGAAATGGCTTGCCGCCACATCCACGGCGATGGCAGCGTCTTTGCCAGGCTCGAATCCGGCGCGCGCGAAGGCTTCCACCATCACCTCAAAGCCCGCTTCATTCGATGCCAGCCGGGGAGCGTAGCCTCCTTCATCCGCAACACCCGGGGAGTAAACGCCTCGCGCCTTCAGAACGTCCTTCATGGCGTTGAAAATCAGCGCCACGTCGTGCAGCGCTTCGGAGTAGCGTTCCGCGCGCAGCGGGATCACCTGGAAATCCTGGAAGTCGATGTTGCCGCCACCGTGCAAGCCTCCGCTGACGATGTTAACCATGGGGACCGGCAACTCCACCGCCTCCAGACCTCCCAGGTAGCGATAAAGCGGCAAGCCCGCCGACGCCGCAGCCGCGCGCGCCACAGCCAGGGAAACTCCCAGGATGGCGTTCGCGCCCAGGCGGCCTTTGTTTTCGGTGCCATCCAGCCCACACAGGCATGTGTCGAGATCCCCTTGGTTATCTGCGTCCATGCCCTTAACGGCTGGAGCGATCACCTGTAAGACATTCTCAAGGGCTTTGCGAACCCCGAGCCCGTGATAGCGCCTCGGGTCGCCATCGCGCAACTCCAGCGCTTCCGCCTTCCCTGTCGAAGCCCCCGAGGGCACTATGCCGCGGCCGCGCGCGCCGTCGTCAAGATACACGTCCACCTCCACGGTGGGATTCCCACGTGAATCCAAGATTTCGCGCGCGCGAAGGTAGCTAATGCCTGCCATGAATTTCTCCCTGGACGATTCCGATAGCGTCTTCCAATTGCCGTGGCCTCTCCACCAGAATTCGGATTGCCGCTTTCCTCACGCTTTCCTTCGTCGCCTCGTCCTGAATGTATTCAACCGGCGACTTGCCATCGATGCGCGCCAGCATCAATCCGCCCAGGTGGCGAAGGGTCATGACCTCAAACTCCGCGGCACCTTCCGGGCCGAGCGCAGCGAAGAGGGTTCTCCAGAAATCATAGACCAAGGCGATGAACTGCCGGCTCGCGGAGAGCTGGTGGAAAGCCTTCAGGAAGAGATGGTTCATCAGGAACGCCGCGTCAAACGATGGGTCGCCCCAATGCACCACTTCAAAATCGATTAGAAAAATATTTTCGCCGCGCACCAGAAAGTTCTTGGGGCTGTAGTCACCGTGCACCAGCGAGGTGCGGATTTCGAGCGACGTCCTGATCAAGTCGTCAAACTCCCGGCGCAATTCGGGATGGCGGGAAGCGGTGGTGCGATAGTAAGGATCGATGCGGAGCTGGTGGAAGACTGTGCGGTCCCAGAATTCCGAGCTTAGGGATGCATCGTTCCTCGAGGCGTGGATCATCTTCGCCAGCAGCAAACCGGCGTTTCGCGCCACTGGGGAATCGGTGCGCCCGGCCAGCAACAAATCCTTCCACACTTGCGACCCCACCGGTGCGGCAGTCATGATGTAAAGAAACCTTTTGCAGTCGATGTGAATCACTTCCGGCAACGCCGCCAGGCCCAACGCTGGGCGCAACACCCGGATGGATTCTGCCTCGCGATAGATGCGCGAGCGCTCGGAGCGCCAGTCGGCCTCGACGTCCAACTTTTCCAGCGACTGCTTCATCACCCAGCGCCGATCCTGCGGTCCCGCCCATTCCACGAGTAGCACGACATTGGAAACGCCCCCGCCCATGGCCTGGACGGAAACTTCCTCCCCTTCCCGCATGAAGCCTTGCTCCACGAGGTAATCGCGCGCGTTTTGAGGACTCAGCAGAAAGCCTTCGTCGGTCATAAGGGAGAACGAAACTTGACTCCCCTCCGGGCTCAAGAAGGGCCGGGGATTGACTGGCGTTTTTCAGCTCAACCCCACCACCTCTTTGTCCCCTCCTCACTAAGGAGAGGAATTTAGAAACTTTCGCACCGCATCGTTAAACTCCGCGGGCTTGCCCACCATTGGGATGTGCCCTGTGCCGTCGATCACGAACATCTGGGATCCCGCTATAGCCTTGTGGAATTGCTCGCCCATGGCCAGTGGGATCAGCACATCATCGCGCCCCCAGATGATCAGCGTGGGAGCGTGCACCTTGCCCAGGTTCCTGTCCTCAAACTCGCGGCCCGTGGCCATTTCCGCCACGCTGCTGGCCACCGTGTAGCTGTCGCCGTTCTGCACGTGGCGCTCAAAGGCATTGGGTCCCAGATCCGTGGTCGCCCATTCTTTATTTGCCGCCATCAGGTCAAAAAACCAGCGCGTGTTCATTGGCGAAAGGGTCTTCCGTCCGCCCTCCGGCATCTTCAAGGCGTCGGCCGGGCGCAACCCCGCGGCATCCACCAGCACCATCTTCTCTACCATCTGCGGGTGCCGGAGGGTAAAATCCAGCGCCACCCAACCACCCAGAGAGTTCCCCACCAAGCTTGCCTTGGGGATCTCTAACGCTTGCAAAAATCCGTGCAGGTAATCAGAAAAGTTTTCCACCGTGTAACGCATCAACGGCTTGTCAGACTGGCCGTAGCCGATCTGATCCAGCGCAATGACCCGGAAGTTTAGGGAGAGTGCGCCGATGTTGTTGGCCCAATGGTGAGAATCCGCGCCCAGGCCGTGGATGAGAATCACGGCGCTTCCCTTCCCTGCCTCGTAGTATGCGATTCTGTGGCCGTGTACCAGCACGGTCTGCTGTGGCGGCAAAGGCTGCGGCTTTTGGCACCACGCCGACGAGCCGAGATTGCACAACAAAATCAGCCACAAAATGCCAATGCATCCTGCGCTTTGGAAAGGTCGCTCGGTTCTCATAAAAATATCCCCTGAGGGTCAGTTATGAAGTTCGCATTACAGTTCTCCGTTGTCCGTTCTCAATCATCAGTAACTTCCCAGGTGGCGGGCGCTTGCTTTTACTGACGACTGCCAACTGATGCCGTTACACTCGCGCCACTGGTTGCCCGGCGGCGTCCACACGCTCAAGCAGCCGGTAGCGTGCCCCGCACGTGGAACAACGCACTTCGAGTCCGCGCACCGACGCTTCCCCCTCGACATCGCCCACCAAGCCGAAGTGGCCGTCTGGCGAGTGGTAAAATTCAAACATCAATTGCCCACAGCGCCCGCAGAATTGCCGACGCCGCATTACACGAACCGCTTCTGTCATGGTGATTCCCACCCATTGAGGCAGCGCATCTCCAGTGCGTCAAAGGGGTTCAATAGTATACCGGAAACGGGGAGAGGCGCGCGGAGTGCCCCGACCGAACTTGCCTGGCACGCCGCTTGGACGTCACCAGAATCCCGCCAAGATGATTTATCCCTCCGGTCAATAGAGGGGAGTCTGGCTATGGAGCAATGTCCTGTCTGCGGCAATAGTAACGCGGTTACGCACTCCTGGCCGGGACCGCGCGCCGCGGAAACCGCGGCAGCCATGAAATGGCCCATACCGGCAGGCTTCGCAGGGCAATGACGGGTGGGAGCGGTGAGAGACAATCGAGGGAACAAAAAAATGCGTCTGCCAGAACGGGCTGGAATTCTACGATGTGCTTCCCGCGAAAGGTAACACTCCACCATCGATTTTCAACTTCTAATTCATTTGCCGAGGTACTTCTTCGGCGCTTGATCGAACCGGACTTTGCAGCCCATGGCGCAGAAGCAGAGGGTCTGGCCTTGGAAGTTGCAAGGCCGTCCTGATTATTTCCAAGTCCCGCACCCCGCGCCGCTTGCAGTCGCAAGCTGCGCGGGGTACGGGACAAATAGAGGGCGGGAACCGCGATTTCGGCGGGGCTGAAGCCCCGCCCTTCCAGCATCGCCCAAACGTGGGTAAAAGTCGTTATGGGGTAAGCATCCCTTCCGAAGGCATTGGTGATGGAAGAAGAAAAGGCGGATTACCGTAATGTGACCAGGCCTGATTACCGGCTTACCAAATTCTCAAAATTGCGGATTGACCGCGCGACAGTGGGTCCACGCTCAATTCGTCACGTGAATTGACCCTGGGTTCTCAATATCGGAACCCCCAAAAAAGCCCGCAGTCAGAAGGGCCCTGACCGTGGCCACTCGCGGTGCCGACAACGCGAAGGGGACAGACTTAACATTTGAAAGAGTGTAAAATGCAGCGTCAGTATTGCCTTGGCTTGGCCTATGAGAATGCGACCAACAACCGAAGCTGCCACGCGCGCATTGCTCATCGACCCCGCCCTACGTTCTGCCGGATGGAACACCAACGATAGGTCGCGAGTTGCCCTGGAAATTCCGGTGGACGGCTACGACAAAGAACCGTGGAACGGTGTCACGGACTATTGCCTTTACGACGCAACCGGAAACGTCATCGCAGTGGTTGAAGCCAAAAAGTGTTCCCGCCACGCGCGCGATGCCGACGAACAACTCAAGCACTACGTAACCGAAATTGCCAAGCGCCAATCCTTTTCTCCCTTCGGATTCATGAGCAATGGCCGCGACACGTACTTCTGGGAAGTGGGCATCGCGAATCCGCGTCCTATTGCAGGTTTCTTCTCCCCGGACGATCTCGATCGCTTACTGTTCCTTCGCCAAAACCAGTTGCCGCTTGCATCCGCCTCGATCAACACGGCGATTGCCGATCGCCCGTACCAACACGAAGCAATTCGTCGCGTGGCGGAGGCCTATACCCAAGGCAAGCGTCGAGCCCTTCTTGTGATGGCGACAGGCACAGGCAAGACCCGCACCACCATGGCTCTCATCGACATGTTTTTCCGCATGCGACAGGCCCAACACGTTCTCTTCGTCGCCGATCGTGATGCCCTGGTTGATCAAGCGCTGACGGACGGCTTCAAAGCCCATCTCCCGAATGAACCCCGGGACCGCATTTATACCCACCGAATCGATACCAGCAAACGCCTCTTCGTCGTCACCTTACAGACGCTGAGTCTTTGCTTCACCAAGCTTAGCCCGGGGTTTTTCGACTTGGTCATCTTTGACGAAGTGCACCGGTCGATCTTCAATCGCTTCTCCGAAGTGGTCGAGTATTTTGACGCTCGCCTCGCCGCAAGACGTTGAGTCTTGCGCCATGCACTGAAAAGCCGACGGACAGGAAGGCACTGTCCGTGGCTACGCGTTGCTAACCCTGTTGTTTGGTTTTTGCGGTCGCAGGGTAGGTCACTTCTCCGTCTATTAGAGTCATGAGCAGCAGCCCGTTCTTCTCAACCCAACCGAAGGGTATGTTCTTTCGGTAACGTTGTTTATATGGGTCAGGAAACTTTTCAAGCCATTCTGTAAAGAACTCCTTCATAGCGCTCCCGTGGGCAAAACGAAGGTCGACGTGTCGCAAGAAGTCTTGGTGGGAAAAAAATAAGTGCCCAACCGTCATGTCTTTCTGCAGCTTTTCTCTCCCGGTATTCTTGTGATACTGATACTCGTAACTGCTGCCGTGCAAAGCGGATTTGACTTCATGGCCCTCGAGGTCCACGCCGGCTGCGAGCTTTCTCCCCAAATCATTCACAAGAATCGAAGCGAACACTTCCCAGTCGGAGGACTTATCCGGATGAAAACAAGGCCCCTCACGAGGGTGGCCTTCTCTTGGAGGTGCTAGTTGAGTCTCAGCGGAACCGGGGCTGGCGCGCCGCGGTACCACTCCGGAGCCCCATTGCCGTCAATTCTTCTGGATGAGGGATAGCACCGGTTTCGTCCGATGGAATTAGCCCGGCGCGGGCTTCTATCAATGATTTTGGCATGCGCACCCATATTTTGCCAGACCCTTACTCGATACCGCGCGCAGCTCGCTTCTCCTTAGCAGGTTCACTCATATTCTTGCTATCCAATTTATCTGAAGAATTCTTTGTTCGGATCTGGTAAAAACCAGATTTCCACTCAGGGGGTTCCGGTAGAGTTCATGAAAAGGAATTTCCTTGAAATTTTTCACCACGAACAGAAAAAACCTGTCTTTGAGTATGGAAGCGACGGAATGTTCCTTGTTCGTTAGAGCAATGCTGCCATTTGATTCACTTAAGCCCTTAACTTCTATTCCGTAAAAAACGCTTGGCGAAAACAGCTTGAAGTCGAACCCGCAACCAAGCTGAGTCGTGTCTTCCAATTCAAAATCTTTGAATAGGCCGATATCTTTATATTTTGATCTGAAGTACTGCTCTGCCGCTTGGCCGGTAACTAGCCGCTTTGCGAAAGAGCGATCTACGCCCTGACTTCTTTCAATTTCCTCCATCAACACTCCAAGATCAGGCTCTTTGTAGATGATTCGTTTTAGAAGGTTCGTAAAGTCCTGCAAATTCAAGCCGCCAAAGGCGTCGTAAATAGCTCTGCAATAGGCACGGGTCGGTCTCTTATGCCAACCTTTCCTTTTATTCGGGAATAAGGGATCAAACTCATCCCGGTAGTTCTTAATCGATGCGGGCCGCACGCCGAGGGCTGATCCAATGACATTGAACGCCTCAACAGAAGTGTCAAAGCCAAGGCAACTTAGCCCCGCGCTCTCGAACTTTGAAAGGTAAAGCCCAGCCAGTATCGGTTTTTCTCGCGCAGATAAGGTTTTCATCGATTATTTCTGTAAAGCGGGCTTCATGACTCCCTCTCTAGTCACCATCCTTGTTGCTTGATTTAATTGTGCTCATACTATGGCCCCACGCCAGGCGACGCAAAGCAAAATAATCCTTTCGCCGCTGCCTGATCGAGCCCCGGCAAAGAACCCATGAGGTTTTGCTCTGCTAGCAATTGAATCAGATACTACCCGGCCCCAATCCGAATCACCGATCATATATGAAAGTATTGTCAGGCGGAACAGTTTGTATCACAATTTAAGGTGGGAGCGAGGGCGAGTTCCTTGGGGAGGGGACTGTGAGTGCACAAGCAGAACAGTGGGTTGCCAAAGAGTCCAGGCAGAAGGGCAGTGCATTGCTGCTACTGACACTAATCGCAAAGAACGTAGGGGCGGATGGTCGCAATAAAAACACCACCATTCAGCGATTGGCCGCGGATTCGAGGCTGGACCCGCGTACCGTGAGCCGCAAACTGCACCAGTTGGAGGAATCGGGAGAGCTTGTCTGTGAAACACGCGGTACCGGACGCTCGCCCTCAATTTGGTTCCTGCCCGGAGTTGTGCGTGAAGGCTACCATTCGAACGAAACAAAGAAGAGATTCAGCGTACGTTACATCGAACGCATCTGCTTCGCCTATATCGTTGAGGCCTACACCAAAGGCGAAGCCGAAGCGATGGGAAATGTCCGCTTCAATGCTGGTGACGAGCCGGATGAGGAGTGGTCAGTTGAAAGCGAGTCTGGGCCAGAGGCGATTGCAGAAGGTGAAATTTAACAAACAATCCGGCAGTCCATCGGCCGCGTCGGCATTTGAAATTCGAGTAGTGCGCTCCGCTCGGCCATCATGGGGTCTCAAGAAACCACCTTCATGCTACTAAGCCGTGATTTCGCGAGGCGTAGACTATCGATTATGAACTCCCATACCACCAACGATTTCCATCCCGATCTTCGGAGTTTTGCCTGAGCTCGTCTGTCCCTTGCGACATTTCTAAGTCTTTTCTCTTCCCAATACGCTCGATTCGAAGCAGGTTGGTTCGCAGCCTCACATGAATGGAGGTGCCAAAAGCAACCATGCACGAAAATCACCTTATGTAATCGGCGGAATACCAGGTCGGGATGACCCGGAAGTGTTTTCGAATTGAGTCTGTAGCGGAATCCCATTTCAGAAACCAGTTGGCGAATGAATAGTTCCGGCTTAGTGTCCCGCGAGCGGACCCTCCGCATTATCTCACTTCGCTTCGTCGGTGAAAATACGTCCATGTTGATTGTTCTTGATCTGGCTTCGTTATCCCGGATCGAATGTGTTCATGGTAAGGCACGATGCTCGCCATTTGAAAGGGAAAAACGCGCTGGCTGGCGCAGCGCGTTCCTGAAGTTGGATCTACCGGATTTTATTCAGGCACGAGGCTTGATCTCGATCGGAGAAGGTGGAGAGCAAGTTTACGTCGAGCAGTATCGTCGACGGGTGGAAGAGCGCATTCTCAAGATTGTGGAGAATCACAGCACCATGGCGGTGATTCGCTCCGGGGGCGACCCCACCGACCTGCAACTGATTGAGCTAGAGCGAGCCTTGCAACGGGAGCTGGGCGGGGACGGCATTGAATTAACCACCGATAAGATCCGCCGGGCCTATGGCCTGAAGGTCGATAGTTTCCTCGGATTTCTCCGTCATGTTTTGGATCTGGACGCTCTGCCGGATTACTCGGTGGTGGTCGAGCGGAGCTTTGCCAGGCACATCGCCGCTCACCAGTACAGCGCCGACCAGATTCGTTTCCTGCGCGCTGTGCAGGAGGTATTTTTGTATAAGCGCCAGCTCGAATTGCAGGATTTCTACGAATCGCCGCTGACCAACTTTGGCCGGAATGCGGTGGATCGGCTCTTTACCCCCGCCCAGGTCCAGGAGATCATCGGCCTCGCCAACCAGATGGCCGCTTGAACCCGTCATGATAACTCACAACTGTCCAAAATATCGGACGAACGTGATTCTGCGCTGGGCTTCGCCCGTTGCTTCGCGGAAAGGCTTCGCCTTTCCCTGAAGTTTGTACATTTGTGATGAAATGAACGATAAAAGAACGGAAACGCTGGAATGCGTGAGACTCCGCCCTCGCCCCCTTGGGGGAGAGGGTGGCCGGCAACCGGCGTTTTCACCAGCCGGGGCCGGACGGGTGAGGGGGTGCGTAGCCACTGTCAGCGCCTTTCTGACCGTGGCTACATGCTGGATGGCCGCATGAACCCATCATGATTACTGACCCCACGCTTAAATCTAAGGTCGATGCGTTATGGGATAAGCTCTGGTCCGGCGGCTTGTCCAATCCCCTGGATGCCATCGAGCAGTTTTCTTTTCTGCTTTTCTTGAAAAGGCTTGACGAGGCCGAGCAGGACCGCGAACGTTCCGCGAAAACGCGGAAGCAGGAATATCTCCCCGTTTTTCCCGATCCCAAACTCCGCTGGTCCTACTGGACCAACCTGAAGGCGGAGGAAGCGTTAAGGCACGTCAAGGAACAGGTTTTCCCCTTCATTAAGACGCTGGGCGGCGAAGGTGGATCGTTTGCCGAGCAGATGGAGAACGCCGAGTTCAAAATTAACAAGCCCAGCCTGCTGATCGAAGCCTGCAAGATGATCGATCAAATGGAAATTTCGAGCCAGAACCAGGATGTGCAGGGCGACCTCTATGAGTACCTGCTGAGCAAGTTGAATACGGCGGGCACCAACGGCCAGTTCCGCACGCCGCGCCACATCATCCGCATGATGGTTAAGATGGTAAACCCTCAGCCGCGGGAACGCGTTTGCGATCCGGCGGCGGGCACCTGCGGGTTTCTGGTGAACGCCTATCAGCACATGCTTGAGACTCATACGCGGCCCGAGAACCTTACCTATGATGAGGACGGGTTTCCCCATGGCCTGATTGGCGAGAAACTGGCGAAGGAGGACCTTGATTTCGTGCAGTCCACGGGCCTCGCCGGCTACGATAACGACTCCGGAATGGCGATGCTGCGCATCGGCTCCATGAACCTGATGCTGCACGGCATTGAGCGCCCCCGCTTCCATTACGCTGACACGCTTTCCAAGTCCTTTAGCGAAGAGAAGCAGTACGACCTGGTGCTGGCGAACCCGCCCTTCAAGGGCGCGATCGACGCTTTGGACATTAACCCCACGCTTCCCACCCGCGTGAAAAAGACGGAGATCTTGTTCCTGCACCTTTTCCTACGCCTTCTTGAAATGGGCGGCCGGGCAGCCGTGATCGTACCGGATGGCGTGCTGTTTGGCTCCTCCAACGCCCACGTCGATATTCGTAAAAAGCTGATCGAGGAGAACCGCCTCGACGGCGTCGTCTCCATGCCCAGCGGTGTTTTCCGGCCTTACGCGGGCGTTTCCACGGCGGTGCTGGTCTTTACGCGCGGCGGCACGACGGAGAAAATCTGGTTTTACGATATGGAGCACGACGGGTTTTCGCTCGATGACAAACGACAGAGAGTCGCTGAGAGTGACATCCCCGACCTGCTGGACTGCTGGAATCACCGGCGGGATGCGAAGTTCCAGCAGAAGCGCGCCCAACGCCTGGCCGACCTGCAAAAGCAAATTGCCCCGCTGAAGAAGGATCGCCTGGAACATCATGCCATTGTCCATCGACTCAAATTTGAGGAGGTCGTCTCCAAGACCCCTGACAAGGCCCGCACCGCCCGCGAGAACGCCGAGGCGGAACTTGCCGAACTCCAATCGCGCATCACGCCGCTGCAAACGGAGATCAACCAGCTCACCCGCCAGTTTTGGGTTACCAAGGGTCAGGTGAAGGCCAACAAATATGACCTCTCCGCCAGCCGCTATCGGCAGGTCGAGCAAGACGAAGAGTTTTACGAGCAGCCGCGCGTCACACTCGAACGGCTGCGGCAATTGGAAGCCGCAGCGGCGGGGGAAGTTGCAGGTCTGAAAGGAATGATGGCCAAGCCGTGAAGACGCCTACAGTCCACGTCGGTGAGCTTGCGCTAAATGACTCCGGGGCGTTCAAGATTGGCCCGTTTGGAAGCTCGCTGAAGAAGACGGAGCTTGTCGAAAGCGGCATTCCTGTTGCCGGCATAGAGAACGTGCTACCGAACAATTTCGTCAAAGGTTTCCGTCGCTTCATCACCGCACGGAAGTTCGAGGAGCTTTCCGACTACGAGATTCTGCCCGATGACGTGCTTGTCACGACCATGGGCACAATCGGGAGGGCTGCCTCTGCACCGCCCGACGTCGGCCGCGCCATCTTCGACTCACACCTTTTTAGGATGCGCGTCGACACGAGACGCGTATTTCCACCTTACCTCTGCTACGCACTCAATAGTGACTTGGTTGCCTCCCAGCTCGCCCGGATGGCCAGGGGGGCGATCATGGAAGGGCTGAACACGACGATTCTTCGGGAATGTTCAATCCCGCTACCAGAGATGCCCGAGCAGCGGCGGATCGCGGAGCGATTGGAGCAGGCAGACCGGCTGCGGCGCACCCGCCGCTACGCCCTCGAACTCACCGACACCTTCCTCCCCGCCGCCTTCCTCGAACTCTTCGGCGATCCGGTTACTAATCAAATGGGTTGGAAGATTTCACCATTCGAGGAAGTTGCCCCCAGTCGCCTCGGCAAGATGCTCGATGCCAACCAGCAGACCGGAATGCACGGCCGCCCATACCTCCGTAACGAAAACGTCCAATGGGAACGCTTCGACCTCACCGAAGTGTCGGTAATGGACTTTGATGCGGACGATCGGGAAGAATTTCTTCTCTCGCCGGGGGACCTGCTGATCTGTGAGGGAGGTGAACCAGGCCGGTGCGCGATCTGGCGCGGCCAACTGCCGGAGTGCTACTTTCAGAAGGCATTGCATCGCGCAAGACCAGTTTTGTCAAAGGCAATCCCTGAGTATCTCGTCCACCTTCTGTGGTCGCTTGCGCGAAGGGGCGGACTGGCTGACTACGTCACGAGTGCAACTATCGCCCACCTCACCGGCGAAAAGCTCAAGCTGATGCCAATCCCCGTGCCCCCGCTTCCCCTCCAGCAGAAATTCGCCGCCCTGGTGGAGCGAGTCGAGCGCCTGCGTGCGGTGCAGCGCGAGGCGTTGCGCCAGGCCGAACACCTCTTCGCCTCCCTCCTCCACCGCGCCTTCAGCGGTGAACTTTAACCTCGGACACGGCCCGTAGGGGCGGTTCGCGAACCGCCCTCATAAGAGCATTTTTAATTTAAGTGTATACATCTCGGCAAATCCGCAAACAAAAACGTTGGGCCCCCTCACCCACGTTTTGCAAGTAGTGGGGGTGAGGGGGCCTTTGCGGAACAGAGGGATCAATAATTTCCTCCCACCTCTTAAGTGAACGGTGTTGGCGCTAACGGTCGGTGCTACAGGATAGGTAAGCACTTAAATCAAAACTGCTCTAGCAATCGCACCCGATTGCCGGAAGGGCGCTTCGCGAAGCGCCCCTACGAAACGGCCGGCGCGCATCGAGCGCGGTTACAAATGGCGGGGTAAATCCGCCGCTACGAATTCCAACTGAGACACCCTGGCATGTCTTTTGACAAATCCAGTCGATTGATGTATGCTAGATGTGTAGGTTGTGCAGGTGCCGCCATGCCTTTGCGCAAGCCGCTCACGATGACCCCCGCCCGAATCGAAGCGAACCGCCGTAACGCCGAAAATTCCACCGGCCCGCGCACGGCGCGGGGCAAGGCCCAGTCACGCATGAACGGCCTCCGGGAGGGGGGACGTTCGCGCCTCTATCGCAATCGCATGCTCACCCTGCTCGATGCCCCGCCTTGCGCGGTGGAAAAAACGGCGCGGGCGGCCCTGACTCCCGAACAGGCCGCGCACCCGTTGTTCACGGAACGGGTGGAGATGTTTCGCCAAGCCGAAATCGAGGTGGTTCTGGAAAACCGCCGATTGCACCCGCTGGGGGGTTCCTGAAAAAAGAATTCTTTTTTTATACGACCGAAGCCAGTATGTCGATGAAAACAAACAAACCCTCTACCAAAATCCTCGAGGAAAAGGCGGCCATTTACGTCAATCTGACACGGATTTTTGCAGAAAATCGCCGGTTTGCGAGGGCAATTTGCGGCTAATGGCAGCTTCTGGAGCGTCATTGGAACTGTCTTTAGTCCAACGGGCGGAAACAATGCAGCCCTCGCGCCGCTTATTCAACTGTGTAATGCCTTATCGCGCAATCTGCCGAAGCTGCCCGAGAAACTGGAAATCCTCTGGGGAAACTGTAATGCTCATTCCCGGCGGCGGGCTCAGACCGCCTGGGCTTTCCCCTCCCCACGCCCCGCCGCGTGCTGGTCTGCCAGTTGGAGTTGCCCGTCCCGCCGTTCGTCAGCCGCCTCGCCACCATGCGTCGCCTCTGGGGTCCAGCAGCGGATCAAAACCTGCTGGTCGATACGCGCGCCAGCGGAATGGCCAACAAAGCCGTCCTGCTAAGCGGCGTCAGCGCAAAATTCCCGGACTATGACAATGATGGATGGGTGGATGTCGTTCAGGCGAATGGCGCGATGTTGGATAACATCACCCTGTTTCACAGCGAGGTTGCGTCCGGGGGCGCAGTCATGCGGTTCCAACGCAGGCCTCTGCGCCCCCCGAGAATACTATGCTGACTGGATCTTGTGGGCGCCCTCATCCCACACCGCCAGGCATTTGTTGAAGTAGGAGTAATTCGCCATGAGAGCGGCGATGGCGGTATTTTTCCCGTAAACCGCATCCTCCACGGAAGGCTGCCGAGTGCGCACCGACTCCATGAAGTTATTCATGTGGTCGACCTGGTAGTCGTAATTGGGCGGAGCGTGGAAGCTTTCCGCGGATTGGATCAGCGGGTACTTGCCGGGCAAAGGCGCAGGATTCTCCTTGTGCCATTGTTGCAGGTACTCCGTTCTCAGCTTTAGCGGCCAGCCCAGAATGGAATACTCTTCCGGTTGGGGTTCGGTGTTTTGCGGCGCAAAGGTAAGGACGTCATCCCTGATTTCCAGCGTCCCCTTCGTACCGTAGTACCGTGCCACGTACGGCGATTCGTTATTCAGGTTGCAGCGCAGCGAGAGGCGGAAGTTGGGGTATTCAAACAGCGTCCAGATGAGGTCAGGCGCCTCACGGTTTTCGGTCCAGCGGAGGATACCTCCCATGCTGGCGGCGCGCAGCGGCGGCGCGGTGATCCCGGCGATATAGTGGACCCCCGTCAGCATGTGCACGTAGAGGTCGCCGGGCAAGCCCTCGCCGTAATCCCGGAAGCAGCGCCAGCGGAAGAAACGGACGGGATCGTAGGGGCGCTTGGGGGCGTCCCCCAAAAACTGGTTCCAATCGATGGTTTGCTCGCTGGCGTCCGGCGGGATGGGATAAATCCACGCGCCGCTGGCGTCGTTGCGATCGAGGCAGGCCTCGACCGCGGTCACCTGCCCCAGGGCGCCGCTATCAAAAATCTCCTTGGCCTTGGCAAAAACAATGGAACTACGGCACTGGCTGCCCACCTGCACGATGCGGTTGTACTTCTGCATGGCCCCAACCATTGAGAAGGCCTGCTCCACAGTATGCGACATGGGCTTTTCGCAGTAAACGTCCTTGCCCGCGGCGCAGGCGTCCTGTGTAATCCTGGCGTGCCAGTGGTCCGGCGTGGCCACCAGCACGGCGTCCACATCATTGCGATCCAAAATGGCGCGGTAGTCCTTGGTGGTGAAAATCTCCTTCCGCGCGTACTCCCTGGCGGCGGTCAGGCGGCCATCGTAAAGGTCGCAGGCGGCGACGATTTCTGTCCCCGGACAACGGAGCGCCGCTTGCAGGATGGTACAGCCTTCCACCCCCGTGCCGATGGAAGCGAAGCGGACCCTGTCACTGGGCGGCGCGCCGCCGGGCGCAGCCTGGAGAGGGCGGGGTGAAAGCAGCGTGGCCTTCGACGCCGCGCCAAGGGCCGCAACACCGGCACTGGCGCCCATAAATTCACGACGATTCATTTGATGACTTTCCATAAACGCAAAACCTCCTTGAAATCTTCCTGCGATGAGCAACAGAAGGGCAAACAACCTTGTAGCTTGCCAGAAATCCCGGTGGCGCGGAAGGCCTTTGTTAAAATATGGCGCGATAGTGGTTTCTGCCCTGCGCGCCCGTGCGATTTTCGGGAAGCTTCTGAGCCGTGTCGATGATAAGCGCGGTCCCTCATCATCGAGAAACACGAACACCTTCTGGGCCCTGAGGTGACGAGCAAGGAGAGGCTGGTCAGGGCAAATCCTCATAACAGTGCTCGTACCCTGGGGCCGCTGGACAAGGTGAACTGCGCCTCGATCGGGTGGCAGCATTTTGAGGGGCGCCGGCTCAATGGGGTCCGGCCACCTCCGGATAAATGCCGTCCCTCTGCGGGGAAAGAGGAGATTGCGCTATCATCGAGGTAGATGCAGGGAGTTTCCTCAGACCCGGTCCAGGCCCTGGCGATTCTGCCGCTCGAGCGGAGCGACCAGATCGAGCGGCAGTGGTTGCAAATCACCTTGGCCTGGCTCAAAAACGCTCCGCCCAAGGCGCGCACAGAACGGCTGCGCCATTTGGCGAAAGGAATTTGCGGAGATCCCGCCACCCGCGAAAGATTTCAACAAATCTGGATTAAGGGGTTCGCTCCGAGGCTGTATTCCGAGGCAGGACTACCTGAAGCCACTTCACTGCTGCAAGAGTTGATCGGGCGCGTCAAGAGGCGGCTGCTTCCCCAGTTGGAGGATGAACTGGACCTTTACGCGGCTCTCCACATGGCAGACCTTAATGAGGAGGATGCGGATTGGGTGGCCGGCCTGAGCGACGAGGACATCGCTCCGTGGCGCGAACTGTTAGGTGGATCGGCCCGCGACTTCCCGGTGGCGATTCGTCTGTTGGCACTGCGGGCCGCGTCGATCGGTCTTTCCAGGAGCGTCATGAAAGTGATGCCGCACCACCATGAAACCGAATCTCCCTTTTACGACCTGGTGGACGTGGCCGGCGGCTTCGCGCCATTCCTCTCGCGGCCCGACGGGGGGAATCAATTCCAGGAAATCATTCTCCAGTGCCGGATCTCCGTCGGCCTCTCGATCGCGCGCATGGAGGAACAGGGCGTCTCTTCCGATCTGGTGTTCCGACTCGACCTGGTGTTCGCGCAACTGGAAAGGGTCGAAGCGCTCTTACGCGTCATCTCCGGCCAGCAAGACGGACGGGTGTTCGGATCCATGTTAGTGCGCGCCTTCGCCGATGAGCGCGGTATTCAAAGTCTGCTCCGCAACAGCGTGAACCGGGTAGCGCGCCAGATTGTGACTCACACGGGCAAGAGCGGGGAGCACTACATTGCGGCATCCCGGTCCGAGTGGAGGAAGATGGGTTGGGGAGCGCTCGGCGCCGGGGGCATCACTGCCTTCACGGCTTTATTCAAGTACCGTTTCGCGGCCATGGCGTTGGCGCCTCTGTGGACCGGCATCGCCCACAGCCTGAATTACACCGTGAGTTTTGTGCTGATGCAATTTCTGGGATGGAGGCTTGCTTCCAAAATGCCCTCCATGACCGCCGCGGCGCTTTGCGGGGCGATGGACAAAGAGGATGGCATGCACTCGGAAGTCCGGCTGGTGGCCGCCATCACGCGGACACAAGCGATCGTCACCATCGGCAATCTGCTGGGCGCCATCCCTCTGGCCATCTTGGTCGACTTCTTCATTCAAGTGAGGCACGGCCATCCCTATCTGACGCATGAAGCGGCATTGCACGGCCTCAAATCCATGAACCCGTTGCGATCCTTGACGATACCGTACGCCTCGCTCACCGGATGCTTCCTGTGGTTGTCGAGCCTGTTCGCCGGGTGGACGGCCAACTGGATGATGCTCAACCACCTTCCGGAAGCGATTGCGCAGAGCCGGAGGCTCCCGTGGCTCTTCGGCCCTAAGTCGGCATTCGATTTGGCGCAATTGGTGAAACATCACTTGAGTGGCGTGGCGGGCTACACCTGCCTGGGCCTGCTGCTGGGATTGCTTCCGTTCGTAAGCGTTTTCGCCGGTATACCGGTGGAGGTACGGCACATTACGCTGGCCAGCGCCTCGCTGGCCTATGACGTGAGTTCGCTGGCGAGGGGGGGCGCCTTACCCTGGCCCGATTTATGCTGGGCGGGGGCCGGGCTAATGGCGACCGGACTACTGAACTTCAGCGTGTCTTTTGCTCTCGGTATGTGGTTGGCGGTCCGGGCCACAGACCTGGACACCCGCGGCCGCATAAGGCTGATCGCCGTACTCTGGAACGAGTTCCGGAGGCATCCAACCAGATTCCTGTGGCGTCATGATTTCGCCACCACGGCGACCGCAGATTGACACTACCGCGTCCTGGTAAGGGCAACGGTCCAAACGCCCCTCTTGATGTCCTCCCCTATCGCTTCCCGGCTCCCCGGTCTCTGCAGCTCGTGAACGATAGTTGCTTTCAGGCGATTACTCATTGGCCTGAATTGTGGTCCAATTAGCCCCAGATCCCACACGAGGCTAAACGAAGTCGCTGGGCTCCCCTCTGCGCCGGGTGTACCATAGAAATGCCGGCGGCTCTGTGGCCAAGCCGATTTGAGGAAACCATGCAAAATTGGAACCTGCGGGCCATTGGCTTCGTTCACAGCCCTTTCTCGGAAACCGACCAGATTCCGCGCGGGCTCGGGGCGAAGCATGAGGAAGAGGGGTGGTTGGAAATTCTTCCCGAATTCGCGGCCGGCCTGCAAGACGTGGAAGGGTTTTCCCATCTCTACATTCTGTGGGTATTCGATCGCAGCCAGGTTTGCGAATTGGTGGGCACGCCGCCCTGTGATACGCGCGCTCACGGCGTGTTTGCCTCGCGGTCGCCCAGGCGCCCCAATCCGATCGGCTTGACCGTGGTGCGGCTACTCGGCCGCGAAGGCAACCGGCTCCGCGTTCGGGGCGTGGATATGCTGGACGGCACGCCCGTCCTCGACATCAAGCCCTATCTGAGCAACGTGCCCGATTCCGAGTTGAAGCGGGGCTGGCTGGCGGAGGCCGAGGCGCGGCGCGAGGATCGTTAATGAAGACCTCCAGATTTGCCGGGTGGTTTGCCCCACTTGTTTTGATCGTATTGGTTTCGTGCGCGCCGCTGCGCGGATCGACAGCCGCGTCCCCCGCGCCGAACGCGCCACTTATCGCCTCCGCATTCCCGGTAACAATGGCACGGGAACCACTGACTGGGTGCTGATTCTGGATGCCGGATATCCCCCCGCTAGTGTGGTGTCCCGGACAAGATTTGACAATGGCATGTTGCAATGACCCCCTCACCCCCGGGCCCCTCGGTCGCCACGGCCAGCGAGGGGAGGATGGATTTTATTACCCTCGCCCCTTTGGGGGAGAGGGTGGCGCGCAT
>JBEKQO010000036.1:0-61412 GCA_049519635.1 Terriglobia bacterium | reverse complement strand
TCCCAGCAACAACTAGAACAAAAGGCAAATACCAGGAGAGACCAAGAACAAGAAAACTAAGACTCAAAAAGGGGACACTTCTATCCGGGTAAGCATGGGGACATTTCTAATTGGGCTTGACAATGGTGGGCGGGGAAGTGCGACCGGCGTCACTAACGGTGTTATACTGAAGCGTCAGGGTTGGATTCCACGAGGGCGATCTGCCGACAGCGGGCATGGCCGCGCGGGCCGTGGGCTTATTCCCCTGGAGCGAATAACTCAAAATCCCATTAGAAGGAGCAAACCAGCATGGCAGCACGGACTTCAGAAGCGGAATGGAAGGGCGATCTTATCCACGGCAAGGGGACGGTAAAACTGGGAAGCGGCGCCTACGAAGGGCAATATTCTTTTTCCTCAAGGTTTGAGAGCGGCACGGGCACCAATCCCGAAGAATTGATTGCCGCAGCGCACGCCGGCTGCTTCTGCATGGCCCTGTCCGCCGGATTGGGCAAAGGCGGCTTTACGCCCACGCGAATTCACACCGCCGCCACGGTGCACCTGGAGAAAGTCGGCGAGGCCTTCAGCATCACCCGTATTGAACTGAATACGGAAGCCGAGATTCCCGGCATCGACGCCACGGCCTTTGCGAAGTTTGCCGATGACGCCAAGAAAGGCTGCCCGGTATCCAAGGTGCTGGCGGCCGCACAAATCAGTTTGACGGCCAAGCTGGTTTAACCGTTGTGCATTCACACCACAACCATCACCATCACGCCCTGACGGCGACTTGGGTGGTAAAAATCGCGCTGGTCCTGACGCTCGCTCTGGTGGCCACGGAGTTCGTCGCCGGCTCGTTGTCGCACAGTTTGGCCCTGGTGAGCGATGGGTGGCACAATCTCACCGACGTTCCCTCGCTGATTCTTTCCTGGATTGCCCTCTATTTCGAGCGCAGGCCGCCCGACGACCGGAAGACGTTTGGCTATCAACGGGCGGGTGTGCTGGTGGCATTTGTAAACGCCCTGCTGCTGTTGGCGGTGGCGCTTTATCTTTTTTACGAAGGCTACCAGAGATTCGCGCACCCGCAGCCGGTGGCCTCCGGCGTCATGCTGGTGGTCGGCCTCATCGCGCTGGTGGTAAACGGCGGAATCTCCTGGGGCTTATTGGGCGAACGGAACGATTTGAACCTGCGCGCGGTGTTCATCCACAATCTGGGCGATGCACTTTCCAATGTGGCGATCATCGCCGGCGCCTGGGTAATCCGGGTAACCGGGCACACGATTATCGACCCTGCCCTGGGATTTTTGATTGCGGCGTTGATCCTGTGGTCGGCGGTGGGAATCGTCTCCGACTCCGTTAACATCCTTATGGAGAGCTTGCCCAAGGGTATGAGCCTGGAGCTCGTGGCCGCCTGCATGCTCCGCGTGGAAGGAGTCAAAGAAGTTCATGACGTGCACATCTGGAGCCTGGGGTCGAATTCCCAGGCCCTCTCCTGCCACATCCACGTTCTGGATATGCCGACCTCGGAATGCGAGCAGATCGCCCACCAGGTTCGCGAAGTCCTGGCCCATGAATTCGAAATATATCACACGACGATACAATTCGAGCACACCCACCCTCCTGGGGAATTCCACATCTATATGCCGGAGCCGGTGCCGACGAGCAAGGGGAAGTAGGCAGAAGGCATGCGGAGGAGGCAAAACGCAAAGCCAGCCGGTTTTTTGCCCTTGGCGTTTTGAGTTTTGACCTCGCTCTGCGGCTCTGCTTACTGCCCTGCCAGGGTACTATCAAGGTCAGAGATGCTGCGTACCTCCGGGGGCATGAAGGCTTCATTTGCGCAGGGACCCCTCACCCACCGCCTAGCGGTCCCCCCTCTCCCCGAGGGAGAGGGCACGGAATTCCATTTCCCTCTGCGTCCGCTTGACACCAGCATGGGACGGGGCTTAGGATTCATCCATGCAAACGCCCGCGGTCCGATCCCCGGCCGTAGCGGGGCGCTTCTATCCCGCGAAGCCTGAAGCGCTCGCGCGGCAGCTTGACCAATACCTCGCTGCGGATGCGGGTGCGCCGGAGAAGACAGAAGCGGCATTAGGCTGCGTGGTTCCCCATGCCGGTTACATGTATTCGGGGCATGTGGCAGGGGCAGTGTTTCAGCGGCTGCCGGCGCGCGCGACTTATATCATCCTCTGTCCCAATCACACCGGACGCGGCGTGCCCTTGGCGATCATGTCAAAGGGCGAGTGGCTAACGCCGCTGGGCGCCGCGCGCATTGACTCCGACCTGGCCGAGAGCCTACTCCAGTCCTGCCATCTCCTGATGGAGGATGCCAAGGCTCACGAAGATGAGCACTCCATTGAAGTCGAGCTTCCCTTCTTGCAGCGCAGCGTAGGCGCATTCACCTTTGTTCCCATCGCCATCGGCGTAAGCCGCTTTGCGGCTTTGGAAGCGCTGGGATATGGGATGGCTCAGGTGCTAAAGAGTGCCGCGAACCCGGCGTTGATCATTGCCTCCAGTGACATGAATCACTATGAGCCTGATGATGTTACGCGGGTCAAAGACCGCAAAGCCATTGACCAGATTCTAGCCCTGGAGCCCGCGGGCTTGTATGAGGTCATTCGCAAAGAAGATATTTCCATGTGCGGCTATGGTCCTGCCGTTGCCATGCTCACAGCGGCTAAAGAGCTGGGTGCAACCCGCGCGGAACTGGTCCGCTACGCCACCTCGGCTGACACCAGTGGCGACCGCAGCGCGGTGGTGGGTTATGCGGGCATGGTGATTTCCTGACGTGGAATAACCGGCTTCGAGGGCACGTCAGCAACGATAAACTCAGCGCTCTATCTGGTCCGCAAGGCCCCAACGCCAAGATCGCAGAGCTATTCCGTCGATCCCTCTGCGCCTCTGTTTCTCTGCGGTTATGATAGCCCCGCCCATCCCAACCCATTGTGAGAATTTCAGGCTAGAAATACGGAGGCGCACTCAATTTTTGCGCGGGCATGAGTGCGCCCTTTGTCCATCATGCTCGAAACGGGTTGAGCCCCAATTGCAGGCGGGGAATCAACCTCCGGGAGTTTAGTGGTGCCCGCCACCAGCCGAGGGCGCTCCGGCGTGTCCGCCTCCGGATGGAGCAAAGCCGGAAGAACCTCCCGCGGGCGCTCCGCCACCGCCGACATGGTTTCCACTGGCTTGGCTTCCGCTTCCGGCCGTTCGACCTCCGGAGGGATTGCTATTGGTTCCGGAAGGCCCTTGCCTGGCGAAAGAATACCCAGCAGGGTTGGGCTGAAGGGGTACCTGATTTTCCGCGGGTCGTGCACTTGGCGCTCGGCTCCCGACAGGCACCGGCTGAATCAATCCAGGATTCGATGCCGGTGTGGTGACAGCGCTCGCTCCTGCTGGCGAGGCCGTGGCTTCGTGCGGCGTCGTCACGCGATGGCCGTTGACGTAACTACCCTGCTGAGCATCATAGCCGATCGCTGAATTGGGGGGCGCCGCGTTGGCGTGTCGCGATCCCGGCGAGGCCGTTGCCGTGGTTGGAATCCCCCTTCCGCCTGGAGCATACGCAGGGTTTCCCCGAAAGCCCTGGCTTTCCGCGGCAGGGAGTGAAACTGCTGGCCCAGGCAGCATGGCGGCTGTTGTGGGGACTATTCCTGGCGCCTTAACGTTCTCTCCGTTAGTGGGGATGAAGCCCAGCATGCGATTGGAGGTCAGCAGTCCCCCACGGCGGAACGTTGAGATGCTCACCGCTCCGCCACCGCAGTTATCGCCACAGGCGATAGCGGCGTCTTTCCGGTGCGGTCGGGGAATCCAGCCAACCCAGTTGGGGCCTTGCAACCACGTGACCTGGGCAGGAGACCACGTCCCGGGCCTGCCTGGGAACCATACCCAACCCATTCCCGGGATAAAATCCCATCCGCCATAGTGGTAGGGCAACCAACCCCACAGTTCAGCGCCAATCCAGGTATAACCCCAGCCAGGATACCAGCACCACTGGCCCATTGAGTAAGGCGCCCAACCGGCGTGGGTCCAAGTGGGAGTCCAACCATAGCCCGCCCCTGGCACGTTTGACCAACTGCCGTATTGCAGGAGGTCGTTCCACCCGTAAGTGGAGTCCGACCCGTCGCCCGTGTAGTTGTTCGGAGAAGGACCGGTTGCTGGCATGTCCGCACGAGCCTCGCGGTCATCCACCCATTGATCCCAATCATCTTGGGTGATGCCCTGGGAAACAACGCTCGTCTCAGATGTGCCGGGCTGCAAGAGGAGTACGGAATCTTTCTCAATTGTCATGGCGCCGAGATTGCCTTGCACTTCCACCGCGCCATTGAAGACTTCCACGCGCTCCAGGCCCTGATCCAGGTCCACCCGGAATTGCGTCCCCCCTTGGGCGACCAGCGTGCCGTAAGGCGTGGCTACTTGTAGAGACTCTCCGAGGTGAGAAGGAAGAGGGTGAAATGTGGCATAACCCTGGCGAAGTTCCAGGTGATTGATCTTGCCGCCATTGGGAGCCAGTTCCACCTGCGTGAAGTCGAGCAATGAAAGCTGGCCCAACCGGATGGCGTCGCCGTCTTCAAACTGTATTTCCGCGAAGCTGTTTTCACCCGTCGAGAGCTTGAAGCCTTCCTCGAGGGGAGTGTTGACCGGCGCTTCAGCCCACGCCTGCACATCCGGCCGCTGCACGGTCACGTCACCCTCGACAAAACTCAGACGGACGATGCGGGCATGAGAGTAACTTTGCGCCCAAGCTGGATTGATTGTGAGCAATGCGGTAAGCGCTGCTGTGAGGATTCCCAATGAGAAACGGATGCGGGGTTTCATAGGCCACCTCCTTACCGATGACCGGTTGGATTCATCCCCTATCCTAACACTAAGGTTAGACGATTCAAAAAGCTCGAAAGTTTCTGGGCAGTGGGTCAATTTGAGGTTGTAGCGGCGAGTTTACTTCGCCCAACGGCGGCGTAAAGCCGCTTCTGCGTCAAATTGACTCACTTCCAGTTTCTGTGCGTCCTTGATCCCCGAAGGAAGCGATGGAGAACTCCGCACGGCGAGCGCTACCTATTCCCTTGAACACGCAGGACGATCCCTTCAGCGCGGGACTGGGCCAAGTGCATAAAGCGAGAGTTCGTCGAGATTCTTTGTAACGTGGGAATCATCAGTACGGGCTCGACAAAGTCGTTGTCGTCCAGACCCTCCTCGATTTGCAGCAAAGCTTGAGGCAACCCCAGAGGATCGTACTTCATGGCATATTCAAGCTGAGAGATTCGCTCCTCAACGTTACCAATTTTTTCGAGGATGTCGGTGAGCTGCTGCGCGGTGCGGTTCTCCGTGTAGTTATACTGGACCTTGCTGGTTTCATTGCCGGCCTCATAGGTAAGAGTCTTCATCCCCATGTTCGCCACCTTATGATGGCTGTTGAGCTCGACGGAGCGGAAGTAGCCCAGTGACTCGGCCAGCAAAAAAATCCGCGCTGCGGTGCCGGCGGAAATCTGCAAGGGGCGTGGCGCTGAAGGATCGTCCAATTTGCGCGAGTCGTACGTGCCTTGACCGTGGGCATCAATACTCAACGCCATGTACTCAGGGGAACTGCCCTTTAAAGATTTGGTGAACGTGAGCCTGGGGACGGAGGGAGTGACCTGCGCCTGAAGGGTGTATAGCCCGGGGGCGAGCGCCAGCATTGCTGTCAGAAAGCAATGGAAGCAAAGTCGACGAATCTTGGAGCCAGCCGTAATGGTAAGACTACCGCCTCGAGTCATAACCGCAAATGTCCAAAAGCGCGCCTTTTCTCTCCGTGCGCCGAAGTCTTCGACGCGCGCGGCTGCTGCTTAGAATTGAAGAATCCCCCCTGACGCGGGCCTTCACGTCATCCCGGGCGCACCGGCGGTTCAGGCACACCGCTCCTCCTCCCAATTGAGGGGGGATGCGCGCGGCCCACTATTTGTCCTGCGTGAGCGCTTGCAATTCCGCTTCTTCGATGTCGAAGTTGGCGTAGACGTGCGAAACGTCTTCGTGGTCTTCTAATTCATCCATCAGCCGCAGCATCTGGTCGGCTTGCTTGCCGGAGAGCTTTACGTAATTTTGCGGAACCATAGAGACTTCCGCCGCCGCGGGAGTGATTTGTGCAGCCTTGAGGCGTTCCACCACATTTTGGAAGTTCTCCGGCGCGGAAAGGATTTCCCAATTGCTACCGTCTTCAACCATGTCGTCGGCACCGGCCTCGGTGATGAGCTCCAGCAACTTTTCCTCGTCCGCCTTGCCTTTCTCCACGACCACGTACCCCTTCTTGTGGAACATCCAAGCCACAGAAGCGCCGAACGCTCCGCCGTGCTTAGCAAAGACATGGCGAATTTCGGAAGTCGTACGGTTCTTGTTGTCGGTGGTGACTTCCACAATCATGGCGGCTCCGCCGGGTCCATAAGCCTCGTAAATTGCTTCTTCAATGATGGTCCCGGGCAATTCGCCAGTGCCTTTCTGGATGGCGCGCTTGATGTTGTCCGCCGGCATGTTCTCCGACTTGGCCGCTAGGATCGCCGTGCGCAGGCGAGGATTGGAATCCGGATCGCCCCCGCTGATCCGGGCAGCGACGGAGATTTCCTTGATAATCTTGGTGAAGATCTTGCCGCGGCGCGCGTCCGCCGCGCCCTTCTTATGCTTGATCGTTGCCCATTTAGAATGGCCAGACATAATAAAGCCGTCCTTTCAATCCGTAGCATTGCTCCCGATGGCAACCCGTTCCGAGCAGAGGTGTAAGGTTGCGCGGCTATGACGATAACGCAGAGAAAATGTTAACACAAGCCTGTGTTGGAAAGCTATTGAGACGCGGACGGCGCCATGGCTCGGCAAAAGTCCAAAGAGGTTGAAAAGGACCCCTCCCCTGCCCTCATGGGCGCGCGGCAATCTCCTCCTGCTTCCCGAATGACGCCATACCTATTAGTCGTTTCCCTGTGAGTGTTCCCTCAAGCCGTTCCTCTCTGCCAAAAAAGCTTTGCAAACGCGCAGGATTGTGCGATAAATCATGCGCCCCCGGTGGTGGCCGCCGGGAGAGGGGCGATGCAAGGTGGCCGCGTTGCCGTCCCATTTCACCCTGTCGACACGGGTTAAGAAAACCCGCAAAGCCAGGCGTTGGTGAACGGTTCTGGCCCTCGCCCCGGATCCTCACGCAGCCCTGTAGTTCTCGCACTGGCAGGTATTTCTTTGTATTTGCCCAATCAATCCATCAATCGCTCACTCCGTCGCCCGATCGGCTTTATAAGCCGCCGCACCACACTGGCATATCTGGCCATGGGACTCGGCTTGCTTCCTGTTCCCTCCGGGATTCCGGCGGCGAACCCGCCCCTGAAGCGATTTGAGTATTCGCTCCCCCGCATGGGAACGATGTTTCATATCGAGTTGTATTCGGCTGACACTGCCCAGGCGTCAAGAGCGGCGGATGCGGCCTTCGCTCGCGCCGAGGAACTCGAGCAGATCATGAGCGACTACCGCGCCGACAGCGAACTGATGCACCTGTCGCGCGAGGGGGCCACAGCGCCGTTCCCGGTGAGCAGCGACCTCTACGATGTGCTGGCGAAATCCCTGTGGACCTCGGAGCGTTCCCACGGCGTTTTTGATGTCAGCGTCGGCCCATTGGTTGATTTGTGGCGCGGCGCCCGTAAGACCGGACGCTTGCCTGATCCTGGGGAAATAATGAAGGCAAAAGCTTTGGTCGATTACCGTAACATCGAATTGGACCCGTCCCGCCACACCGTGTTCCTGAAGCGCGCCGGCATGAAGCTGGATCTGGGCGCCATCGGCAAGGGTTATGCCGCGGACCAGATGCTGGCCGTCTTGCAATCGCAGGGCGTCCAGCACGCTATGGTGGTGGCGGGCGGAGAGGTTGTGGTGGGCGAACCTCCGCCCGGAAATTCCGCTTGGAAAGTCGGGATTGACACGGCCGACGTGGACGCAGGGAGTCCGCCTTGTAGTCTAATGCTGCACGCCGCCGCGGTTTCCACCTCCGGCGATGAGCACCAGTTCCTGGAACTTAACGGCCACCGTTATTCGCACGTCATCAACCCGGCCACGGGGTGGCCACTGGAGGGAGAGAGTAGCACCACCGTGCTGGCCGAGGATTCGACCACGGCTGACGCGCTCGCCACGGCGTTTTCCCTAATGCCCGTGGCAGATGGAATTCGGGTTGCCGAATCCCTCCCCGGGGTGTCGGCCTTATGGGTACGGCGGGAGAATGGAGGATGGCGACGCCACGCATCGCGTGGTTTTCCGGCATCGTGCCGCGGCCCAGCACCAAGATGAATACAAATTCAGGAACAAGTCAAAAGGTGGGTCTTCATCTTGGAAGGCTCAGTCTGTTGGGAGCTGGGATCATCATCGGCGTCTTGATCGTTCTGTCGGGCAAAGCGGGGGTGGACGCCACATCCTCCGACAAGTTCTGCGACCAAGCTTGCCATGCCCACCCGGACGCCACACAAACGTGGATCCGGTCGCCGCATTACACCACCAAGAGCGGGGTGGTGACCCATTGTATCGATTGTCACCTCCCCGGGGGAGGGATTGAGTACTACACTGAGAAGGCGCGCTTGGGCAGCCTGGATATTTACGGCAAGCTTTTCAAAGATCTCACCAAGATTAACTGGCAATCCATGCAGACACTGACCCAAGCCCGCACGTTCACGTATGACAGTGCTTGCATCCGCTGCCACGCCAACCTTTTCAGCGCCGGGCTCTCCAAGAAGGGCGTGGATGGCCATTTGCACTATCAGCGGTCCAAGGACAAGATGCGATGCATCAACTGCCACCTGCACACGGGACACTATCGCGGCAAGGAAGTTGAGGAAGTCCAGGATGAGGCCGCAACTCAGGAACAGGAACTCGAAAAGGTGTTCTCATCAAGCCCGCAGGGGTTCCAGAGCTATACCGAGGTCATCCCCGGCTCGGCCGTTAAAATCCGCATGGTGGCCGTGCCCGGCGGCTCATTCCAAATGGGAAGCCCCGCGTCGGAGCCTTACCGGCACACCGATGAAGGTCCGGTACACCAAGTGAAGATCAGCCCGTTCTGGATGGAGAGGGCGGAAGTGACATGGAGAGAGTACGAGGTTTACTTGCTCCAACGCGGGAACACTGGACGCAATCGGGACGCACCGGTATCCGGCAAAGCCGACGCCGTGAGCGGACCCACTCCGCCTTACGGCTCGCCTGACCAGGGCTGGGGCAGAGGGTCGCGGCCCGCCATCACCATGACCTATTACGCTGCCACCCAGTATTGTGAGTGGCTCTCGCAAATTACCGGAAAGAAATACCGGCTCCCCACGGAGGCGGAGTGGGAATACGCCGCCCGCGCGGGCGCCACTTCTCCTTATTTCTTCCCCGGCGACCCTTCTTCGTTCACCAACCAGCGATGGCTGAATGGCCTGCTGGGAGTGAAGACCGAGCCGCTCATTGATTACGCGTGGTATCAGGCTGATAGCTTGGATGAGACTCACCCCACCGGCACAACCAAACCCAATGCCTGGGGAATGGTGGATATGTTGGGCAACGTGCGGGAGTTCTGCCAGGATTGGTACGAACCCGATGCTTACTCGCACCTGGCGGACTCCGGAGTCACAGATCCTCGCGGCCCGGACTCCGGCAAGGAGCACGTGGTGCGTGGCGGTTCCTATCGTTCGGACGCGGCCGACCTGCGCTGCGCAGCGCGCGATCACACTCGGGAGGAAGATTGGCTGCTCACCGACCCGCAATCGCCCAAAAGCGTTTGGTGGTATTCCGACTGCACCGACGTGGGTTTCCGAGTGGTCAGAGAATACGAGGGGGAAGGGGCGAAGTGATAAGCGCGGATAAAGGCAGTTCCCAAGCTTCGAGGTTGGAGTGGGCGTCGCGCCAGCACTGTTTACTTTGGCCATCCTCCCGGCCCGCTCATGGGCACCCTCACCCACCGCCTTGCGGTCCCCCCTCTCCCACGGGGCGAGGGCTAAAATCAAATCTTAAAAACCCTCTCCCTCCGGGAGAGGGGGGACCGCAAGGCGGTGGGTGAGGGTGCTGCGCGGCATGTTTCGGATTTTGAATCGAAATTCATTTATGTTCTAAAGGAGATGCAATATGACTGATGAGAAGACGGAAAAGGAAAATCGGGATTTTAACCGGCGGACATTTATCGGCGCAGTAGCGGCCGTGGGCGCCGGAGTGGTACTGGCCAGTTGCAAGAAGTCTTATCCGCCTCTGACGTTTGTGGACGTGGCCCCGGATGGCCCCGTCTTGAAGGCAGGCCTGATCGGCTGCGGCGAGCGGGGAACCGGCGCGGCCCTGAACTTTCTCAAGGCGGGGCCCAACCTCAAAATCGTGGCGCTGGGAGATGTCCTCCAGGACCATATGGATAAATGCCGGGGCGAGCTTTCCCAGAAAGGGCAGCAGCAGATTGCCGACGACCACTGCTTTGTGGGCTTTGATGCTTACAAGAAAGTGCTGGATGCCGACGTGGATTTGGTGCTGTGCGCCACGCCGCCGCATTTCCGGCCCCTGCATTTCGATGCCGCGGTTGACGCCAAGAAGCATTGCTTTCTTGAGAAGCCGTGCGGCGTTGACGCCCCCGGCATTCGCTCCATCCTGGCCACCGGCCAGAAAGCCGCAGCCTACAATCTGTGCGTGGTTACGGGCACCCAGCGGCGGCATGACCGCGCCTATCAGGAAACGTATAATCGCGTCTCCCATGGCGCCATCGGCCAAATCGTCGGGGCCTCCGCCCGCTGGAACCAGAGCCAATTGTGGTATGCGCCCAAGCAGAAAGAGTGGTCGGAGATGGAGGCCATGATTCGCGATTGGGTGAACTGGCGTTGGCTTTCGGGCGACCACATCGTTGAACAGCACGTTCATAATCTCGACACCGTGCTCTGGTTCACGGGAATGAATCCCACCGCCGTCACCGGAGGCGGGGGGCGCGTCCAGCGCGTGACGGGCGACCAGTTCGATCACTTCAACTTGCAGTTTAGCTACCCCAACGGCGGAATCCTGGAGAGCATGTGCCGCCAGATCGATGGTTGCACCAATGACGTCTCCGAGTACGTTGTGGGGACGGAGGGCTACACCAATTGCAAGAACACGATCTATGACCTGAGCAACAAGGTTGTGTGGAGGTATCAGGAAGCGGGCCAGGATCCCGGCAAGACGAAATTCAACCCTTACGATCAGGAGCACGTGGATTTCGTCACCGCCATCCGCCGCAGCATGCCCATTAACGAAGCGGAACACGTGGCCCACGCTACGCTGACCGCCATCATGGGAAGAACCGCGGCCTACACGGGCAAAGAGGTAAAGTGGGACGAGATCATGGATTCCAATGAACGCCTTGGCCCCACTGAATACGCCATGGGACCGGTGCCCATCAAGGCGGAAGTGCCGGTTCCTGGAAATGCCGAGAACGTCGCCAAGCACGCGCGGACGGCTTAACCCGCATTTCTCATGGCGACTCCGGAAGGGCGGGGCTTCAGCCCCGCCCTTCCAACATCGCCCAAACCTGGTGAGAAGTCCGGGGGAATCCCCGCTACTCGCGGCGCACGGGCTGGCGTTCGGCGACGATGGTCACCTGCATGTCATGGGCGTCACGGACAATTCGATGGATAAGGTTTCGTCCTATAAACCCCTCCCAAGGGGAATACTGGGGGCGCACCATGAAAAGCTGCGTGATGTTGTGAAGCCGAGCGAATTCAAGCAAAGTTATGGCGATATCCTGACCTTGCAGAACTCTGGTTTCGATGTGAAGGTTTCGCGCGAAGTTAAGGTGGCGTTCCACCGCTTCCCGTTTGGCTGTCGGCAACGCATTGAAATCCAATTCGGCATGGACGAATATAGCAAAGCAGTCGGCCTGGACATAGTCCGCCACTCTCCGGCCGCGGCGGATGAGCATGGCCGTGGAGGGATGCTCCGTGATGTAAACGAGAATCCGGTCAGTCAGTCCGCCAAAATCACTGCCTCCCGTGCTCGATTCTTCGGCGACCGTGGCCGTGACTTCGGTGGTCGATTCGGGTAACGTCACCTGCCGAATCTCCACTTCGTGCGCGGTCTGCCGCAAGGCAATTTCGCGCAAGGCGACGAGCGTGGATTCCTTGAAGAAATTCTGCAATGCGCGCTGGGCCTTCTCCGGCGGATACACCACGCCGCGCTCCAGCCGATTGAGCAGTGCCCGCGGGGTAAGATCCACCATGACCACTTCGTCGGCTTGCTTCATGACCCAGTCAGGAATTGTCTCGCGAACCCGCACGCCGGTCATGTCCCTGACCTGATCATTCAGGCTCTCGAGGTGCTGGATGTTCATGGTGGTCATGACATCGATTCCTGCGTCCAACAGTTCCAAGACACATTCCCAGCGTTTTAAATGGCTGCAGCCCGGAACGTTGGTATGCGGCAGTTCATCCACCACGCAGACCTCGGGATGGCGTTCAAGGATGGCTTGCATATTCATCTCCTCGAAAACCGCTCCCCGGTATTGCATTTTGCAGCGCGGGATCAGCTCTAGCCCCAGCGCTTGCGCGATTGTAGCCTTGCGCCCATGGGGTTCGAGGTAACCGATCCCGACGTCGACGCCCCGCCTGACCAGTTCGTGAGCGTCCTCCAACATCTGGTAGGTTTTCCCGACGCCGGCGGCAAACCCCAAATACACCTTAAGCCTGCCGCGCTTGTGCGAAGTTGATTCCATCATGGTTAGGTTCTGGGTACTGGGGGCTAGGGACTGGGTTTCCGAATCAAAATCCGAAACTCGGTTCGACGTCTCGCCCACGAGGTTCAAATTTCGATTTTCGAGGTTTGTCCTCCCCCAGCCTCCTGTCCCTTGCCCCTAGTCCGGAGCATTAATGCGGAAACACCCGCACGTCAATCCCTTCGGCAGCACGAATCAACCGATCCAAGGGGCCGCCTAGGAAGCGATCCCACCAGCGCACGCGGCTGGGATGGCCGACGAAGATTTGCGTAATCCGGTGCGTGCGCGCAAAATCCATAAGAGCTTCAACCGGGTCGTACCCATCGAGGGTCGCGGTGTGTGCTTCTACCTGCTGCGCTTCCATGAGCTGCTCCTGAAGGGTACTTTCATCTTTCTCGGAAAGCTGGTCGTGGCGGATATACACGGTGAAAAGTTCTCCGTGGAAACGGTTGGCGTTGCGCCTTCCGCTCGCGATCATGGCGTGGGCATTTGCCCCTCGCGACAGGCAAACGAGGATACGTTCCTGAGTGCCCCAAAGCGGCTCGATCCCGTGAGCGAGAAGGTAGTCCTCAAGCTGCCGGTCAACCACCTCGGCGGCGAGAAGCAAAGCGATCTCGCGCAAGGCGGAAAGCCGCCGCGGCGTGCCCGCAGGAGAGTGAGCCGTCGTTGACGGCTGGCCAGCCCGTTCCAAAAGGAGTTCCGGCGGGACGTCCACGATAACGATTTCGTCGGCGTTGTAAAGGAATCGCTCGGGGACAGTTTCCTTAACGTGCTTGCCGGTGATCCTTTCCACTGCCTCGCGGCGCTCCTCGATATGCTGGAGGTTGAGGGAAGTTATAACAATGATGCCGGCAGCCAAGAGTTCTTCCACATCCTGCCAGCGCTGGAGGTTCTTGCTGCCCGGAGGATTGTTGAAAGCGACGCCGTCGACCAGGCAGACCTGCGGACGCCGGCGTAAAATGGCCTCTACATCCATTGCCGCGCCACTGCCAATTTGCTTGAGGGGGATGACCTCGATCGTCTCCAGCAGATGCACGAGCTCGGCAGGTAAGTCCTGTTGAATGGCCCCAATGACCACGTCCTGGCCGCGCGCCCGGCGGCGCCGGCCCTCATCCAGCATCCGAAAGGATTTGCCCACTCCCGAGGCGTAACCCAGAAAGACTTTTAACCGTTCGTGCTGGAGCTGTTCGTCCTGCACTTCTAACTCCTTGAGGAGCAGCTCAGGATCAGGTCTACGGTCAGCATCGATCGGCATACAGGCGGAAATCCCCCTGCTCGCAGTGTACTATCGGACAGGCTTGGCGACAAGTCGGCCACTCCCGCAGTCGGACGCTCACGCAGAGTATCGGTCTGCTAAACCAACCTACCAAATTGAATTGTCAAATGACAACTTGAGAATCGGGAAGCGGTTGGTGCGAATGCATTTCCAAGGTGCGAAGAGGGGCTATCCGAAACATCAGAAACCGGTGCTGATTGATGGGGTCGCCGCAGGCCCAGGGCTTGAGGAGTATTCCAACTTCCCCTTTTTCCCACGGCCGTTCGCCGTGGGCCACAGGATTTCGTCGTCAACACCCCTTCGGGCGTGGTGAGAAATCCGGGCTAGGGTTTGCTCATCGGGAATTTCTGGTTTAAATCAAGGTTCAAGAGAAGCACATTGACGCGCGGCTCACCCAGAAAACCCAATTGCCGCCCTTCGGTGTGGGCTTCGATGAGCTGCCTTACCTGGTCCAGAACAGTGCCACGGGCCTGGGCAACCCTCGGGGCCTGGGCGAGAGCGGAGGCGGGGCTGATGTCCGGATCCAAACCGCTGGCGGATGTGGTGAGCAGGTCCGCGGGAATGGGGCCTTTATAGTCAGGGTTCTCTTTGCGGAATTTCTCGATGTCCGCCTTCACCCGATCGACCAATTTCTGATTCGTGGGGCCAAGATTGGACCCGCCGGAAGCGGTGGCATCATATCCATCAGTTCCGGCGGCCGACGGCCGAGGATGGAAGTATTCCGGCTTGCTGAAATTTTGGCCAAGCAAAGTGGAGCCCTTGACCTGCCCATTAACTTCCAACAGGCTCCCGTTCGCGGATCGGGGAAACAGGAACTGGCAAAGGCCTGTGACCACCCCGGGATAAATCAGCCCAGTCAGTACGGTCAACAACAGAGTGAAGCGAAAAGCTTGCGTAAGTTGGTGGCGCATGCAAAACTCCTTAAGCCAAGTGCGTTACACCGAGCAGCCAGTCGATCAGCCAAATAAATGGAAAGGGCGCAATGAACCCGCCTAATCCGTAGATCCAGAGGTTGCGGCTCAGCATGGCGGCGGCGCTTTGCGGCTTGTATCTCACCCCGCGCAAGGCCAGCGGGACGAGAGCGATAATGATCAGCGCATTGAAGATCACCGCGGCCAGAACAGCGCTCTGCGGGCTGTGAAGGCGCATGATGTTGAGCTTGTTGAGCTCCGGATAGGTGGTCGCGAACATCGCCGGGATGATGGCGAAGTATTTGGATACATCGTTCAAAATTGAAAAGGTGGTTAACGAGCCGCGGGTAATAAGCAACTGCTTGCCGATGGCCACAATCTCAATCAGCTTGGTGGGATTGCTGTCCAGATCCACCATGTTCCCCGCTTCCTTGGCAGCCATCGTACCCGTATTCATGGCCACACCCACATCGGCCTGGGCGAGGGCGGGTGCATCGTTGGTGCCGTCGCCGGTCATGGCCACAAGCCGGCCTTGCGCTTGTTCCTTCTTGATGTATTCCATCTTATCTTTGGGCGTCGCTTGCGCGAGGAAGTCATCCACACCGGCCTCGTTGGCAATCGCCGCCGCCGTCAAGGGATTGTCTCCGGTGATCATCACGGAACGAATTCCCATCACCCGCAATTGTTCCAGGCGTTCGCGCATTCCCCCCTTGACGATATCTTTCAGGTGAACGATTCCCAGGAGATGATCTCCATCGGCGACAGCGAGTGGCGTGCCTCCCGTGCGGGAAATGCCATCCGACATTTCGGTGAAGTTCGCGGGTATCTTGCCGCCTTGGCCGGTGACGAATTGCACAATGGCATCGGTGGCCCCTTTGCGCAGGCGGCGACCGTCGATGTCGACGCCGCTCATTCGGGTGTAGGCGGAGAAGGGAAGGAAGTGTGCCTCGTGTTCGGAAACATCGCGCCCCCGAAGGCTATACACTTGTTTGGCAAGCACCACAATCGAGCGGCCTTCGGGAGTTTCATCGGCCAAGCTGGCGAGTTGCGCCGCGTCCGCCAACTCGGGGCCGGTTATCCCCTCGACGGGAAGAAATTCCACGGCCTGCCGGTTGCCGAGGGTGATGGTGCCGGTCTTGTCGAGCAGAAGCGTGTTGACGTCACCGGAAGCCTCAACGGCCTTTCCGCTCATGGCCAGCACGTTGTGCTGCATGACGCGATCCATCCCGGCGATACCGATGGCGGAAAGCAAGCCCCCGATGGTGGTGGGAATCAGGCAGACGAGGAGGGAAACCAGCACGGCCACGCTCGGCACCGCTCCTGCCTGGGCGGAGTTGACGGAATACACGGCAAACGGCTGCAAGGTGACAACGGCCAGCAAAAAGACGAGAGTCATCCCGGCAATCAGGATGTTCAGTGCGATCTCGTTGGGCGTCTTCTGGCGCTCGGCCCCTTCCACCAGTGCGATCATGCGATCGAGGAACGTCTCGCCCGGATTGGAGGTGATCCGAACCCTGATCTGATCCGAGAGGACCTTGGTTCCGCCCGTCACGGCGCTGCGATCTCCGCCCGATTCCCGGATCACGGGGGCGCTTTCGCCGGTGATGACCGATTCATCCACGGTGGCGATGCCCTCAATGACTTCGCCGTCGCCGGGAATGATGTCGCCGACCTCGCAAATGACCACGTCCTGGGCGCGCAGCTTGGAGGCAGGAACGATTTCTGTGTTGCCGGGTGAAACGATCCGGCGAGCCATGGAGTCGGTTTTGGCCTTACGCAGGGTATCAGCTTGCGCCTTGCCGCGGGCTTCCGCCATGGCCTCCGCAAAGTTGGCAAAGAGTACCGTGAACCAGAGCCAGAGAGAAATTTGCAGCGAAAAGCCGATGCCATGCGCCCCGATAAACATGTCGCGAATCATAAAAACCGTGGTGAGCGTTGCGCCCACCTCTACCACGAAAATCACGGGGTTCTTGAAAAGCGTAACCGGATTCAGCTTTACTACCGACTGCTTGAGGGAGCGCCCCATGAGTTGCCTATCGAACAAGGGACGTGCCCGCACCATTTTCTTCGGTACGAGGGTCGTTAAATCGTCAAGCGTAGGAGGCGTTACAGTCGTCGTTGGCATGAATTAGCTCCCGATAGTCAACATCAGCGAGGACAAGAGTTTCCCTTCGCGCATGAAGAAGTGCTCCACCAGTGGGCCCAGCGAAAGGGCCGGGAAGAATGTCAAGGCGCCAATCACCACCACGACCCCCACCAAAAGGCCGATAAAGAGCGGGCCATGAGTCGGGAGCGTGCCACTGGTGGTGGGCACTTTCTTTTTCGTGGCGAGGCTGCCGGCAATAGCCAGGGTCGGAAGAATGAATCCGAAACGCCCAATCAGCATAGCCAGCGCCGTGGTGAGGTTGTACCAGGGAGTGTTGGGGCTGATTCCGGCAAAGGCGCTGCCATTGTTTTCCGAAGCGCTCGAAAAGGTGTAAAGGAGTTCGCTGAAACCATGCGGGCCGGAGTTCGCAAGATTAGCGATAGCCGCCCCTGGGGCATTCCAGTAGCCGTTCTTCGCGAAGGGAATGACCGCACAAATCGCGGTGAAGACAAGGATGGAAAAGGCCGTGGCAATGACGGCCACCATGGCCATCTTGACTTCCTTTTGCTCGATTTTCTTTCCCAGATACTCCGGCGTTCTGCCCACCATGAGTCCGGCAATGAAAACCCCGACGATGGCGTATAACAACATGCCGTATAAACCGGACCCGACCCCGCCGAAAATAACCTCGTCGGTCTGTAAGTTGAACAGGGGGATGAAACCGCCGAGAGGCGTATAGCTATCGTGCATGCTGTTCACGGCCCCGCAGCTTGCGTCGGTGGTCGCGGTCGCAAACAAGGTGGAACCAGGTATACCAAAGCGGACGTCCTTACCCTCCATGTTGCCGCCCGATTGAGAGGGAGTGGCCGCCGTCTCCACCCCTAATCGGGCAAGGTTCGGATTACCTGCGTGCTCGGAGGAATAGCAGATAAATACGCCCGCAAAAAAGAGGAACGCCATGGCCGCGAACAGCGCCCAGCCTTGGCGGGTGTCACCCACCATCCTTCCGAAGGTATAGGTCAAGCCCGATGAGATGATGAGAAGGGCCAGGATCTGAGTGAAATTCGTGAGAGGAGTCGGGTTTTCAAAGGGATGTGCCGAATTGACGTTGAAAAAGCCGCCCCCATTGGTGCCCAGCATCTTGATGGCTTCCTGTCCGGCAACCGGGCCAACCGCGATGGTTTGAGTCGCTCCTTCCACCGTGGTGGCTATCTGATAGGATTTCAAAGTTTGGGGCACCCCGCGAAAGCAGAGAAAAAGGGCAAACACCAATGCCAGAGGCAGCAGCACGTAAACCGTGGCACGTGTCGCGTCAACCCAGAAATTGCCGATGGTGTTCGTTTGCTTGCGGGCAAAGCCGCGAATGAGCGCGATCGCTACGGCGATGCCGGCCGCAGCGGAGGCGAAATTCTGGACCGTCAACGCTGCCATTTGGACGAGATAGCTGAGCGTCTGCTCGCCGCCGTAAGCCTGCCAGTTGGTATTGGTTATGAAACTCACGGCGGTATTGAACGCCAGGTCCGGCGTCATGGGTGTGGCGTAACTGGGAGCGTGGGCCGTGCTGAAGTGCATGGGGTTAAGAGGCAAAAGTCCCTGTAGGCGCTGAATGGCGTAAACAAACAGGAAGCCCATCAAGCTAAAAGCAATAACCGATGCTGAATATTGCGTCCAGCGCTGTTCGGAGGTTTCCCGGATGCCGCAAAACCTATAAACGAGCCGTTCCAAAGGCCGCAACAGGGGATGGAGAAAAGTTCTCTCGCCCTCGAAAACACGAGCCATGAAGAGGCCCAGCGGCTTGGTCAGCGCCAACAGGCACAGAAAGAACACCACAATGTACACAAAGCCAATCATGGTCATGCAAGCCTCCTCAGAACTCTTCTGGACGCAAGAGGGCGTAAACCAGATAACCAAACAGAAACAATGCGGCGATGCCGGCAATGATGAAATCCATGGGTCAGCCCTCCCTAGAGACGTTCACAGATGCGGGTGAAAATCCAGCAACCGACGAAAAACAGCACCCCAACCAAGATATAAGCCAGGTCTACCACGGCAATGTCACCTCCATTCCGCGAAAATCACGTCGTGCCCATCCTTTTGGAGATCCTGCGCAAGTTTTTGCGCAGAGGTTGGCCACCAGCGTTTCTTGCCGCCCAGAACGATCAAGGAATGCGGCCTCAGAAGAAGTTCCAAAGTGCGTCTCTTGTCGCGGCATAAATAGATGTGTGCCGCGACTTCCAGGCGAATCTTACCGGCCAAATTGCAAATTTGGCCCTCTAGGAACTCCACCGGCACCGCAGGTCCGGTCAGAGGCAAAGCGTAAGGCACTTCATACGGCATGAGCAGCCGTATGTGCGCCTCCAGTTTTTGCGCCAGCCCATCTGCCATTTGCAAGGCCGCAAGGGTTCCCGGCGCGTCCGTAAAGATCACGAGAACTTCCAGCCCCTTCTCGGTCTGCCGGTCAATCCTACCATGGCTCTTGGGGTCATGAGAGAAAACCGGCGAGGTGAGACCGAACTCATCACCTGAAGAGGCTTCCATGGGAGTCACCTTAGTCATAGTGCTCGCGACCCCATAAAGAAATCATAAAGACTTGGTCAAGATTTCGTTAGGCCTTTTTGGAATGACTAAACCGGTATCCAACCCACGGTTCTGTCAGCAGATACGCGGGGTGGGAAGGATCAGGCTCGATTTTCTTGCGAAGCTGGTTGATGAAAACGCGGAGGTATTCCACCTCTTCACCATAATCCGGCCCCCATACCGCCTGAAGTAGCTTGGCATGGGGGATGACCACATCGGGATTGCTGGCGAGGTAGCGGAGAAGATCAAACTCCTTAGGAGTCAGGCGCACTTCCGTGCCGTCCACCGTGACCCGGCGCGCGATGAAATTGACCACGGTCTTGCCCAGGTTCAACAAATCCGGCATGCCTGGGCTCAAAAGGGGCGCGCGGCGGAGGGCGGCGCGAATGCGGGCTAAGAGTTCCGGCATGCTGAAGGGTTTGGTCACGTAGTCGTCAGCCCCGGCATCCAGCGCATCAACTTTCTCCTTTTCCGCATTGCGAATGGAAAGAATCACAATGGGAATGTCACTCTGGGAGCGGATGATGCGGCAGGCTTCCATGCCGCCGATTCCCGGCATATTCATGTCGAGAAGCACCAGGTCGAAGCGCTCTTCGCGCACCTTCTCCAAAGCTTCCTCCCCGTTACGTGCCGTGCTAACCATATAGCCGCGCGCCACCAGTGTCGTACGCATCACGCGGCGAATCTGCGGTTCATCATCAACGACTAAAATCCTGGCGCTGGTCACCGTCAAGGCTCCCTGAGAGCGCGGGGGACAGAGAAAGAGAATCTTGCCCCTTTTCCGGGTTCGCTCTCCACCCAGATCCGGCCGTGGTGGGCGCGCACAATCTCCCTGGCGATAGTGAGACCCATGCCCGTGCCCGGTATCCTCTCCCGCTGATCTTTGCCGCGGTAAAACTTTTCGAACACTTTCCCTTGTTCCGGTTCGGAAATCCCCGGCCCGCAGTCCTCCACGCTAACGATAACTTCCGTCTCTGCCGCACTGGCGCAGAGGGTAAGGGGGCTGCCCGGTGGCGTGTACTTCAAAGCATTGCTTAACAACTGCCAGATCACGATTCCGGTGAATTCCGGGTCGACACTCACGCGGGGCAACCTCTCGGGAACCTCCACGGCCACGCTGCGGCCTTCCAGGCTTTCCCCTAGCCTCTCCAATTGCGCTTGGAAGATCTTGCGCAGGGACTGCGGGCTCCGGTGCAACTGGAGTTGGCCCGCTTCGATTCGTGACATCTGGATCGCATCGGTGAGCATGGAGTTCAGCCGGTCCGTCTCCTCGTCAACAATGCGCAGCAGTTCCTGGTAGGTCGGACTCAGGTCACTGTCGGATAACATGGAGGTCACCGCCGCCTTGATCGGGGTGAGGGGGGTTTTAAATTCGTGCGCCAGGGCGTCAAGCATCGTGGACTTCAACTCCTCGCTCTGCCGGGCGGCCTCCGCCCGGGTGGCGATCTCCTGAGCGTGCGCGCGTTCCAAGGTAATGGCCGTGAGATTGGCGATGGCGTGCAAAGCCGTCTCTGACACCTGCGAGCCCTGAATCCCCAGGCTTCCTATCGGCTGGCCTCCCAGGCTGATGGGAATGACCGTGGTTTTCGTTGCGGCATCGTGAAAAACCGTGCCTTGCAGTGCGGCGTCCCGCAGTTTGCTGGCGTCTACGGGAATGTCGTGGGGGCCGGCCCGGTGAAACCGGTCGTTGGCGCGGTCATAAAACGCCAGTCCCGGCAGCTCAAACACCTGGGCAATCGAATTGGTAATCTCCTGGGCCATAGGTCCGTGGACTTCGAGGAGCAGCAAGTTCCGGCTCAAGGTGTAAAGCCGTTCCATTTCGTGTTGGCGCTGCGTTGATTCCAGCGCCTGCTTTTTCGCGCTGGCAGAAAGCTGGCTGACAATGACCGCTGTCACGACAAAGACAGAAAGAGCCACCCAGTTCTGGGAATCCGCAATCGTGAACGACCCGATAGGGGGAATAAAGAAGTAATTGAAGCAAAACATGCTGGCCACCGAAGCCGCCAGCGCTTCAATCAGCCCCCAACGCGTGGCAATCGCCAGCACCGCCAGGAGAAACGAAAGGGCAACTGTCACGTTATTGACACTGAAAATGCGGCAGCAGAAAAAGGTGATGCCACCGATAATCGCTGAGGCTCCAATAATGCGAACTACTTTCATCATTTGTGGCAACAGCCTCTTCTTCAAGCGAAGACCTCAGTACCCCTGACATTGTACTCGCCTGCGCGGCTGTAAGCATGGGCGGTGGAGGGAGGAATGCGCGCGCCGGCCCCGCCGCCACTCGGGCTGTTATCAGAAAAGGCCACCCAGGTTTACAACAATGACCGCTATTAGGATGAAAACGACGGCCGCGAACAGGAACCTTTTGGTGCGGACGCTTGCGCCTTTCCATTCTCCGGCCATAAGTCCGAAGGCATTGGCAAAGAGGATGCTCGAAGCGATGAACAGCATGTAACCTATCGATGTTCCGTCCGCCCCCACCAAGGTGGCTCCCATTCCGTAACTCAGAACCGCGGTAACCCACAGGAGGGCCATGGCAACGGCCAGGACAGCCTCGTGGGTCCAGCCGCTCCGGCCGAAAAGACTGGTCGTTCGATTCTTCACCAGCAGGTAGACACAGTAAACCAGGTTGGGTATGAACCCAGCTCCCAGGACAAGCCCCCACAAGGGGTAGGTTGACGTCAGGGGACCGGCGCCATGCTGCAGGCTGGCGCGAATCACATCGCCACCGAAGGCGAACCCCAGGTTGTAGCTCGAACCGAAGATTCCCGTGAAAATGCACAAAGCCAGCCCGGTGGCAAAACTACTCTTCGCTGGGGAGGGCCCGGCCTTGGGGCCGGCCTGTTCCTTCTCCCGCCGGCGACCGGCGAAAGCGTAAAAGGTCAGACCGACAATGAGAAACGGAATGCTGAGAAGCAGCATCAGTCCTCGCGGACGGAAGAGTTCCTCGGGATGAAAGGCCAGCATCGGGACGAGTGATCCCGAGAGACTGGCGAGGCCCGACACGACGGCGAAGGTCAAGGCGACGCCCACCATTCGCAGGCTGACCCCGAAGGTCACCTGCGCGACCCCCCAGAGCAGACCGAAAATGAGGGGGAGGAGCAGCGCCCGCGGCGTTACACCGGCGTAAACCTGCATAAGTTCCGGCGCCAGTCCGAAGGCTAGCGCCCAGGGCACGATGAAGATTCCGACAACGGAAAAGACCAACCAGAGATTCTCCCACTTCCAGCTCCGGGAGTACTTCATCGGCAGTGCGAATCCGGCATTCATTGCTCCACTGACAAGAATTATGGCCATGCCGAACGAGAAATGATTGTTCATATTTTTAAGTCCAGTGACCAGTGACAAGTGATACGCAAGCAAAGGCGGAGAAAATGGCTGCCGAGATCGCTTTTTGTTCACCCGATCATCCACCCTCACCATTCAGCAACGGAACCGTCCGGGTGAAAAACCATCTGCTCGAGTATTTCTTGCTCGAAGGGGTGCTTCCGCGCTTCGGCCTCATTAATCTCCACGCCCAATCCGGGCTCATCGAGCGGCAGCCAGTAACCCTTTTCGGCCTTCAGCCGTGTCTGGACTACATCGAAGCGCCAGGGAACATCGCCGACCATATCCTCTTGAATAAGAAAATTCGGCGTGGCCAGATCGAAATGCAGTGCGACCACATTGGCGACTGGGCCATTGGGGTTGTGGGGAGCAATCCCCATCAAGTAGGTTTCTCCCATGGCGGCAATTCTGCGGGCTTCGAGCAAGCCGCCGCAATGGCAGAGGTCGGGTTGCAAAACGTGGCAGGCTTGCAGTTCGCAGACGCGGCGGAATTCCCACCGTGTGGCCAGGCGCTCGCCCGTCGCGATGGGTGTGCGCACGCTTCGCCGTACTTCCAGCAGGGCATCGGTTTGCTCCGGCGGAACGGGCTCTTCGCAGAAAAAAGGGTGGAACTCTTCCACCGCGCGGATGTATCCAATGGCTTGTCCGGTGGTGGTGCGCCCGTGGAAGTCGATCATGATGTCCACGGCATCACCGACGGCCGCGCGCAACTTGCCCATGAGGTTGGCGAAATGGTGCACGGCCGGCAGCCCCATCAGCGGTTCTGAAAGCGGCACAATCACCACCTTTAAAGCACTATAACCCTTTGCCAGGACCTCCTGCGCGCGTTCAATCAGGGGTTCCACGGTCGAGGTTTCGTACACTGCTTTAATCTGACCCATGCCGAGGTGGGTGTACATTCGCACCTTGTCGCGGACGCGGCCTCCCAGCAACTTGTAGACAGGAACCCCCAGCGATTTTCCGGTGATGTCCCAGCAGGCTTGTTCGATGGCGGAAATTGCCGTGGTTCCGATCACTCCCAACCGCCAGAAGGAGTGGCGATACATGATCTGCCACAAGAACTCAATGCGCGTCGGATCTAGGCCCAGCACAAGGGGTTTGAAGTCCTCTACGCAGCCGGCGACGGCGCGGGTTTTCCATTCCAGCGTTCCTTCGCCCCAACCGTAAAGCCCGGGAACGTCGGTCTCAACCTTGACGAATACCCAATTGCGCATCTGCGCGTTGACGACGAGGGTTTTGATGTCGGTGATTTTCATAATTATCCACGCTCCGGTTCAGTCAGCAGCGGAATATCAGAGATAGCCGGAAAAGTAAAGCGCCATTCGCTGGCCGGCCTGGCGCCCCCCTGCCAAAGGGCGTTTGGGACTATAATCCTACAGGATTAGATTTAAATAGAATGAGGGGCATGACTCAGTCTCTTGGAGCGGCGGCCTCTGGCCGCGCTTATTGATTTTCCCGTATTTCCGGCCCACCCGTCCGGGGAGAGACAGGCGCCGAGCGCCTCGACAAGAGGCCCAACTGAATCACTGCCCCGGTGAGGAATAACCATGGCATTCGCAGCGGATTGTCTCCAAGGCAAGGCCATCCTGATTACCGGGGGTTTAGGCGCCATCGGGAAGGTCGTGGCGCAGAGGCTGCTGGCGCACTCGGCTCATGTGGTGGTGAACGACATCATGGCGGAAAAGGAAGCGCAGGCGTGGGTGGAGGCCACCGGCTACGCGTCCGATCGATGCGTATACATCAACGCCGACGTAACCACCGCGGCTGGGGCGCAGGCGCTCGTGGAGAAAGCCCTGCAGTCCTTCGGCGCCGTTGACGTCGCCCTCTGCCACGCCGGGATGGCCCAGTCCTGCTCCATTCTCGACTATCCTGAGCAGGATTGGGACCGCATCGTGCGTGTCAACCTTCGCAGCGCGTTTCTGGTGGCGCAAGCGGCGGCCCGCGCCATGGTGGCGCAGAAGGTTAAGGGCAAGATCATCTTCACCTCCTCGTGGGTGCAGGATACACCCTGGCCCGACATCACTCCTTATAACGTCACCAAGAGCGGAATCAAAATGCTGATGCGTGGGATGGCGCGGGAACTGGCGGCGAAGGGAATCCGCGTGAATTCTATCGCGCCTGGCATTGTGGCTGTGGGCATGGCCAAACGGCAATGGGATACCGAACCCGATTACCGCCGACGCGCGGAGAAAGCCATTCCCCTGGGTTTCATGCAGCCTCCTGAATCGGTCGCTGACGCGTTTATCTTTCTCTGCTCCCATGCCTCCGATTACATGACCGGCGCGACGCTGTTGGTGGACGGAGGGTGCAGCCTCTACCCTATGGATTAGGCTCTAACCCGCATTTCTCACCACACCGGGAAGGGGGCTGGCGGAAGGGCGGGGCTTTACAGGCTGCGGAAAAACTATCCTCGGTGTACAACCACCCCGGCGCCCAAGGCGCCACCCCTCCTGAATCAGGAGGGGAGTTATTGAAAACGCTCCCCTCCTCAGATGAGGAGGGGTGGCGCGCCGAGCGCCGGGGTGGTGCTGACAATACCAGCGCCAAGCGCCACAGGATTTTTCCGCAGCCTGTAAAGCCCCGCCCTGCCAAAATCGTGGTGAGAAATGCGGGCTAAAGCCGCCGGCCAGCGTGAGCCAGGGAGCATACACTTGCTTCGGTAACGACCCGCGCCGGTGCGATCCCGCAGATGAGAATCCAGGCGTTCCGTTTGCTCCAGGGGGTAGAATGGGCGTGAATCCTTGTGGGGAGTAAAGTCATATGGTGAAATTCCTGCTCTGGTGCATTCTTCTTATCCTCTGCTGGCCGCTGGCGCTTCTGGCGCTGGTGCTTTATCCACTGGTTTGGATTCTCACCCTGCCATTCCGGCTGGTGGGGATTGCCGTGGGGGGGGTATTCGATTTGCTTCGGGCCCTGATTACCCTTCCGGCGCGAGTTCTCAGCGGACCTCGTCACGCCTGATGTCCGCCCGATTCCGCTAAGGCTGCTTTTTCGCCGGTGGGGGTGGCGGCAGAGCTTGCAGATACAGTTTTGCCGCCTGGAACTCGGCGCTATCCTTCTCCAGTCCTTTCGGAGGCGGATTCTGCTGTAGTTCTGCGCGGAGCGCCGTCACCCGTTCACCCGGGAGAGGGTGATTCATCAGGAGGGCCTCGACCAGCGTGGGGTTTCCCGTGAATTTGCTAAGGCGGGCGAGGGCGGTAACCAATCCCAGCGGGTCATACCCGGCGCGGATAGTATTGTAAATGCCGAGCATGTCAGCCTCGGATTCTTCCTCGCGGCTGAATTTGCGGTCGGCGAAAAGCAGAATCGGACCGCCATACCGCTGTAGCGTATCCACGACCTGCCGGTCACTCAGCACGCCGGCCTTCTGGAGTTCGTACATCCCCCGATCGACCAGCGCACGGCGGGCCACATCGTTCATACTGTGATAAGCCACAATGTGGCCCACCTCGTGCGCCATAACGCCCGCCAATTCACTTTCGTTCACAACGAAGTCCAGGAGGCCGCGATGGATATAGACAAATCCCCCCGGCAGCGAGAAGGCATTAACGGTGTCAGTATTCACAATTTTGAAAGAGTATTGAATTTGCGGCCGCCGCGAGGCTTGCGCCACCTTCTGCCCCAGGTTGTTCAGGTAGGCTAAGAGCAGCGATGCGTTCAGCAGCGGCACTTGCCTGTCGGTCTCCTCCGCCGCCTTGCGGCCCATGGCCATCTCCTCCTCATCGCTAAAGGTGTTGTAGATAGCTTTACTGGCGGTCGGCTCCTCGGCGCGCAGAGGTAGACTGAAGAGCACGAGCAGGAGAAGCAGGCCGCCCAGCTTATTGCCCGGTAGGCGAGAGATATGAATGAACTTTTTCATGCTACCTTGCCTTTCGTAGGATCCCAGGCTACTTTCATCCCGCGCTTCAAAGCGATGTTGCCAATCCAGGAAGTGCGCGCCGCCTCGAAACCCAAGTGAATGTTGGCGTTGGGAGACTTGCGCGTACGCATACAGTCCACAAAGTTGCGGACGTTGTCAAACGTTCCATCGTGCTCGGAGCGCATAAAGAGTTCCGGCTCCGGATTGAGCCAGCCGGACACCGCCGCTACGTCCTCCGGATAAACGGCCAGGTGGGAACGGTCAATCTTTAGCGTCGCGTCGCTGCCGCAAAACATGACGCCGCCGTCGTCCACGCTGCTGTTGATGGAGCCCGTGAAGGTTACCATGAAATTGCCGGGATATTCATAGGTTGCGGTGACGGTGTCGGGGCACTGCCAATCCATACGGTAAAGGTCGCCCACCGTAGTGGCCGTTTTGGGCGCGGGCTGGTCCATGTACCACTGGATAACGTCAATCCAGTGGGTCAGCAGGTCGGTGAGAATCCCTCCGCCAAAATCCCAATACCAGCGCCACCACCGAAATTTTTCATCGCTAAAGGGCTGATCGGGCGCGTCGCCCAAAAAGCTCTTCCAGTCCAAGTCCGCCGGGTCGATTTTCGTAATAACATTCTTCTTTGACAGGTAATTCTGGTACCAGTAAGTATGCACCATGGTGATCTTACCGAGCCGGCCGGAGGCAACGATTTCCTTGCCGAGTTTCCAGTGATCCCAACTGCGCTGCTGGGTGCCGGTTTGCACGATGCGCTGGCTGCCGTCCACCACGCGCACCATTTCCACCCCCTCTTCAATCGAGTGGCAGATGGGCTTTTCGACATAGGCGTCCTTACCGGCATTCACGGCGTCGATGAGCATTTGTTTGTGCCAGTGATCGGGACTGCCGATCAGGACCGCGTCGATATCCTTGCGATCAAGAACTTCGTGATAGTTCGTGTAAGCCTGGGCGCCAGCGCCTGCGATTTCCAAGGCTTTGGCCCGGGCGGGCGCATAAACATCGCAGACGGCGACGAACTCAACGCCCGGGACCATTTTGAACATCTCCATGTCGTAGCGAGCGCGATGCCCGCTTCCCAGCACGCCGACGCGAATGCGGTCATTGGCGCCCAGTACGCGTGCCGGCGCCAAGCCGCCCAGTACGGCTGCGCCGGCGCCGGCCAGGGCTGTGTCCTTCAGAAATTCCCGCCGCGTAATTTCTGTTTTCTTGTCCATGAAGAAACTCTCCTTCCAGTGTGGGGATGGTGAGTTGCAACCACGGTATTCGCCATGGCGCTACTCCTTCCTGTGCATAAGTCTCAACCTTACACTTAGGGATTTTCAAATTCCAATCTACCGCAGAGTCCCATTCCGGCCACCGGGCGTCATTGGTTTGGCCGCCGGACCGCCTTGCGGTTCCAGCGATGCTTGCGCAATTCTGCATAGTAGCCCACAGGCAGCGGACCTTGTTCGCTGGCGCACACATTCTCTTCGACATTCTTCAATTTGCGCATGCCGGGGATGATGGTGCTCACGCTGGGATTATTCAGAATGAAACGTAGCGCCACCTCCGGCAACGCCATGCCGTGGGGGACAAGCGGCTTCAGCGCGTCGGCGTGCTCAACACTTGCTTTGAGGGTCTCCGGACCAAAGTGGCTGTTACGCCAATCACCTTCCGGCCATTTGCTTTCGAGCGTCAGCGTGCCGGTCAACGAGCCTTGGTCCAACGGGCACCGCGCAATGACGGCCACGTCCCGGGCAGCACAGGCGGGGAAAAGTTCGTCCTCGGGATTCTGATCGAAAATGTTGTACATGACCTGCACCGAGTCAATCAGCCCCGACTGCGCCGCGCGCACACCGTTCCAGGGTTCCCCGCGATTGAGGCTGATGCCGACAGCTCGGAACAGCCCTTGCCGGCGCAATTCGTCGATCTTCCTCACCCAACGGTCGTCTTCCAGCCAGGCGTCTGACCAGGTGTGAAATTGAATCAGGTCGAGGCTCTCCAGGCCTAGATTTTCCAGGCTGATGTGTACATACCGGTCAATGTGCTCGGGGGGAAAGCAGTCGTCAAGCGTAAACTCCGGACGGGCCGGCCAGACAAGGTTCTTGGGCGGAATCTTGGTTGCGACATAAAGCTTCTTTCCAGGGTTGCGGCGAACTAACTCCCCAAGCAGGTGTTCGCTACGCCCACAGCCGTAGTGCCAGGCGGTATCAAAAAAGTTGCAGCCCAAGTCGACTGCACGCTGTAAGGATTGCTGGGATTCAGTATCGCTGGAGCCGGTCCAGCTCGCCATTCCCCACATCCCGTACCCGATCTCACTCACCATCCAGCCGGTGCGTCCAAATCGGCGATACTTCATGACCGCGTCCCCCAATTTCACCCTCAGGCCGGCCTTCTCACTACGCTCGGCCGTTTTTAACGGCCCGCCACACTCGCCCCAGACCCTGAAGAGCGCTTACCTTTTGCGTGTCATCATTGTGACCAATCGGTTGGCTGCCGGTCCCAACGGTGCTTGCGTAATTCCGCATACAGATCCACCGGCAACGGACCTTGGTTACCGGCGCGTACGTTCCCTTCAACGTTCGCCAGCTTGCGCATTCCTGGAATGATGGTGCCGACGGTGGAATTATTCAGGATGAAGCGCAATGCCATCTGCGGCATGTCCATACCCGGAGGGACAAGCGGGCGCAAGGCTTCCGCACGTTGCACACTGGCTTTGAGGTTTTCCGGGACGAAGTAGGTGTTACGCCAATCGTCCGGGGGCCATTTGCTCTGTAGGGTAAGGCTCCCCGTAAGTGTGCCTTCGTCGAACGGACAGCGCGCGATGACGCCCACATTCTTTGCCGCACAAGCCGGAAAGAGTTCGTCCTCGGGGTTCTGGTCAAAAATGTTATAGATGACCTGCACGGCGTCAATCAACCCTGATTGGACCGCCCGTACCCCGTTCCACGGCTCCCAGCGATTTAGGCTGATGCCTACCGCGCCGATCAGCCCTTGGTGGCGCAGGGCGTCGATTTTTTTCACCCAGCGATCATCTTCCAGCCAGGAATCCTCCCAGGTGTGGAATTGAATTAAGTCGATGTATCCCAGGCTCAGGTTTTTGAGACTGGTGTGCACATACTGGTCAATGTGATCGGGAGGGAAGCAGTCGTCGAGGGTGAACTCCCGGCGGCTGGGCCAAGCGAGATTCTTAGGGGGAATTTTAGTGGCCGCGTAGATTTTTCGCCCGGGGTTGTTGCGCACCAACCATCCCAACAACTCTTCACTGTGGCCGCTCCCATAGGCCCAAGCGGTGTCAAAAAAATTACAACCCAGGTCGACGGCCCGTTGAAGGGAGTCTTTCGACTCCGCGTCGTCGGAGCCGGTCCATTCCCCCATGCCCCACATGCCATAACCGATTTCGCTTACCATCCAGCCGGCGCGTCCAAACTTGCGGTAATTCATATCGGGGCGTCCTTTCGTCTCGTTTTGCCCGAGAACAAAGTAAAGTGCGCCCCCGCGAGTGAAGGTGGCGCGTCCGAGCCAAACGGAGACTCTACCAGAAGTTCGCCCGACTTTTAAGGTCCAAATGATAAGTCCTGGGCATGAACCGCGATTTCGGCGGGGCTGAACAGGATGCGGGAAAATCAGCAAAGTCCTTACAGCGTGGGGCTGTTATCGCCCAGGAGGGTTCGGCGAATGATGACGAGCGGAACGCCGCCTTGATCCATGAAGCGGTCGTGGAACTCCTGTAACATAAACTTGTTCCCCAGTTTCCCTTTGTAGTCGTCGCGCAACTTCAGAATTTGGAGTTTTCCCAGCGTATATACCAGGTAGGTGGGATCAGATGTTCCGCGCTTGGCCTCGACATCCGCGACGGCGGGGACCTGATATCCCTCGCGGATGAAGAATTCTTTGGCCTGATCCATGGTCATGTTTCCGGTATGCATTTCGATGCCGACGATAAAGCGGGCATTGCGCAATAGCGCGTCCTGCAATTGGCCCATGCGCAATTTGGCATCACCGCCGCCATAGCCCTCATCCAGCATCATCTGCTCCGTATAATGCGCCCAGCCCTCCACGTTGCTGTTACAGAACAGCAACTTCCGCACCTTGGAGTTGAGGCGTTTGACCCATAAGAACTGAACGTAGTGACCCGGATATGCCTCGTGAATTGCGGTGCTCAGGATGGTGCCGCGGTTGAATCCTTCCATCCAATCCTCCACCTGCTGCGGCGTCCAGCCGGGCTCCGGGAGGGTCACGTTAAACATGGCCTCCGTTGCCTGGGTTTCATAAGCGCCGGGGGTATCCATGGAAGCGGTGGTGGTGGCGCGCATGAAGGGGGGCGTTTCTTCCAGAGTAGGCAATATCGAGGAAGGGATGGTGACGATTTTCTTGGCCTCGATGAATTCACGAAGGCCCCCCAGCAAATTGCGGAAGGTTGGCAAGAGCTGGTCGGCTGGAGGGTGGTCTTTTTCGAGTGTGGCAAGCACTTCACGAGGGGTAGCATTCGGATTAATCAGTGCAGCGGTTTCCTTCAATCGTTGCTGGTTGCTGTGCAGATCGGCGTACCCGATCTTGAGGAGCTGATCAAGGGGAATATTGACCATCTCATCGTCGAGAAGTTTTTGCCGGAAATTATCCGCCCCGATACGGAAATCTCCCTGGGATCTGGGAAGCAAGTCGTCTTGGAGGAAGAGTTGGAAATTCTCGAGCGCTTTCACAACGGCGGCGTTGGTTTGTTGGAAATCAGTCCACAGGGCTGCGTCCTTTATACCCGGAAAGGCGCCGGGGACGTCCTTTTGAAAAAATTCAATGATCCCGGGCATTTGTTCAATTGCGATCTGCGTATAGATTTTAGGCGGGTTCGAGAGGTTGGAGCGGGCGGTCATAAGTACGGCTGGAATTTGACGCTCGCGCGCAATGACCGAGCGCAGACGTTCCTCTGGCGGCGCAAAGGTGCGCTTGATGATCACAAAAATACTGTCCGTGGCGTCGCCAACATACAGGTTAGCATCCTTCCGCCACATTTGCAGAACCTGGAGTTCCAGCAAGCGTCCCTTGATATTGCTCTGCAAAAAGGCCAGGTCACCGGCGCTTTCTGCGGGAAGTTTCGCCGGGTCGAGCCGGTCAAACTCTGAGGCGTAAGTCCGCAGATTGGAAATCTCGCCATCACGCGAGGCGCGGGAATAATCCTCCATTTTGGCATCGTACTGATGAAACCCCGCGGCCGTTGCTTCCTTCGGGTGAAATTGAAAGTAGAAGTCGAAGTAGCTATCGACCAGTCGATTGAACTCCGCTGGATTCTTGGGGCTTCCTGCTTGCATATTCTGGACAAGTATCATTGCCACACACAACACCCCCACAAAAGTTAATGCAAATGCAACGGTCCGTCTCGTCATAGGGCTCCTCACGAATCCTAATACAGCAAACATGAGTTTAGAAAGATGGAGGAATTGAGCAAGGGCAAGCAGCCCTAACTCATGCCCCACGTGGTATATTCACAAAGGGAGAATTATAAGGGCTTTTGCAGGTTTTTGTCCTTAAATAGCGGGGGCGAATTCCCTCGGCCCACGATACATCATGGAAAGAGAATCCAATCCGCAGCCCCGCCCAGTCTCGTGGGGAGTGTTGCTGCTGGCGCATGGGGCGCCCGATCAGCTCGAAGATATTCCTGAGTTCCTGCTGAACGTGCGCGGGGGCCGGCCGCTGCCGGAGGCCATAGTCAAGGAGATCACTCACCGCTACAGCCTGATTGGAGGGGGGTCGCCATTATTGCGGCTCACCACCTTGCAGGCAGAAGGCCTGGCGAGGTTGATTGCACACCCCGTTTACGTTGGCATGAGGAACTGGAATCCGTTTATTCCGGAAGCGGTTCGCCGTCTTAGCGACGATGGGGTTGAGCGTATTGTGGCCGTTTGCCTGGCACCCCAAAATTCCCGCACCAGCATTGGACTCTACCGCAAATGCTTGATGGATGCGGTCGCGCAGGTGTGCCCGGGGTTGGTAGTGGATTTCGTCGAAAGCTACCACGACCATCCGGGGTTGATTGAGGCTTTCCGCGAGCGCGCGGCGGCGGCGCTACATGCTGCGACACGGGAAACCGGCGGCCCAGTTCCTGTAATCTTTACGGCCCACAGTGTGCCGGAACGGACGATCGCCGAGGGAGATCCCTACGAGCGGCAGGTACGGGAGACGGCGGCTCTGGTGGCCCGGGCGATGGCCATCACCGAATATCGCGTGGCGTTCCAAAGCCAGGGGATGACGGCGGAAAAATGGATCGGGCCGACGGTGGAATCGCAAATCGACGAGTTGGCGCAGACGGGCGGGAAGAACGTACTTTTGATTCCGGTGGGATTTGTCTCCGACCACGTCGAAATTCTTTACGACATCGACGTGCTATTCCGCCACTATGGGAAGGCTCGGGGTGTCGCGGTGCGTAGGTCAGAGTCGCTGAACGCCAGTCCTCAATTTGTGTCGGCGCTAGCGAGCCTGGTGACGGCGCGCATTGGAATTATCAATGCTAAAGTATGAAAAATGATTGGCCTGAACTATTCACGACATTGTGATATCCCGAAAACGATCGGAGGATGCAAGAACCTTTCACACAGAGTCCACGGAGCCCCTTATCGTTGAGATCACTGGAATCCTTTCGCGCGGAGAACACGGAGAACTAAGGTGCGAAAGGGCCGGGCTTTCTCTGTGATCTCTGTGAATTCCTCTGCGCCCTCTGGGTGAAACGCTTTTTCGCGATGACTGACAGAACCAAAGGGCGTCGAATAGCCGTGATTGGCGGGGGCATCTCCGGCCTTGCCGCCGCCTACACGCTGGCGCGGGCGCGCCAAGCGGGCGCGCCAATTGAGGAAATCCTCATCGAGGCAAGTTCGTGTTTGGGCGGCGTGGTGCGGACGGAAACGGTTGACGGCTTTGTGATCGAGGCTGGCCCGGACAGCTTCCTCGCCGAGAAGCCGCAAGCCGCGGCGCTGGCGCGAGAACTGGGGCTGGGTGACGATCTGATAGGCTCCAACGACCGCACGCGCCGCACGTACATCCTTCATCAGGGGCGCCTGCTGCCGCTTCCCGATGGGCTGATGTTTCTGGTGCCGACGCGTCTTTGGCCGATGGTCACGACAAAGCTGCTACCGCTGAGCACGAAACTCGCGGCCGCATGGGAGCTGTTTTCCTCTCCGCCCACGCGCGATGATGGCGATGAATCCGTAGCCAGTTTTGTGAAAAGGCATTTCGGTGAGGCGATGGTCGAGAATATTGCGGACCCGCTGCTGGCGGGCGTCTACGGCGGCGACTCTGCCGCGCTGAGTGTCCGCTCCGTGTTACCACGCTTTTGGGAAATGGAACGCCAACACGGCAGCCTGACGCGCGCCACGTTAAAGGCCATGCGGCAGCGGCGTGCCGCCCCGCAGGTGAATAACGCTCCGGGCACGCATTCAGATGGATCGGGTATTGCCCCGCCGCATAAGCTGCCGCTCTTCATGACTCTCAAGGGCGGGCTCCAACAAATGACGGAGAGGCTCGCCGCACAGGTTGAGAGTTCCCGGGTTTTTATGCGCCGCCGCGTGCTCGCCCTGGAGTTTGCCCCCGGCGGCCCCGGAGGCATTACTGACTCCTGCTCCCGGCGGTTCCAGATTGCTTGCGAAGGTAGCCAGACTTACGACGCGGACGCGGTGATTCTCGCCGTGCCGGCGTACCATGCGGGTGGGCTGATTTCATCCCTCGACCACCGCCTGAGTGAGTTGCTCGAGGGCATCCCCTATAGTTCTTCGATGACGGTCTCGCTGGGGTTTGACGAACGTGCCAGGGCCGCGCTTCCCGCAGGTTTTGGATTCCTGGTGCCGCGCAAGGAGCGGCGGCGAATGCTTGCCTGCACGTTCGTCCACGCAAAATTCCACCACCGTGCGCCGGAAGGGAAAGCGATGCTGCGATGCTTTCTGGGCGGGGCACGAGACCCCAACGTGCTCGGGTTAGGTGATGAAGAAGTTGTGGATTTGGTGCGGCGGGAACTGAAGGAGATTATGAACTTCGCCGCTGAGCCTCTGTTCTTCCGGGTGCACCGATGGCCGGCTTCGATGGCGCAATATCCGGTGGGCCACGCGGGACGCGTGAGTGCAATCGAGGAGCGAATACAGGGCCTGCGCGGATTGTACCTTGCGGGGAATGCTTACTCAGGAATCGGCATCTCTGACTGCATTCGGACCGGGAAGACCGCTGCACAGAAAGCGCTGGATTATGTCGCCCCGGGATGGCGCGGGACGCAAAAGGCGGAAGGCAGTAAGCAGTAGGCACCAGCCCGGATTTCTCACCACGACTCTGGAAGGGCGGGGCTTTAGCCCCGCCGTTGCAAGGCCGTCCTGATTGTTTCCAAGTCCCGCACCCAGCGCCGGCGGCGGATCAGCGGCGTAAGGAGCGACAAGGAAACCGAAGGCGGAAGAACTTACCCCCACCCTCACGACCCGCAAAACGTGGGGTTTGGGAGGCCAGACGGGATATGGAGGTGTCATTGCGTAAGACGCCTAAGGCCGCCTGTCTGCACAAATCGGGGTTATCATAGAAGGCAGGCGTTACGGAGGAATCATGGACAAAGCTCAAGACATTTTTGGGGCCCGCGCCACGCTCGAAACCACCGGCGGCCCCGCGCTCATTTACCGCTTGGATCGCCTGGAAAAGCTGGGCTTCGGCGCAGTTTCGCGCCTTCCCTTTTCCATCAAAGTCTTGCTGGAAGCCTTGCTGCGAAACTGCGACGGCACGCTGGTGACGGAGGAAGACGTCACCTCACTCGCCCAGTGGAACGCCAAGGCGCCCGCGGCGCGCGAGGTGCCTTTCAAGCCTGCCCGCGTGATCCTGCAGGATTTCACCGGAGTTCCGTCTGTAGTGGACCTGGCCGCCATGCGCTCGGCGATGACGCGGCTGGGCGGCGACGCCACAAAAATTAATCCCCTGGTTCCCGTGGATATGGTCATCGATCACTCGGTGCAAGTGGATTTCTTCGGGAATTCCTCCGCCCTGGAGCGCAACGCCGAGATCGAGTTTGAGCGCAACCGCGAGCGCTATGAATTCCTCCGGTGGGGCCAGCAGGCGTTCCAAAATTTCCGCGTGGTGCCTCCGGCCACGGGCATTGTGCATCAAGTGAATTTGGAATTCCTGGCCAAAGTGGTTCTGCTGCAGAAGACGCCCAGCGAAACCGTGCTGATTCCTGACACCCTCGTCGGGACGGATTCTCACACCACGATGATCAACGGCCTGGGAGTGCTGGGTTGGGGGGTGGGCGGCATTGAAGCGGAAGCGGCCATGCTGGGCCAGCCCTATTATTTCCTGACGCCGAAGGTGGTGGGCTTCCGGCTGCGGGGAAAGTTGAATGAAGGCGTGACGGCCACAGACCTGGTCCTCACGGTCACACAGATTTTGCGCAAGAGGGGCGTGGTGGACCAATTCGTGGAGTTCTTCGGGGAGGGCCTGGCGGAAATGACGCTCGCCGACCGCGCCACGGTGGCGAACATGTCTCCCGAATACGGCGCGACCATGGGTTTCTTTCCCATCGATGCCGAGACGCTGCGCTACCTTGCCACGGTTGAACCGAGTCTTGCCGGGCCCAAGCGCCCACAGGATCGCGTCCCGCTATCGCAAATGAAGCAGGCGTTTCGCCGCGCGCTTTCGGCTCCCGTAAAGGAGCGAGGCTTCGGCCTATCGGCACAAGACGCGGGCCGCAGCGCCAGTGTGAAGTTCGACGGTACAAGCACTCAGTTGACTCACGGGTCGGTGGTGATTGCGGCGATCACTTCCTGCACCAACACTTCCAATCCTTCCGTCATGCTGGGGGCGGGTTTGGTGGCGAAGAAGGCTTTGGAAAAAGGATTACGGGTTCCTCCTTACGTCAAAACCAGTCTGGCCCCCGGCTCGAAAGTGGTGACGGAATATTTGCAGGCATCCGGATTGCTCGAGTCGCTTGCCGGTCTGCACTTCAACCTGGTGGGTTATGGTTGCACCACGTGCATCGGCAACAGCGGACCCCTGCCGCCCGCTGTGGCCAGCGCGGTGATGCAAGGCCAACTGGTGGCCGCGGCGGTTCTTTCCGGCAATCGCAATTTTGAGGGCCGCGTGCATCCACAGGTGCGGGCGAATTACCTGGCATCGCCGCCGCTGGTGGTGGCGTACGCGCTGGCGGGCACCGTGGATATTGACTTGGCCACCGAGCCATTGGGTAAAGACCGCCAAGGCAACGCCGTTTACCTGCGCGATATCTGGCCTTCGCAAGCGGAGGTAAGTGAAGTCCTGAGCAGCTCCGTTCGCCCTGAGATGTTCCGCGCAAGTTACCAGAATGCCTGGGACGGCAATCCCACCTGGAACGCCATCCCTGTTGCCGGCGGCGCGCTTTACCCATGGCAGGAAGCCTCGACCTACATTCAGGAGCCGCCTTTCTTCCTCGGCCTCACTCCTGCTCCCGGCGTCATCGGCGAGATTCACGGCGCGCGGGTCCTGGCGCTGCTCGGCGATTCCGTGACCACCGACCACATTTCTCCTGCTGGCGATATTCCTGTGGACGGGCCCGCCGGCCATTTTTTGGTGGAAAGCGGCGTAACCAAAAAAGATTTCAATTCCTTCGGCTCGCGGCGTGGCAATGATCGCGTGATGGTCCGCGGCACGTTTGCAAATATTCGGCTGAAGAACCTGCTCGTGCCGGGGACGGAAGGAGGCATCACCCTGCACCTTCCCGATGGCGAACGGATGAGCATTTACGATGCCGCGATGCGCTATCGCGACGATGGCGTGCCGTTGATCGTCTTGGCGGGTAAGGAATACGGGTCGGGCTCATCGCGCGACTGGGCGGCGAAAGGAACGCTGCTGCTCGGCGTGCGAGCCGTGCTGGCGGAAACCTACGAGCGCATCCATCGCAGCAACCTGGTGGGAATGGGCGTGCTGCCCCTGCAATTTCGCGAAGGAGAAAGCGCCGCGACCCTCGGCCTCAGCGGGGAAGACATCTTCGCCGTCGAAGGCTTGAGCGACGCCATTCGCCCGCGCTCGGAAGTCACCGTGACCACCATTTCACCCGATGGCGCCAAGCACAGCTTCCAGGCCATTGCCCGTCTCGACTCGGCCGTGGAAGTGAACTATTATCGCAACGGTGGCATCCTGCCCACGGTGCTCCGCAGCCTGCTGAAGTCAACCTGATCTCGATGATGCCTGCAGACGCGGAGAGCGAATCCACATGTCCGTTTTCAACCGAGCCCGTGCGTCCGTGGCCCATTGGCGGGCAAAGTTCCGGCAGCACGCCGCCTTCTGGGTTTCCGCGCGCGAAGCTTTATGGCTGGCGCTGGAAGAACTACGCACCCACAAGCTGCGGTCCCTCCTCACCCTGCTCGGGATCGTCATTGCCACCACCACGCTGATCGTCGTGATGTCGGTGGTGAACGGCATGAACCTCTACATCGCCACCAAAATTGCCAATCTCGGCACAAACACTTTCGTCGTCCACCAGTTCAAGTGGGCGCAGGGGTATGATGCGTATTTGCAAGCTCTGCGGCGCAACCGGCCCATCCGTTTCGAAGAATACGAGTACTTACGGGACTCACTGAACGGCTACGAAGCGATCAGCGCCATCGCGCAACCCCAAACCGGGCCCGAGGCGCGATATGGCGGCCACTCGATCAGCGAGGTGACCTTGTCGGGAATCACCTCCAGCCACGCTTACATTGGCCGGGAAAAGGTAGCGTGGGGGCGCTACATCACCGACCAGGACTACCAACACAATACGCGGGTTTGCTTCATCGGCCAGGACATTGTGGAGAAACTCTTCCCCTCGGTCGATCCGGTTGGCAAGGAACTGGAGGTGGGAGGCCACGACTTTACCGTGGTGGGCGTGGCGGAGAAGGTGGGCTCCACTTTCGGAGTGAGCCAGGACAATTTCGTATTTATTCCTCTCGGCACTTTCCGGAATCTCTTCATGCCAAACCTGGAGCTGATCGTTTTTATCAAATCCCCGGACGCCCAACACCTGATGGAGTTGGAGGATGAGACTCGAATCCTCATGCGGGCGCGCCGCCACCTGCCCTATCGCGAGGAAGACAACTTCGGCGTAAACGCCTCCGATACGCTGATGAGCGCCTGGCAGAACCTGACGGGCAGCATTTTTGCCGTCACCATCGGTATAGTGGCAGTGTTCATGGTGGTGGGTGGAATTGTAATTATGAACATCATGCTGGCCACGGTTACCGAACGCACCCACGAGATTGGAATTCGCAAGTCGGTGGGGGCGCGGCGCAGCGACATCCTGTGGCAATTCCTCATTGAAGCCGCGGTACTGGCCGGCCTGGGGGGCCTTATGGGAGTGGTCCTCTCCTATGCCCTCGCCGCCCTGGTGGCCATCGTTTTCACCGCCGAAGTGCCCACCAGCGCGGTGATCTTGGGGGTTACGCTCTCCACCGTGGTGGGGCTTATTTTCGGCGTCTACCCTGCCCGCACCGCGGCGGCGCTTGATCCCATTCAGGCGCTGCGGGCGGAGAAATAGCATGAAGACTTACTGGCGAGCCGTCGGTGAAAATTTGTGGTTGGCGCTCGACACTCTGCGCACGCACAAGTTCCGGTCGTTTCTCACCGTGCTGGGCGTCTTCATCGGCACCATTACGGTGATTGTGGTGGCTTCGATCATCGCCGGTCTCGACACGCAGTTGGTGCAAGCGGCCGAGCAATTTGGAACGAGAGTGGTATGGGTTTACAAGCTCGAGATGGGCGCGCCGCACCGCCTGACGCGCGACGAGCGGCTGCGAAAACCGCTCAGCTACGAGGACGCCATGGCCATCAAAGAGCAATGTCCCGCCGTGGAGGAGGTGTCGGTGGCCATTTTCAGCGAGATGTCTGAGTTTGGCTTGCCGCCCTCCGCGGCGCACTTCAAGGGCCGCGAGATGGCGGGGGCGCAATTCATGGGAGTTGACGCCAACTATCTGGCGATTGCCAACTCATCTCTTGCCGACGGACGTTTCTTCACCCGGACGGACGATCTGCATCGCCGGGATGTCACCGTGATCGCCGCCAACGTGGTGGAACAACTTTTTCAGCACGAAGATCCGGTGGGCAAAACCATCGTGGTGGATGGACACGCCTTGGAAGTCATCGGCACTCTCAACAAGTTCAAGGGAGTCCTGGGTGACAGTCCCGACGACCGTGACATCTTTGTTCCCTATTGGACATTTAAGAAATTCTATCCCGCGGCAAAAGATCATTTCATCAGCGCCCTGGCTTTCCGCGGACAGATGGCCGAGGCGCAGGACGAAATCCAAGGCCTCCTGCGCCGCCGCCGCCACGTGAAACCCAGCGAGCCGGACAACTTCGGCATAGCGACGGCCGAATCTGTCATCGCCGACTTTCGCCAGATTATCAGCACCGTAGGGCTGGTGATGGTGGTGATCTCCTCCATCGGCCTGCTGGTGGGAGGCATCGGCGTAATGGACATCATGCTCGTGTCGGTTACGGAACGCACCCGGGAGATTGGCGTGCGTAAGGCAGTGGGCGCGCGCCGCCGCGATATCGCCTGGCAGTTCCTGCTGGAGGCGGTTACGCTTACCGGCTTGGGCGGCCTGGTCGGCATCGCCGTGGGCTGGCTGGTGAGCTTCCTCATCCGAATTCTGGTGCCGAGCCTGCCCTCAACCGTCCCCCTCTGGTCGGTAATAGCAGGCTTTACCGTCTCGACCAGCGTCGGTTTGTTTTTCGGCCTATGGCCGGCTTTGAAAGCGGCACGACTCGACCCCATCACCGCCCTTCGGTATGAGTAGCGGTCAGCGTTTTTCTGGCCGTGGGCTTTTCCCTCGATGCCATCCCTCCTGTCGATTGTGGCCGCAATGTTCTGGCAAGTAGGGGCGGTTCGCGAACCGCCCTTGTCACCAATCGCCCGCGTTTACCCCTAGTTCGGACCTCTCACCACGCTTGTACGCTTCTGGGATTGCCGGAAGGGCGGGGCTTCACAGGCTGCGGAAAAACTCGTCGGCTCTGTCATTCTGAGGAGCAGCAGGCGACGAAGAATCTCGCATTGCCTTGAAAACACTTTTGATCCCCGCAGGGGATTCATACAGTAGCCGGGGTCAACGCCCCCGGAAAACACGCCCCCAAGTAAGGCGCGACCCTGTAGGGGTCGAATCCGGGCGGGTTCACACCCATGGCGCCTCCCGCGGCCCAGAGGAGTACGACCCCTGCAGGGTCGGGAGTCGAAGGCCACACTTTCCGGGGGCGTTACCCCCGGCTACTATCTTGTGCCCTTGCAGGGCGTGAAAAACTGAGTCGCGGGAAGCGGCTCGTCCCCGATGGACAAGGAAAAGCCGCGGACCTAAAAAACAGGTCCGCGCTGCCCTTCCTCGGCCCGTGTTTCTGCCCATCCTGGGCAGCCGCAAGGCTGTCAATCCTCAGAATGACAGCGAACGGGCTCAGGATGACAGCATTGGCGGGCTTTTCCGCAGCCTGTAAAGCCCCCCCTTCCAGACTCGTGGTGTGAAATCCGGGCTAGAAGGTTTGTCTGGATTATTTGTCTAGACATCGTGCCTGAGGGTAGTGTCCTAATTTGCGACGTAGCGCCGGGCTTTAGCCCGGCATGTGCCGCCCTAAAGGGCGGCGCTACATTCAAAATAGGACACTACCTGCCTGAGGTTTGTCTTAACCCCTGAATTTTAAGATTTGGCGTATTTTCTTCTTGTCGAGCACCCTACCCGTGTTATGCTAGGTAATGAGGCTAGCGCCCGCGAGCGGAGCGGAACGGCCGCGGGCCGCGCGGCGGGACGGAAGCTGACGAAAGCGCCTCAGAGGACGACTATATTCATGAAAAAAGAGCTAGTTAGCAGGGAAATAGGAAATACCCGATGGGGGAAGAAAAATGTCAAGCTTTTGAAAACAGGGAGGTTAGTCTGATGCAGCTCGGAAGGGGGGAGCTGAGCCGAAAAGATGTTAAAAATGAAGGATGGTCTGATTATGTGCTTGAAAACACAGGGTCGAGTGACAAAATGTACATCGTTCAGCCCGGCTTTTTGGACGAAAAATGCACGGATTTGGCGATAAATCGGGGCGAAAGTGGAGTCCTTCTTAAAGAAAAAGGCGGTTATTGCGCCACTCTCAATCAAGCCGTATCAGTTTATGCGCGCTCATTTGGGGGCTGCGCCAATTCCAGTTGCGGAATTCCGGCAGCTCTTCGCCCTCTGTGTCGCGAGGTATGGCACCACCAATCATCTGGTCGCGGTGACATTCGGAAGTGGCACGGGCGTCCGAAGCTGTGAAAAAATCCGTCCGAAGCTGTGAAAAAATCAATTTTGGGCCTGTTATCCACGATGTAACTCATTGAAAATGCATGATGCCAAAATTTGAAAATCCGATTTTTTCACGGCTTCTCCCTCCCGTGAACGGTCCCGGCCAGGATCGCCGTGCCACAGCAAATGACACCCCTACCAATCTCCTTGTCTCAATGTTGCCGGGTGTACTATCCTGAGACGCTTCGGAATTAAAGTCTGACGACTTAATTGCCTAAGTGACAAGAAATCGACCCAGGGAGGATTATTTTGCCCATGACAGCTTATAACGGGAACCCTGTCCCGCCGGAAGGCCAAGCCATTACTTATGTGGACGGCGGATTTGTAATTCCTGATACACCGGTTATTCCCTACATTGAGGGTGACGGAACCGGGCGCGACATTTGGAAAGCCTCGCAACGGGTTTTTGATGCGGCGGTGGAGAAAAGTTTTGGCGGCAAGCGGCGCATTGTTTGGTACGAGGTCTTTGCCGGGGAAAAAGCCTTTCGAAAGTTCGGGGAATGGCTGCCGCAAGGAACGCTCGACGCCATCAAAGATTATCGCATTGCGATTAAGGGCCCGCTTACGACTCCGGTGGGCGGTGGCATTCGCAGCCTGAACGTGTCGCTGCGGCAACTGTTGAATCTCTACGCCTGCTGGCGGCCGGTGAAATTTATCCCCGGCGTGCCGTCGCCCGTGCGGCACCCCGAGCGGATGAACATCATCATCTTCCGCGAGAATACCGAAGACGTTTACGCCGGCATTGAGTGGCGCGAAGGGACTCCCCAGGCGAAGCGTGTTATTGAATTTGTAAACGCCCTGCTGAAGGAGGACAACGTCAAGAAGCAGGTGCGGCCCGACTCCGGTGTGGGGATTAAACCGATGTCGATTACGGGGACCAAGCGGCTGGCGCGGCGCGCGTTGCAGTATGCCATCGCCAAAGGCCTGAAGACGGTGACCCTGGTGCACAAGGGCAACATCATGAAGTTCACGGAGGGTGCGTTTCGCGATTGGGGCTACGAACTGGCCAAGGAAGAGTTTCGCGCCCAAACTGTGACCGAGCGTGAGAGCTGGATTCTGGGCAATAAGGACAAGGACCCGAACCTTTCCGTAGAAGCCAACGCCGCCATGGTGGAGCCGGGCCTGGAGATGGCTTCGCCAGCCTTCCAACAGCAAATCGCCAAAGAAGTACAAGACTGTCTCGACGCGATTTACTCGACGCACGGCAGCGGTCAGTGGAAGAACAAGATTCTGGTGAACGATCGCATCGCCGACTCCATGCTGCAACAAATCCTGACGCGTGCAGACGAATACCAGGTGGTCGTCACACCGAACCTGAATGGTGATTACCTTTCGGACGCGTGCGCGGCGCAAATCGGCGGGTTGGGTGTGGCGCCGGGCGCAAATATCGGCGACGGCTTTGGAGTGTTTGAGGCCACGCACGGCACGGCGCCGAAATATGCCGATAAGGACCTGATTAACCCCGGCGCGGTGATTCGCTCCGGGGCGCTGATGTTTGAGTTTATGGGCTGGCCGGAAGTCGGCAAGCTGATTGAGGACGCCCTCGCCGCCAGTATCGTGCAGCACCGTGTAACCTACGACCTGGAGCGACTGATGCAGATGGAAGGCATCAAGGATGTGCAAACGCTCGGCACCAGCGGGTTCGCCAGCGCCATTATTGAAAACATGAGGAAAATCGGGTGATCGGGAGATCGGGTGATCGGGTGAGCAAGGAACAAACCCAGGAGTGGTTTCTGTTCACACGACCATCCGATCATCGGATCACCCGATATCTTAGGGGGAGGCCATCATGCGTAAAAAAGTTACCGTAATTGGGGCAGGAAACGTTGGCGCGACGCTTGCACATCGTATTGTCGACAAACAACTCGCCGATGTTGTGCTGATCGACATCCTGGAAGGGGTTCCCCAAGGCAAAGGGTTGGACTTGCTGGAAGCAGGCCCGATTGAAGGCTACGACGTCAAGATCAAGGGGACGAACGATTACAAGGATACCGCGAATTCCGACATCGTGGTGATGACGGCGGGGTTCCCGCGCAAGCCCGGTATGAGCCGCGACGACCTGCTGAAAGCGAATTACGACGTAGTAAAGACCGCCATCGGACAGGCAGCGAAGCACTCGCCGGGTTCAATTCTGATTGTAGTGACGAACCCGCTCGACGCCATGGTGCAGACGGCCTTCCGGGTGAGCGGGTTCCCCAAGAACCGCGTGATCGGCATGGCGGGCGTGCTTGATTCAGCGCGCTACAGGACGTTCCTCGCGGAAGCCCTGAATGTCTCGGTGCAGGACGTGGAAGGACTGGTGCTGGGCGGGCACGGCGACACGATGGTTCCGGTTCCGAGCTACACCACGGTAGCAGGCGTGCCGGTTACGCAACTCATGCCCACGGACCAGCTCGAAAAAATCATCGACCGCACGCGCAAGGGCGGTGCGGAGATCGTAAATCTGTTGAAGACCGGCAGCGCCTTCTATGCGCCTTCCGCGGCCGTGGTGCAGATGATTGACGCCATCTTCAATGACCGCAAAAAGATTCTGCCTTGCGCGGCATACCTCGAAGGAGAATACGGGATCAATGGGTTGTTCGTGGGCGTGCCGGTAAAGCTGGGCGCGAGCGGCATCGAAGAGATCGTCCAGATCAAGCTGACGCCGGAAGAGCAGGCTGCGCTCGAAAAATCCGCCGCCGCGGTGAAGGAATTGGTGGAGATTATCGGGGTGTAGGGGCGGAGCCAAAAAGCAGAAGGCAGTAGGCAGCGAGCGTAGTTACGGTAAACTGGCGAGGATCGCAGCGCGCAGGCGCCGGGCGGCATCAATCATTTGTCGAGCTTCCTTTTCCTGAGGCTCATACAAATCAGCGGGATAGCGGGAAGAGACCGCGTAGTAGCTTAACTTCTGGCAATCTTGCTGCAATCTTGCCAAACTGGGGCTGATTTCCGCGCACGCTGCCAGGAGGGCAACTAGCCCGCATTTCTCACCACGGGCTCGGAAGGGCGGGGCTTTAGCCCCGCCGTTACAGGCCCATCAGTATTGTTTCCGAGTCCCGCGCCCCCCACAGCTTGCAGCCGCAAGCTGTGGGGGGCGCGGGACGGACAAGGGGCGGGAGCCGCGGTTTCGGCGGGGCTGAAGCCCCGCCCTTCCGGCGAGCCCCCAAGAGCGTCCCCGCGTGGTGAGAAATGCGGGCTAGGTCATGCGTCCTTGGCAATGCCCGGCCATGGTAAACCAGATACGCCTTGAGGAGCTTCTCCGCTGCCTGTTGGGCGTGAAAGCTGACAGTGTCCCAAGGGACATGAGCCGCCGCCAGGTTATTCTCAATGTTGAGCAGATCGTTGTCAGCCTTGGCCAGCCATGCCTTGTAGTTCGTTTTAGGGGTGCTGATACAGCAATTTCCCCTCGGCCTCTATAACGGACAGCAGGGTTCCATGGACCCTTCGAAGCCTCTGGACCTCTTCCGGCGTATACACGACAACATCCATGGACCAAGGGCGCAATCCAAACACCGAACTAATTTCCACCGAGCGTTCGGGCAGCCGCGCCTGGGTCTCCATCTCAATGAAAAGATCCAAGTCGCTATCGGGTAGGGCATCACCGCGGGCATGACTACCAAAAAGGATGACCCGCCAGGGGTGAAACCGCTCCACGATGGTGCGCGTGATGTGTTCCAGCAGCGTGTTGTCAGTCATCATCCAGTAGCCATAATACAGCAAGTCAAGGTCGATTGGGTTCAACCCTCAGCGGTACGCCCGGTGAAGATGCTAATGCACTTCAACGATTCGAACTGCATTCATCACCACGGGAGTCTTGGGCCGGTCGTTCGCGCCTTTCGGGGTGTTTACGATTTTGTCCACCACCTCCTGGCCTTTCACCACTTGTCCGAAAATGGTGTGATGGTTATCCAGCCAATCCGTAGGCGCCACGGTGATGAAAAACTGCGAACCGTTGGTGCCGGGACCGGAGTTGGCCATGGCAAGGCGGCCGGGGCGGTCGAAGGAAAGGTCCTTTGAAAACTCATCCTGGAACTTGTAGCCGGGTCCCCCGGTGCCTGAGCCGAGCGGGCAGCCTCCCTGTATCATGAATTTGGGTATTACCCGATGGAAGACCAAGCCGTCGTAGAAGGCACGCTTGCTGCGTTCGCGGGTCTTGGGATCCACAAATTCCTTCGTTCCCGCGGCGAGTCCCACGAAGTTTTGGACCGTCACCGGCGCGTTGTCAGGGAAAAGCTCGCAGGTAATTTCGCCCAGAGATGTGTCAATAACTGCATAATGGCCCGGTTTTAAATCACTCATGAATTCTCCTGTTCCTCGTCTGTAGCGGCGGTCTAGCACCGCTGGTCGGCGCTCCCTTCCTGCGTCAGGGCAGGCTTCGCGCGCCGCTACAAGTTATGTCGCTCTGTATATCAAACCTTCATTTCGCAGGTACTTCTGGCTTGCTCGGCACAACTGCCGCGGGCGGCACGATCACCGCGGTCTTGATCGTGTCGAGCAAGGGAAAAGCCTTTTCAATGTATACTTTCCCCTCTCTTTGAATCCGGTTTTGGTCGGGCCCGTGCCCATCGGGCGGGGCGTCCCCGTATTCGCTATAAAGCTTATCAATCACCTCCATGCCGGTGGTGACCTTGCCAAAGGGAGAGAACCCCATGCCATCGAGATTCGAGTTTTCCCCCAGGCTGATAAACACCTGAGTGGTGCGGGTGTTAGGACCGGCAGTCGCGAAGGTGAGCATCCCACGCGTATTGCTTTGCGTGACGGGGTCATCGGCGATCTTGGCGTTTTCCCAGACCCGGGAAACATCCGACCGGGCGCTGATGCCGAATTGGGCCACAAACCCCTCGATCACACGGAAGAACGCCGCGTCATCGAAGAAGTGATACTTCACCAGATTGTAGAAGCGATCGGCCCCGCGCGGCGACCATGCGCGCGTGACCTCGACAATAAAATCCCCTTTGGCGGTGACGAACTTGGCATCGAATACAGGTGGAGCTTGCAGCTTTAGCGACGCCGGGTTAAGCAAAGAGGCGCTACTCTTCGGCGCGGGCGTGTTTTTTTTCGGCGTCGGAGCAGCCTGGGGTGCTGCCCAAGCGGGGGCGGCCATCGCTGCCAGAGCGAGCACTGCCATCGTTAAAATTTGAAGGGTCTGCTTCCTCATACATCCTCCAGACTTTCTTCGCGTTTCCTTTCGACGCAGCTTGGACAGGATCATAGCCCCAGCGAATCGGCAACCACATACCATAATAGGCCGCAATGAAGGGAAAAAGAAAGGTCCGCCCGGTGCGATCTTATTCTTTCAGTGAGGAGTCTGCATCTGGCGCGCCACCTGCTCCACCTGGCGCATGACGCGCAGAACATTGCCGCCCAGGATTTTCTCCAGATCTTCCTCGCTATATCCACGACGGGCGAGTTCAATGACCAAATTAGGAATTTTGGAGACGTCTTCCATGCCTCGCGGCGCCGAGTCAACGCCATCGAAGTCGGAACCCAGGCCAACGTGATCGATTCCGCCCACTTTGACGGCATGGTCAATATGGTCGGCGATGGCCGTGTAAGATGGCACAGGCAAGTCTTTGATCAACCGCTGTTCGATGCGGACCTCTTCGAGGTAGGAAAGACGTTTGCCTTGTTTCGCGGACTGCGCGCGCGCCGCGGCAAGCGCGGCTTCGAACTGCTTTTCAATTTTCCCGTAGCCGTCTTGGAAGGCTTGGCTGAGGAACCCGGAATAGAAATTGATGTCCATAACCCCACCGTTTTTGGCGAGGGCGCGGATCATATCGTCCGTCATATTGCGCGGGGCGCTGCACAGAGCGCGGCAGGAGGAGTGGGAAGCAATAAGCGGTGCCTTGCTAACCGCCAGGGCGTCGTAAAAGGTTTTGTCGGAAACGTGCGAGATATCCACCATCATGCCGAGTTGGTTCATCCGCTTAACGGCTTGGCGGCCCAGGGGCGATAGCCCCTTCCAACCAGGCTTGTCGCCGGAGGAATCGCCCAACTCGTCATTCTTGGTGTGGGTCAAGGTCATATAACGGACGCCCAGGCGAAAGTAGATGTCAAGCACGTGCAAATCGCCTTCAATCTGGTGGCCCCCCTCAACTCCCATGAGAATGGCTATTTTCCCTTCGCGGTGCAGGCGCTCAATGTCGTCTGCAGTAGTGGCCAAGCCCAGCGCGTCGGAGTGCCTCGCGACTTGCTGATCCGTCACGTCAATCAGGTCAAGGGCACGATGGATAATGTCCTGCTTGGGCCAAGCCACATCCACCCATATGGAGAAAAACTCGGCGCCCAGATGTCCGGCGCGCATCTTGGGGATACTTATCATAAACGGGCTGGCAGGGCTGCCAAGGTCGTAGCCTTCTTCGAGCATGGCTTGAGGCGTGTCGGCGTGCGTGTCTATGATGATAGCGTGATCCAGCGCCTGGGCGGCCACCTGGCGGGCGTCGGCGGGCGTTTGCGCAAGGGCCCGCGGCAGGGCGGTCTGCCCGGCGCAAGACACCAGCAGCACACAGATTACGGCATAAAATTTCAAACGTCGAAGCCGCATAAGTCAGGAGTCAGCAATTATCAGGATGCAGGGAAGGTTTTGTCAAACCTAATCTGACGCCCATGCTTTCAGAGGGAAGGAAGAGGCAGGTGTAAGGATTATCGCCCCAAGATGTAAGGCATCGTTGCTTGCTGTGACCAGCTTCAGTATAATCACCGGTTGCCTTGGAGCCCTCACCGGAGCGAAGCGTAATGGCGGAAATAGACTTAGTTCTTGTAATAGCCAAGCTCGTTGACGAGATGCGAAAGGCGGGGCCTCCCCCCTCCGACCAGGATTTGAACCGCTTGGCCGCTCAAATCTCAAATGGTTTCAAGGCTAAGAAGGAGGAGGTTGCCATCTTGCGTCTTTCCTCTGACGCAAAGATGCTGAGTTTTCTCTTTCCCATAAAGCTCTCAGTGATTGGGGCTATTCCCCTAACCACAACTTACTCACTGGCCGCCAGGACCATCCGCGACCAACGCGGTGAGATCGTGAACAACTTTCCCACCTACAGGCACCCGACGGTTTTTGAAGCCGTCGACCTTTCGGAAGGGGAGAAAGCTGTGCCCATCCAGAAAATCATGAGTTCGCCCATGATCGTGGAGGGGAAGGTTGTTGGCGTGATCCAAATCAGCCGCAAGGCGCGGCCGGGTGAGCCCGTGGGTCCGGACTTCAATCAGGCAGACCTGGCGCAACTCAACACCGTGGGTTCGGTTCTGGGGAAGTATCTATCGGAGTTACCCGCCCCCTCGGTGTTTCGGTCGGGGACCCCCGCCAAAACCTAAATGGCGTGCGGTGATCTCCCCCTGAGAGATAAAGCGCGCGACGCCGACTCGGGCCCGGGTAGTGTCCTAATCTTGCGGAGTGAATTTCAGACGGGGGGCAGTCCTTCAGGTCCGGCAATAGCCAAAACTTTTAACGGGGCCTTTAGACACTGAAGCATGATGGGCTATGGGTCTGCTCAACCCTCTGGCGGCGGGGCTAAACAGGCTGCGGAAAAATCCTTCCGTGCTGTCATCCTGAGCAGCAGCGAAGGATCTCGCTCTGCATATTTTCAAGGCAATGCGTGATTCTTCGTCGCCGGGGGCTCCTCAGAATGACAGTGCCAATGGGTTTGTCCGCAGCCTGTAAAGCCCAGACCTTCCGGGGGCCATAAATAATCGTGCCGGTTAAGGCAATTGGGCACTAGCTTCTTTCATTTAGGGCGCAGCGGAATCGGCAATCTGCACCCAAATTACGTTCCCGACCATGAACAACATCCGCGTCCGCTTCGCGCCCTCACCCACGGGGTACCTTCATGTTGGGGGTGCGCGCACGGCGCTTTACAATTGGCTTTTCGCGCGTCATGTGGGCGGGATTTTGATCCTTCGTATCGAAGATACGGATGTGGATCGCTCGAAACCCGAACTCACCGCGGCCATACTGGAAAGCTTGGAATGGCTCGGCCTCAATTGGGATGAAGGTCCCATCTATCAATCCCAGCGCGTCGATCGTTATACTGCGATGGCGGTAAATCTCGAGCGCTCGGGCTATGCCTACCCTTGCTTTTGTACTCAGGAAGAACTCCAGGCCAAACGCGCCAAGGCGGAAACTGAGCGCCGCGCGTGGAAATATGACGGAACGTGCCGGGCGCTCAATCAAGCGGACAGGGAGCGGCTGCGCGCGGAAGGCCGCCCCGCGGCGGTTCGCTTCCGCGTGCCCGATTCCGGCCAGACCAGCTTCGAAGACCAGATTTTCGGCCACATTGAAGTCGACCACCGTGATATCGAGGACTTCGTGCTCTTGCGCTCGGACGGCCATCCGACCTATCACCTGGGGGTGGTAGCCGATGATCTTGACCTGCGCATCACCCATGTGATTCGAGGAGCTGACCACATTTCCAACACGCCGAAGCAGATTCTGATGTACCGGGCGCTGGAAGCACCTGTGCCGGTCTTCGCGCACTTGCCGCTGATTCTCGGGCCGGATAAACAACGCCTGTCGAAACGGCACGGAGCGACTTCGGTGGGCGCCTATCGAGACCAAGGAGTCCTGCCGGAAGCTCTCGTCAATTTCCTGGCGTTGCTCGGCTGGACGCCTCCCGGCCAGAGGGAAATTGTGCCCATCGAGGAGATGATTCGCGATTTCGATTTCGCGGCTGTCTCCAAGTCGAATGCCGTCTTCGATCTGGAAAAGCTGGCGTGGATGAACAGCGAGTACGTCCGCCATATGCCTGCGGAAACGCTGCTGGCTCTGGTCGAGCGAGAACTGACGGAAGCGGGACTGGGGGTGCGGGACTCGGGATTCGGGGTTCATGAGGAAGAGCGGTTCAGGCAATCCGTTCTTCTGCTGCAATCGCGAGCGCGGACACTCAAGGACTTTCCCGCCGCCTTCCGCGCGTTCTTCACAGACGATTTCGCCTATGATCCTGAAGCGGTGAAAAAGTTTTGGAAAGACGCGGCGCTATCAGCACTTCTCGACGCGCTCGCCGAGCGTCTGGCGGCTACCCAACCCTTCGATTTGGCCGGGACAGAAAGAACTTTGCGCAACTTGGCGGAAGAAAAAGGCGTGAAGGCAGGGTTGCTGATCAACGCCACACGCGTGGCGTTGACGGGTCAGGCCGTGGCGCCAAGCCTGTTTGAAGTGATACTGGTTTTGGGGCGTGACCGGGTGGTGGCACGCTTGCGCCGAGCCGCGGATCACTTGCGCTGCGCGGCGCTGGGGGATTAAGATCCTTTGGCGGTGTCCATCTTTTTGCGCAGCGCTTGGTAGGTTTCTACCACGATAATTGCGGCGGCGAGGACGGCTCCGGCGGTCGCCAGAACTTCCGTGGCGTCTTTCAAAAACCTCAGCAGTTTCCCCATGCTTTCGCTCCTCCGATCGGCAGCCAGACGCCCTCCGGCACATCCTCATTATACCTTTCCAAGCCGAGAAATGTTGCCTGCACGCCTTGCTCCGAAATTTCCAACACGCCGCAGCAGCGTGGTAATGAGAACCGTTTCTTCCCCGCGCTGCCTGGGTTGAAGAAGAGCTTGCCGCCAAGAATCAGCGCGCAGGGCTCATGGCTGTGGCCAAAGATCACGACCCGGCAGTCTTCCGGAAAACTCTCCAGAAACCGGCGGCGGTGCTCACCCTGTTTCCCTTCCAGAGACCCCGCCTGGGCCCAATCGCGCAACGCCGACTGCGGTTTGGGTAGCTCGTGCAGCATATAGATTTCGACGCTGCCCATCCTCCGCGTGACGGTGGGTTCGAGATCCATTGCAGTCGAATCGACATTACCCCGCACTGCTTGGACCGGTGCAATGGCACGAAGTTGGTCGAGCACAGGCCGCGATCCTACGTCACCGGCATGGAGTATCTCATCGACGCCCTGTAATAGCCGCGGGAGATGCGAATCAAAATATCCGTGCGTGTCAGAGACGACGCCAATTCTCATAGGGGTCAGGGTCGAAACCGGAAATTCGAAACTCGTGCGCGAAGCGTTGAAGCGCGAGTTTCGAATTTCGGGTTTCGGTCACTTCTGGCTTCTGACTTCGGGCTCCTGATTCCTATCTCCTGACTCCGCCGCGACGATCTTTTCCACCAAGTCTTTGCCCAGAGGGCAAGAGGGATGGCTGATTCGGCAAGCGGCGATACTGGTGTTACAACTGCAAGGGCAGGGCTCCATGTTCAGGCGGAACAGGATATGATTTCGTCGAGCCTTCGAAAGCGAACTCCAATCGACGCCGGGAACTCCCGTCGAGTCCGTGGGGACGAAGTCGGGCGAGGGTTGGGGACAGCCCGCCGGAACCGGCCGAAGGGAGGCTGGGTGAAATTTCGCGGGGGCGGGAGCCATAGCCCACACCAGTCCGCCCAGCAAGATCAGACTCAGCGCCACGAGTCCGGCCGAACTGCGGGGTTTCCCTTTGGGGTCTGCGGGCGGAGGAGCGCTATTCGAACTTGATTCGTTGGAAGACATCGGATTCCACCGATTTCAACGGCACGTTGCGAGGTACAATTCGTATGGCCACGATCAGCGGCACGCTGCTGGGTGGCAGACAGGCGTGATCGTTGCAGGCCTGGTAAGCGAACTTGGCCTTCAGCGAGTACGTTCCTGCCGGCACGGCCTTCCCAACTTGCAGCAGTGCGCCCACCACCACGGCGCCCTCATACACGGAGAGCGGGACATCCGAGAACGCGAATCTCTTGAGTGTCCCCTTCGGATACACCACATTTTTCACTGTGAACTGATCGCCGGGATCCACCTTGAGTTCGGTGGGGATCAAGTAATCCAGCGACGGCTTGTGCTCGTTGATGTGGTAACCGGCAGCAACCTGCGCCAGCACGGCAATTTCTAAAGGTGCGTCGGCGTGACCCGCGTCGGTGGCCATCACCGCGTGCGCCTCCACAACGGAATTGTTTCTCTGGGCCCATCCCACGCTCGTTGCCAGCAGCGTCAAAACCGAGCCCCACAAAAATATCCGCATCTGCCGCAAATCTCGCTCCCGCGAAGTTCGCAATCCCCCTCCTAAACCCGGATAAATCATGACTCGATCATCAGCTTCAACTATTGGGTAGTGACGCCGGAGCTCTTGGGCTTGAGAAACGCGTCCAATTGATCTTGCGCCAGTTTTCTACTGATCCCGCACTTGCGGTCCACCTGGCGGCACTTGAGCGAAGTGAGCTTACAGCCGCACGTACATGGCTTACTATCCAACAACTTCTTATAGGCTTCTTTCTGATCGGCGGTGAGTTTGGTTAGATCCACGCCGGGCACCTCTGAATCGATCACCGAGGGGTCGCCCAATGCGACTTTGTCCTCGTCAAAAATATGCCCCGCCTGGTGAAAGTCTTTCACTTCGGCCGCCGGGCTGACCGCCAGCAACTCCTTGATCTCTGTCTCAAAGACGCTGGGGTCAGTGGCGCCCATGTGCTTTGCATAGATGCGGCCGTCGCGCCCGATCAGGAAGGTGGTGGGAAGTCCCTCCATCCCGCCATAAAGCTCCCCCAGCCGGTCATTGCCGACGGCGACAGGATAATTCATCTGGAATTCCTTATAGAAATCCACCACGGGTTCCGGGCTGTCGTCCATGGAAATGCCGATCATAGTAAAGCCCTGGGCGGCGTAACGCTTTTGCAACTCAATGAAGCTGGGAATCTCAATCCGGCAGGGCCCGCACCACGTCGCCCAGAAATCGAGTACCACCACTTTTCCCTGGTAATCACTCAGTTTGACCGGCTGGCCGGCGATGTCCGTCAACGAAAACGGCGGCGCCAGGGGATGGCTCGAATCGCTTTTCGTCTGCGCCCTCACGGCGGGCGAAATCCAATAGCGGTTCAGGTAGTACAAGCCCACCACGAGGGTCACGGCCAGCAGAGCCCCAGCGAATAACTTGGATTTCGGGGCCGGACCGTTCTCCTGAGGGGAACCCTCCGGCGTCTTTGGCGCCTGGGGCGTATTCTCAAATGGTGTCTGTTCTTCCTCTGGTGTCTGTTCTTCCACGGCCCACACCTCACTGTGATTTAACGCTTGGCGCGTTTAGGGACGGGCACCGCGGCAACCGCCTGCGCCTTGCCGGCCGATGCTCCCCCGTCCGCCCTCTGAACCCGGCCGAACTTGCCTTGCTGAGCCCCTTCGCTTGCTTGCGGAGTGCGCCGCTCGTCCCCGTTTCCCGGACCTACGCTCAGTTCGCCGCCGCCATGAACCCGTCGCCAAATGAACACCATGGCAATCCCCGCCAGCGCCAGCACGGCAATGAACTGGGACGTCGAAAACAGGTGATTAAACACAAAACCCCGGTCTTCGTCGCCGCGCAAGAATTCCAGAAAGAATCGCGCCACGGCGTACAGACCCATGTAAGCGAGGAAAACATCTCCATCCCTTTTCTTCCTTGGGAACCACCATAGCAGCAAACCGAAGATTAAGAAAGTTGCGATGGATTCGTAGAGCTGTGCGGGGTGTAAGCGCACCCCCAACGGGACCCCCGTGACTTCATGAGCAAAGGTGCTGGTAAATACCACCCCCCATGGCGCGGTGGTGGGTTTGCCGTAATCGCAACCGGCGCTAAAGCATCCCAGCCGTCCCACGCTTTGTCCCAGCGCCACGCCGGGCGCCAGCACATCTGCCAGCTTCCAAAAGGAGAGTTTCTGCACCCGCACATACCAGATGGTGAAAAAGAGCGCTGCCAGGAAACCGCCGTAAAAAACACCGCCCGCCATGAGGGTTGAGAAGCTGAAGATTTCGCCGGGATGAGCGCGGTAATAACTCCAGTCCGACAAGACCATCAAAACTTTCGCGCCGACCAACGCTACCAGAATCAACCACGTGCAAAAATCCAAGATCAGCGCGGAATCCAGGCCCACGCGGCGGCCCAAACGCATGGCGGAGTAAATTCCCCCCAGGATTGCCGCCACCAGCAGGACGCCGTAGGTGGGAAGGTGGAACGAACCGAGGCTGATCAGAATCGGGTGCAAAACTTTTCCTCGCTAGTACGTTTCCTTGGGGGACACCGGAAGGGCTCGGCTTTACAGGCTGCGGAAAAAGCCGGGGCTCTGTCCCTCCCTGATCCCCGCAGGGGATCTATTAAGTAGCCGGGGGCAGCCCCCCCGGAAGACCCGGCCCCAACCAAGTCCGACCCTGAAGGGGTCGAATCGGGACGGAATCACTCCCGTCTTGCGTTTACCGGCCTGGCGTAGTGCGACCCCGTCAGGGTCGGCAGTCCAACGTCACCCTTTCCGGGGGCGTTGCCCCCGGCTATTAACTTGTGCCCTTACAGGGCACGGAAACCCTACGGGCCTTTTCCGCAGCCTGTAAAGCCCCTCCCAACCCATCCTACCAAAACTGGGCCGGCATCGGACCAGGTCCCATGCACCGAACGCATCAAATGCAGTCTGCCAACCCTATAGCTGAATCCGGTTCAGGAATGAAAAATATCCGGAAATAATCGTCAGCTTGTTAAAGACCATCAGCAGGCCCAGGGCAATTAACAGCACGCCAGATGCTACTTCCACCGCCTGCAAGTGCTTACGGAATCCTCCATAGAATTTCAAAAAAGTGCTCAGGCCGATACTTGTGAGCAGGAAGGGGATGGCGAGTCCGGCGGAATAAACTGCCAGCAGAAACATGCCCTGCAACACCGTCTCGCGCTGGGCGGCAAGGGTCAGGATTGCGGCCAGAATGGGTCCGATGCAAGGCGTCCATCCGAAGGCAAACGCGAATCCGAGCAGAAACGCTCCACCCAGGCTGCGCCGCGGCGCGCCCGTATCCAGTCGCGCCTCACGATAAAGCAGCGGAATCTTCACCAAGCCGGTCAAGTGTAACCCGAAAATAATCACTATGATGCCGGCGATGATGTTGAAGATTGTGCGCTGCGCCAAAAGGAATCTTCCCACCCAGGTGGCGGAGGCGCCCAGAAGCACAAAGACCACGGAAAAGCCTACTACAAAGGCCAAGGAATTGCGCAAGATGCGACGCAGTAGCTCGGCGCTGGCCTCTTTCTTCAGCTCGTCGATGGAGGCCCCCGAGAGCATCGAAACATAGCCCGGGACCAAAGGCAGCACGCATGGAGATAGAAATGAAACGATTCCCGCCAAGAAAGCGATGGGAATGCTCAGCTCGTGGGTCATCATTCGACCGTATTCCTCACTTTATTAGACGCAGCAGACCCCATTAGGTGACGGAAGAGGCGCGGGGCGTCGGGCGCGAGTCTTCCCTTCCCCCATCGTGATTATCCCTGCGGAACCGCTCCTCGCACACTCTTCCCTTGTACCAACTTCCCTCTCAAGTGTACCATAGCGCCGTGAATTGACGATTGTCGAGGGAAGATTTGGTAGTGACTCATTTTGAAGTGGCACGGCCATCTTGGCCGTGACCGCTCACGGTTGGGACGCCCGTGCCACTTCAAATCGTCCGATCATAAACGAGGAGTTTATCCAACTTGCTGCGTGCCGTTATCTTCGATTTTGATGGCATCATCGTCGACAGTGAACCGCTCATTTTGAAGTTGACCCAGGAAATGGCTGCACGAGAGGGCTGGACCGTCAGTGAAGAAGATTATTACCGCGACTACCTGGCTCTGGACGATCGCGGCACGGTCGAACACCTCTACGCCTGCCACGGAAGACCTGTGGATGCGGCACGGCGTGACGAGTTGGTCGCCTGGAAGGGCCGACGCTATCAGGAAATCATTCGCGACGGTCTGCCCCCCATTCCGGGTGCGGTAGAATTCGTCACCGAATTGGCCGGGCATTATCCCTTGGCGATAGCCAGCGGCAGCTTACGCGTGGAAATCCACCACTTGCTCACCAAAATAGGCCTGCGGGAAAAGTTTTCCGTTCTGGCGACAGCGGACGACTGCCGCCGCTCCAAGCCGGACCCCGAGGTGTACCTCCTGGCCCTCTCCCGCTTGCGAGCGCTGCCAATTTTCCGGGACCCATCGCTCCAGCCGGAGGAGTGCCTCGCCGTCGAAGACGCGCCCTTGGGAGTGGTCGCCGCGCAAGCTGCCGGATTCAAATGTCTGGCGCTCACCCACAGTCGGCCCGCGGCCGAACTCCAGCACGCGGATTTGATCGCGTCGGAATTTGCCGACGTGGCCATGGGTAACCTTCGCGCCTTGTTCCGCTGAACAGCCATTTCCGCCGCTCCTGTTACGATGTTCTTCCCTTCGGGGAACGCGGCGGAGGCCCGTGCGTCTAAAAATGAGCTACGACCGGAGGGTTGGTAGTGTCGTAATTTGAAAAGTTGCGCCGGAGGGAGCTGTGCAGGGGAGCAGAGCTTTAGCTCCGACATGGTTGGGCCCCGCGCCGTGAGGGCTTTAACAGGCTGCGGAAAAACGCATTAAACTGTCATCCTGAGCCCGTTCGCTGTCATTCTGAGCGTAGCGAAGAATCTCGCTCTGCCGATCAGGGTAAACTGTGCGAAGGATCTCGCTGTGATTGTTTTCAAGGCAATGCGCGATTCTTCGTCACCGGGGGCTCCTCTGCAGAAACTCAACGCGTAAGTCCTTGGAATTCAGCAGGCGAAGCGCGGACCTGTTTTTTAGGTCCGCGGCTCGTCCCCGATTGATAAGGAAAATCCGCAGACCTAAAAAACAGGTCCGCGCTACCCTTCCTCGGCCCGAGTTTCTGCCTATGATGGGCAGCCGAAAGGCTGTCAATGCTCAGAATGACAGTGCCAACGGGTTTTTCCGCAGCCTGTTAAACCCCTGAAGCTTCAGCGCCTGAAGGCCTCGCTACTTGCATTTGCCCCAGGGCCCAAGAAGAGACCGGCAAAGAAGATCTACCCGACTATATCGGACGAATTTTTCGAGCAAGATATGTCTTGTTGCCCTTTCTAAAGCCTGATAGGCTCCGTCCTATGGCGGAAGAATTGACGGTCCGTGAGATGGCAAGTATGGGAGGGCGCGCCCGGTCCCAAAAGTACAGCAAGCGCTAGAGGAAGGCGTGGAGAAAGATGGGTGGACGCAAACCGAAATTGAGCGAGAGGGAGTGGGCACGGCTGTTTTATATGCTCAGGGAGGGAACAACGCAGGTGGAATGCGCGCGCGAATTTAATATCTGCACGCGCACTATTGGCCGCGCGTTGGAAAAGGCAAGGCGCAAGCTCCGTAGTCGATCTTCGCGGTAAGGTGTACGGGTACCTTAATAGGCAAGAGCAGCTCTTCGCGCGGGGGCGATTATAACACTTCGGGCAGCGTGCAGACGCGAAAGGACAGCAGGCAGGAAGCGCGAGCAAGCGTAGCGCCGACTTTTAGGTCGGCATTTGTACGAAGCCCTGTCGTGCTGAACAGGCATAGCGCGGACCTCTTCTGTAGGTCCGCGCTACACACGCTGGCCACCGCCCGTCCGATTGAGCGCAATTTGGATGGGCGGGGCTCGATTCCCATTAATACAATGTGAGTTCCATGAGGAATCAGGGCCGGAAGCCTGAGCTCAGGCCCCCGCTCTCTTCTCGCCAAGGAGAAGAAGGGACTACTCCACAGCGAAGAATAGCCATTTGGTCTAACGACTAACTGCCTATGCCAGCCCGCCGGGAGTGGCAAAGGACGCTCGCGGCTTACCGCTTTCTGCCTTCCGCATTCTCGCTCCTGTCAACTGGCTCCGGCTCGCCGCCTACTGCTTACTGCCCACGGCCTACTGCTCGTTAGGTTGACGCGACTCAGCCCTTACTGGTGGAGCCTCGACCTCCGTGGGCTGCGGCGTGGCGCCATGCATCAGATCGTTCGTCAGGAAGAACTTTCCATCGGAGGGCACCATCATGATCTGGACCTTGTCGGAAAGTTTCTCGGCGATGATTTTATTGATCAGCAGCGGATTCTGCTTGAGCGCACTCGCCTCGCTTTTCAGGCGCTCGGCGTCGGCCGTCGCGGTCACGCGAATGCGGTTCGCCTCGGCATCCGCCATCATATTGCGGCGCTCGAGTTCCGCCTTACTGTCAATCACCTTGGCTTGCGCCGCGGCCTCGGCGCTCTTCACCGTCGATTCTTTGCGCGCCTCCGATTCCAAGCGGGTTTGCTGAATCTGTTTTTCCTTAAGGGGCAGCGTGTACTGCATGGCGTCTGACTCGCTTTTGGCCTGAAGCACCCGGACCTCCGCGTCGCCCTCGGCATGTTTCACTTGCTGCACCTTCTCAGCTTCGGCCTGGAGTTCGGCGATGCGCACCTGTTTTTCCTGTATCTGGGTGTCAAACACCAGCCGGTCGTTTTCCTGCTCTTTCAGTAGCAGCCCTTCCAGTCCCTTGGCGTATTCGTCGGGCAGCTTGATGTCACGCACCATCACTTCCTTCAGCAGGATTCCGTCGGCGCCGAGGCGTTTCGAGATCTCGTCGGCAGCGCGCTTTTGGACTTCCTCGCGCCGCGCCGCAAAAACGTCGCGTACGGTGTAATTCGGCACAACTTCGCGGAAGGCGCTTGCCACCACGGGCGGGACGATTTCCTCTTCCACCGGTTGCGGCAGGTTGTTCTGAATGTAGTCGAGGCGCCGGGCATCGAGCCGGTAACGGACGTTGACGGCCAGCCCGATACTCAGTCCTTCTTGCGACGTTACCCTCAGGATCTCACCCTTCTTTCCGGTTTCCCCCGCCTCGGTGGTGAAGACGTGGTCGCGCACGTCAAAGATCACCACGCGTTCGAAGAGAGGCTTGATGAAGTGTACGCCGGGATACAATGTTCCCGGCCGCGTGCCGGAGATTTGGCTGACGCGGACGCCCGCCATGCCGCTGGGAACGACCACGATGCTCAGACCGATCAGCAGGGGGAGCCACGCGATGATCGCCAGCTTTTTCGCCGTATTCCAGCGGACTGGTTTCGGAGTTGGTATTTTATCCGCGGCGCCATGAGCCAGCAGGCGCCGGTAACTCTCTGCCATGTAAACGTCATAAATCACCATCGCTGCGGCGAGGAGGAACCCCCCAATGCCCGCACTCATCATGAGATATTTCAGTAGCAACATACGAACCTCCTTGGATTGTCGATTTACGATTGTCGATTGACGATTGCTTGAAACCGGGGCCCGGGATCGCGATACTCGGGGCGCGGGACCAGCGGTTCGTGCACTCACCTCACTTGTCCACGGCCCTCCGCCTACTGCCTTCCGCTTTCTGCTTTCTGCCTACTGCCCCTGCCTACTCCCCATTTGCTGCTTCCTCAGCCATCGCGGCCGCCACCACGGGTGAAAGCCCAGGGCCGCGCGCGATAGCAATCTGCGGCGATGCTGGCGAGGCCGGCTGCACCGGGGACGGCACCCTGACCTCCGGGGTACCGAAGATCTCGGTCACTTGCGCGTCACGCTCGCCGTGAATCTCCACCGCGTCACCGACGCGCACCAGGTTGAACAACTCCTCCACATCCTGTTTGCCCATGCGGATACATCCGTGCGAGGCAGCTTTGCCGATGGAACTGGGAACGTTGGTCCCGTGGATGCCGTAACCTTTTTGGTTCAAGCCCATCCAGCGATCTCCGAGCGGATTCGATCTTCCGGGCGGGACGACTTTGCCCTGGTGATAGTAGGTGGGTCCGATCACCTTGTTGGCGATCTTCATCGTCCCAGTTGGGCTGGGGCTTACTGCGGCCCCCACGGCGATCGAATAGACCTTCAACACACGGCCTTCTTCCGTCACCGCGAGTTTCCGATCCGGGATGCTGATCACGAGCACGTGCCGAGGCGCTTCCTGGCGCTCATCGCGACGGCCGGCAGCCAAGCTTTGGTCCTTTCCCAAAAGCTGCGCCGACCAGAAGAGCGCTACGGTTCCGAGGAAGAGGCCCATCCGGCTCCGAACTCGCGTTGCTACCACCGTCTCTCGCTTCGTAATGCCCCTCATGTTCATTCCCTCCGCTCCTGTGGTTCGTGCGTCCAACGCCACAATAGGAAGCACGCCAGCCTCCGGAGGCGATGGGGCTGATTCCAAGCCTGTTAGGGGTAAATCACGGGAGGCGGGACGTGTCCCGTGGCAGACGTTGTGTCGGCAGTGACACGATGAGTAGTGGCGTACCGCGCCCGTCAATACAAAAAACCAGTGATCCAGGCGCAACATCGCCAGGCGCGGATAAGTTGTTATCCAGACGTACTTCTAGCCCAGGTTTCTTACCGCTCCGGGATACGTTGGGGGGGGCCGGAAGAGAAGGGTAGCGCGGACCTGTTTTTTAGTTCCGCGGCTTTCCCTTGTCGATCGGGGACTACACCTGCTGAACTCCAAGGACTTACGCGTCGAGTTTCTGCAGAGGAGCCGCAGGCGGCCCTGAACAATACGAAGGAAGAATCTCGCACTGCCTCGAAAATGCAAGCCGGTGGTGCCCGGACCGGACTGCCGATTCGCAACCAAATGTCTTGGCCGAGAGTATACGCGAGTGCATTCGCCGCTCGCGCCGACTCAGCCCCACGCGCATCCGTGTGAACCCGGACCTTACTAACCCGGATCGCTCACCACGGTTGGACGTTCATGGGGTTGCCGGAAGGGCGGGGCTTTACAGGCTGCGGAAAAACGTCCCCGCGCGGATAACCACCCCGGCGCCCGACGC
>JBEKQO010000035.1:0-36477 GCA_049519635.1 Terriglobia bacterium | reverse complement strand
TTATTGCCCTCGCCCCTTTGGGGGAGAGGGTGGCGCGCATCCGGCGTAATCGCCAGCCGGGGCGGGCCGGGTGAGGGGGTCTCGCCTATTGTCAATTCTTACGTGGGACACCACACTAGCGGGGAGCACGGGAACGGCCAAGCATCTTCGAGTCGCACGGGTCAGACCTGCGGCTTATCTTCGTGACAGTTAACGTTTCATATACCGTCAATCTTCTATCTCTTAAGGAGCCACACTTCCGCCACCTGGGCGCCGCGGCCGTTCCCTCCCAAGCCGGGCTCACGACTCCAGGCAAGGGTCAATTCCCCGCCCGCGGTGGCTTCCTGCGGGATATCGAATTCCAAGGGAACCGGCGGCTGTGGCTTGGCGATGAAAGGATGAATGTCCGGGCCGCCTTCGCAGACCAGGCGGATTTTCACGCGCGATTCATCGCCCGCGTAGACTACACGCGCCTTGTACCGCGCCTGGGGATCCAGTGAGGGATAGTGCAGCCGGAGCGGCGCGTCAAACAGCGCTTCGGCCCAGCGCTTCCACGGCAGGGGCATCTCCGCGGGAAGTGGAAAGTCATGGCCGATCAGGGCCGACCTTCGGAATTCCGGGTCCTCGACGCTTCCCCATCCGCGCACCAGGCGCGATGGCCGCGCGATGTCGCCGAGATCGTCGTAATAGCCTTCGGGCCCAGGGTTGGTGCGGTTCAAAACCTCTTCCATCGCCCGGACTTGGTCGAACGCCGACGGCAGGGAGCGGATTTCCCGCAGGCGCCGCGCCAACCACGGGCCATTAGTAACCGGGGTATCCACCGTATCCAGGTTGCCGCCACGATCCACGGACTCCGCCTGGTAGCGCTCCACCGACAACTGCATGCGAATACTTTGGAAGAGTGCTTCGGCCAGTTGCAGAATTCGTGTCCGTTTTTCCTGTGCCACCGGCTGGGTGAACGCCCTGGCCAGAACGGATTCCGCCTGCGCGATCACCAGAGCAGGGGCCAAACCGTTGGTGGCGGCCTCGACAAGATGCCCCTCGTCGATGGGCGCATTGGGCTGGGAACCCACGGCGTGAATCGCCTCCAATTCATCGAGCGCTTGGTTATACAAATCCGTTTCATAAATCAGGCGGCGGCGCACGTAGGCGTCATAGTAGGCGCGGTAGAGCCCTTGCTGGAAGCGCCAATTCAGCAGCTCGGCGGGGGTCGCGGCGCGCTCCATGGTCTCAAAGCGCGTCAGCGTGGCGTCCACATTTTCGTTGGCCAGCAGCGGCCCCTGCCATGCCTTCTCGAGCCCAGCGAGGCCTTGGGCAAAATCCTCCGCGTACCGGTGGCTGATAAAGAAGCGGCTATAGTCACGCAAGATGTCGATGACCTTCGCCTCCGGATCCCATGCCAGGGCGCTCCAAATGAATTTGTTGACGTCGTCGTTGCAACCCTCCGAATAGGTGCCAAACCCCGTGGAAAAGGGCAAATAGCGCCGGGCAATGTTGGCGAATCCCTCCGGCCGCGGACAGATCGGTTCCCTTCCCTCTGTCAGCGCCAAGGCCACGTCCCAATCCGGCACGGGGAATTGGCACTCCAGCGTGTGGGTAATGTCGGGGTACAAGCGTAGGAGATAGCGCTCGGGGACGAGCTTGCGCAAGGCGGGCAAGTCCACTCGCGTTTGCGGCCCGAAGACCACACCGCTGAGCCAGGCGGGTTGGCCTTTCAGGATATTCAGGAACTCGTCGAGCCACGCCTGATTAAATGACTGCGGCGACATCCACATTTGGCCCTGGGGATGGTATTGGCGCAGATTCTGTGTCTGCTTTTCCAAGAGAGCCATCAGGTATTTCGGCTCTGTGTGGCCCGGATCACCGCCGGGCACAAACACCGCATTGACCCGCGGCAGGGCTTGGAAAATTTTCCCCCAGGCGGCAAGCTCGCGCTCCACCGTCGCGGGATCGGAATAGTCGCGCTCCATGGCCGGATACCAGATCCAAACGTCCAACCCATACTCATCACAGATCCGCGACATCTCGATCATCATTTCCTTTTTCGGAAGCGTGAAATGCGGACTGTCCTCATCGTCATCCGAACGCGGGGGGATCAGTTCAATAAAGTTGCAGCCGAAAAGCGCCAGCTCGCGGATGTATTGGTCCCACAGGGCGACCGTCCAGCCGTCGTAGGAATTGGTTTTCGGGCGGTAACCGAGCTGATGTCCCCGCAGGGGGTACTTGGGGGAGGATTGGATTTCTAAGCGGCTCTCCACCTCCACCCGAAGTTTGGTCATGCGCAGCGAGCGCAGCAGCTTGCCGACGCCAAACAGCACGCCGCGCTCGTCCGTTCCGGCTACAGAGACCACCGGGGCGCCTTCCCCCTGCGAAACCCGTATCGCGTAGCCTTCAGCTTCCCGTGCCGCCGGAATCCCCCCGGGCAAGTGGCCCCGGAGGCGATTCAGCGTGGCATAGGTTCCCGCCACCACCACCGGCACCGAGGCCAAGGGCCAGGAGTGAATAAGCGGCAGACGCAACTCCGTCCTCATCTCCACCTCTTGCGCCAGGACTGACAAAGCCCGTTCTTCCCTTGGCGAAAGGCCCGGCGCGGCAAAAAGTTTCGCTTCGCTGAGGTCGAGCCACGATTCACCCGGAGTAGCGCTATTCCCAGCCAGGGTGGAGGAGGGCGCAGGTGCGCTCCATGCCTCTCGGCCGGAGGGCGTAAGGGAAATGCCCGCCGCCGATCCCAAAAAACCGCCCGCTTGTTTTAAAAAATCCCTTCGATCAACAGTCATACGCCCCCTTCCCAAGACAAGAGCTTAGTTACAGAAGTTAGGGACCATGTTCATCGGCGGATGGAAGCGCGGGGCTTCACAGGCTGCGGAAAAACCCTACCATGCTGTCATCCTGAGCCCATTCGCTGTCATTCTGAGCGCAGCGAAGAATCTCGCTCTGCCGCTCAGGGTAGACTACGCGAAGGATCTCGCTCGGAGCATTTTCAAGGCAAGGCGAGATTCTTCGCCACCGCTGCTCCTCGGAATGACAGCGCTTTCGAGCAGGTGTAGCGCGGGCCTGTTTTTTAGGTCCGCGGCTCGTAGCCGATGGACAGCCAAAAGCCGCTTGATGATTGGGGCCGACCCGAAGGCGGTTCCCCGTAACGTTCGATTTGCTTCCATGCCGGCCGCGGTCGGAACCCCGTAGGGGTTGCCATTGAGTAGCCGTGGGCAAGGGCACGCTTTTTGTGCCCGCCGCCCACGGATCGCGTCGCGACCTTTTGCCGACGCTGTACGGGTCGAAGGGTTCGGCCCCGCCAGGGCCGAGAGGTTCTTATAGACTCATGTACCGTAGGTTTCACTTACGGCTACTCACGGTGTTCCCCTTGCGGGGAACCTGGCAACGGTCAAACCTCTTCGCGTCGCACGGGTCAATTCAATGGCTTACCTTCTTGATAGTCAGGCCTTAGCTCACCAGCACACCACCTGATAACACTCAATCGCGAGGCAGATTGTATCGTCAGATCATGACCAGGCCAAGCGGTCAATGGAAGAAATTCCATCGTCGATTTCTTCCTTCAGACTTGCCCTAACCCGGATTTCTCACCACGACTCTGGAAGGGCGGGAGCCATAAACAATCACGAGTAATGATGCAATGAGGCACTGGCTGACCCCTCGACTGCGGGACCAATGGCCCGCTGATACCCGAGGTGCTTTCCTGGAACCCCTTTTGTGTGTAGTATTAGCTTGGACAGGAGGCAAGATGAAGCGAGCGGATAGAGGTCACGGGATTTTGTTATTCGTACTAGCCTTGGTGGTGGGCGCAAACGCCCATGCGGCTGATCGCGTACGTATCGACGCCGGTTCCCTGGAAGGTGCGACTAGCGCTGACTTAAAGGTCCGTATCTTCAAAGGCATCCCTTTTGCAGCGCCGCCGGTCGGCACCTTACGCTGGAAGGCGCCCCAACCTGTTGCGCGCTGGTCCGGAGTTCGGACGGCGACCGAGTTTGGAGCGCGGTGCATGCAGGGAGGCATTTACTCCGACATGGTTTTCCGCGACCGCGGACCCAACGAAGATTGTTTGTACCTGAACGTGTGGACGCCCGCGGCGTCCGGAAAGGCGCGGCTGCCCGTGATGGTGTGGATTTATGGCGGAGGCTTTGCCGCGGGATCTGCTTCCGAGCCCCGCCAGGACGGCGAGAACCTGGCGAAAAAGGGAGTGGTGGTGGTTAGCTTGAACTACCGCCTCGGCGTATTTGGATTCTTCTCGCATCCGGGTCTTACGCACGAGTCCGCTCACCACGCGTCGGGCAACTATGGTCTCCTGGATATGGTGGCTGCTCTCGCCTGGGTGCGAAGAAACATCGCCGCATTCGGCGGCGACCCGGGCAAAGTAACCATCTTCGGCGAGTCAGCGGGATCCTTCGCCGTCAGCGCGCTGATGGCGTCGCCGCTGGCTCAGGGTTTGTTCCAAGGGGCGATCGGCGAGAGTGGCGCATTTTTCGGTACAACCCTGCGGTTGAAGCCGCTTGCGGCATCGGAGGAGGCGGGTCAGAAATTTGCCGACTCGCTGGGGGCGGGCTCTCTCGACGCGCTTCGGGCCAAACCGGCGGACGAGCTTTTGCAGGCGGCCCTGAAGCCCCCCAGTGGGATCAGGTTCGCGCCCGATATCGACGGCTATTTCCTGCCCGAGGATGCTTCTTCGATTTACGCGGCGGGGAAACAAAGCCACGTGCCACTTCTCGCGGGTTGGAACGCCGATGAAGGGAATTATCAATCCATCTTCGAAAAAGCCGAACCCACGGCGCAGAACTTTGTGGAGCGGGTACGCACGCTGTTCGGCGACAACGCCGACGCCTTGCTGAAGCTCTACCCGGCCGAGACGGACGATCAGGCCAAGCGATCTGCCCAAGACCTCGCCGGGGATCGGTTCATCGCCTTCTCCACCTGGAAGTGGATCGAGATGCAGGTTGCCACCGGAGAGTCTGCGGTATACCGGTATGAATTCGATGACGCCCCGCCCCCCTCCGCGACGGATACCAGTGAACCCTCGCGAGGCGCTTACCATTCGGCGGAAATCGAGTTTGTTTTTGAGGCGTTGCCATCCAAGAACCTTCCCTGGCGGCCGGAAGATGAAAAGCTCTCCGACCTTATGTCTTCCTACTGGAGCAACTTTGCCAAGACGGGTGACCCGAACCGTCCGCGCTTGGCGCCGTGGCCGGCTTACACCCGCGAGAGCCAATTCCCGGTCATGCACCTCAGCGCCGACCCCCATGCGGCTGCGGACGAGCACAGGGCCCGGTACAAGTTTCTGGAAACTCTGCCTCCGCATAACTAACTGTCACGAAGGTGAGCCACGGGTTTGACCTGTGCGACGCGAAGAGGTTTGACCGCTGCCAGGTTCCCCGCAAGGGGAACTTCGTGAGTAGCCGTAGGTGAGATCTACTGATGGGAATAAGGGAAAGTAGGAGCGGTTCGCGAACCGCCCCTACACCCATTCGAGCGGGGCCGAACCGTTCGACCTCTGCAGGGTCGGCAAAATGGGTATTGAGGCGATCCGTGGGCGGCGGGCACAAGAAGCGCGCCCTTGCCCACGGCTAATCAATGTCAACCCCCGCGGGGTTCCGACGGCGACCGGCAGGAAAGCAAATCGACGTTACGGGGGAGCGCCTTCGAGGCGGCCCCGCTCATCAAGCCACCTGCTTTGCGAGGATTCTCTGTCTAGGCTCGGGGTTCCGCCAGTGAGCCCACGGAGGACCCGGCCTAAAGCGTTAGAATGCTCTTCATCAATTGCCTAAGCTCATTACTTTTGCCCGTTGCATTTCGCGGCCCCGCCGATCCTTCACTTCGATTCCTTCCAATTCTGGCCCACGCCCAGATCGACTTTCAACGGGACGCGCATGGGGTAGGCGCCTTCCATCTCCTCCCGCACGATTTCCTGCGCCCGATGGAGCTCCGCCTCCGGCGCTTCAAAAACCAGTTCATCGTGGACGGTCAGGATCATGCGCGTTTGCAGTTGTTCCCGCTTTAGGCGCGCCTGGGCTTTCACCATGGCCAGCTTCATCAGGTCCGCGGCGGTGCCCTGGAGGGGCGTGTTCATGGCCTCGCGTTCGGCGCGATTCCGCGCCTGCACGTCCGCGCTATTAATCTCGGGCATGGGCCGCAACCGGCCGAAGGCCGTGCGCACGCGGCCGGTGGTGCGTGCTTGCTCCACGAGGCCTTCAAGATAGTCTTTCACTTTGCCATAGCGCTCAAAATAGGCATCGATATAGCGCTGCGCTTCCGTCCGGCTGGTGCCCGTGCGGCCCGCCAAACCGAATGAGCTCAACCCGTAAATCACCCCGTAGTTGATGGCTTTCGCCATGCGGCGGTGTTCATGGGTTTGGAGGCCGGGAGGCACACCGAAGATCTCCAGAGCCGTGCGGGAATGTATGTCTTCGTCGCGGGTAAAGGCCTCAATCAGCCGAGGGTCCTGGGAAAGATGGGCGAGCACGCGCAGCTCAATCTGCGAGTAATCCGCGGAGATCAACCGGCAGCCGGGGGCGGCCACGAAGGCCGAGCGGATGCGCAGTCCAAACTCGTCGCCAATGGGGATGTTCTGGAGGTTGGGATTGGAAGAGGAGAGCCGTCCGGTGCGCGCCACGGTTTGGTTGAAAGTCGTGTGCAGGCGCCCCGTTTCCGGCTGGATGAATTTGGGCAGCGCATCGATGTAAGTGGATTTGAGCTTGGCGCGCGTGCGGTACTCGATGATCTTGCGCGGCAGGTCGTGCTTTTCCGCGAGCGCTTCCAGCACCGAGGCGTCGGTGGAATACTGCCCGCTCTTCTTCAAGCGCTTGCCGCCCGGGAGCTTGAGCTTCTCGAACAGAATCTCGCCCAGTTGCTTGGGTGAGTCGATGTCAAAAGATCCTCCCGCCAAGTCGTAGATCGCGTGCGTCAGGGCGGTCAGTTCCTTCTCAAACTCGCCGGACATTCGCGCCAGGATTTCCGCATCGACGCGCACGCCCGCGGCTTCCACCTCCGCCAGCACCGCGGCCAGGGGCAGCTCAATTTCAGTGTAAAGCTTCTGCAAATCCTCGCGCACGATTTCCGGACGGAGCAGATCACCGAGCTCGCGCGTGCGATTGGCGGCCTCCGCCAGGGAGGTAGAAATCTTGCGGCCTTGCCGCCGTAACACCACGTCAGCGAGCGCGTGGCTGGAGGCCAGCGGCTCGAGCAAATAGGAATAGAGCATGGTGTCGTCGGCCACTCCCGCGAGGACGATTCCCTGCTTCCCCAGCAGCAGTTGCAGCAGTTTGGAGTTGTGCACAGCTTTGCGGCGCGTGGGGTCGCCAAGCGCCGCTGCGAGCGCGGGGAGCATATCCCCCAAGCCTCCCACCGCGACCGTGGCGAGCCGCTTGCCGTCCGAGAGTCCTAGTCCGCTCAGCCTGCCGGCAAAGCCTTCGTCGCCCTCCACGCTCATCGCCAGGGCGAGCGAGGCGTCGCGTTCAGACAACTGCAACCAATCCTCGATGGCCTGCGGCGTGGTGAGATCTTCTGACTCGCTGGCGACTTCCGCCGGCGCGGGCGCTTCTTCCAAAAACTCCCGCAAGAGCGAGCTGAACCCCAACTCCTGGCAGAGCGCCGTCAATTCGGTGAGATCCAAAGGCGCAACCTGCAATTGCGCCAGTGCGGTTTCCACCTGGACGTCGGTTCGAATCGTGGCCAGCTCGCGGCTCAGCAACGCTTCCTTGCGAAAGTCGCGTAGCGCGTCACGGTAGCTCTGCTTCTTGACCTGCTCGTAATTCTCCAGCGCTTTCTCCAGTGTGCCAAATTGCTGGATCAGGTCCGTGGCTCCTTTGGGGCCGATGTAACTGCGCTTCTTCTCACCTTGCGCCAGCGGCGGCTCGTGGCCGGGCAAAGGGCGGGCGCCGGGAATGTTGTCGCGCGGGTCACCCGTGAGCGCGAGCCAGTCAACCACCTGTCCGGGCTCGACCCCTAAAATCTCCTTCACCTTTTCCCCATCGCATACCGTCTCGCCGTCGCTTCCCGCCCTCGAGGGTTTCAGCAACCGGACGCGGTCGTTCACCAACTGAAACAGGTCTTCGTCACCCGACACGATAAAGACTTCAGCCCCCTGAGCCGACCCGGCCCGCGCCAGCGTGCCAATCAAGTCGTCGGCTTCAAAGCCTTCGAGTTCCACCAGCGGCAATCCCAAGGCGCGGCAGAATCGCCTTACGTAGGGAAGCTGCACCGCCAGCTCCTCGGGGAACGCCGGGCGGTTGGCTTTGTACTCCTCAAAGAGTTTGTCTCGAAACGTAGGGGCAGCCAGATCGAACGCCACTGCAACGTGGTCGGGTAGATGGCCCTTGAGCAGCTTCCGCAGTGTGCGGACGAAAATGTAGATGGCCTTGGTGGGCATCCCGGTGGGCGAAACCAACGCCATTTGCATGGGAGCAAAGAAGGCGCGAAACACTAACGACATGGCATCGATGAGAAAGAGCTTATTGGCAGTTTGGGGCAAGCCATCCTCCTGGCGCTCAACTGACTAACCTTGGCATTTTACCGCAACCGGGATGAGTTCCTTTAGCCCTTCGAGGTTTGTGGGGCGACTTGTGGGAACGCGGGTGACCGATCCATCGAATCATGTCTGTTCCATCAAACCAATCCATACTCGAACTCAAACCTCATTGTTAATGACCAGTTACTGGCAGGACAGGCAAATACGAACACCCGTAGACTGGGGTTGCGGCAAGGGGGACACGAGAATTCGTCGAGACTGTTGTATGTTTACCACGGCAAGCCAATTGTCGGTCTTTACAAAGTCGCCGCAAATTACAGACTCTTAATGTGTTATCATTTAACATGGACATGGACCTTAAGCTGCAGTTATGGTGACTTGCGTCGGGGAGGGACTTTGGGTCAACAACATACTCTGGCTTCAGAGGTATCGCTTTCGGGAATTGGTCTTCACACCGGGGTCACCGTTAATCTGCGGCTTTGCCCCGCTCCGGCCCACACCGGAGTCGTTTTCAAGCGGACCGACCTGGACGGCTTCACCATTGAGGCGCATTCGCGCCACGTTGCCCGCGTTAGCTATGCCACCAGCCTGATGAAAAAGGGCGTGCTGATTTCCACCACCGAACACTTGCTTTCGGCGCTGGCGGGGCTGGGGGTGGACAACGCCATCGTTGAAATCGACAACCTGGAGCTCCCCATCGTGGACGGCAGCGCCCTGCCCTTCGTGAAGCTGATCCGTCAAGCTGGCTTGCGTCCGCAGCGGGCCCGCCGCGCTTATGTCAAGATCCTGAAACCCTTGGAGTTGGCCGAAGGCACCAAGAAGATTGCGGTCTACCCTGCTGACACTTTTGCGGTGAGCTATTCAATTGCCTTCCCCCACCCCGTGATCGGGGCGGAATCGTTGGATTTTACCCCCAGCGCTGGCTCGTATGAACATGATGTTGCTCCCGCCCGAACTTTCGGCTTCCTTGCTGAAGTCGAAATGCTGCTGAAGAGTGGGCTGGTCAAGGGCGGCTCGCTGGAAAATGTGGTGGTTTTGGATCAGAAACGCGTCATGAATCCCGAGGGCCTCCGCTTCCCGGACGAATTCTGCCGCCACAAGATACTTGACTTGATCGGCGACATCTCCCTGTTTGGACATCCCCTGATAGGCCATGTGGTTGCCGACCGGGCCGGCCACGCCATGCACGCCCAACTGGTTTCCCAGTTGCTGCGCCAAAAGAATTGCTGGACTCTTACCACCAGTCTTCCTGCGCGTACGAACACTCGCATCTCCGCCACCGCCGAATTTGCGGCAGCAGGCGCTTAGTCGCCCTTCCTTGAAATTCGACGATTTGTCCTATATCAGGCGGCATCTCGAGACATCTTACTTTCCCCAGCCTCCCGTTGGAAAAAGTCTTTGCCAAAATCGGCTCAGTAGAACAGTGGTAAGCCGTTTGCTATACTTCCGCTGAGCCATTGGGCTCTAGCCGGTGGGGAGAACCGCCCGCAACAGGCGGAATCCCCCAATTGGGGGCAATATGAGCAATGAGGGAAAAGAGAAGGAACTAAGCGTGTATGAATCCATGGCGGCCCGGTACGATGTGGCCGCCCGCAAGCTCGGAATTGACGAAGGCCTATCAAACTACCTCCGCACACCCAATCGTGAAATCATCGTCCACATCCCGGTGGCCATGGATGACGGCACGCTGAGGGTATTTGACGGTTACCGCGTGCAGCACAGCATCGCGCGTGGACCTTGCAAAGGAGGATTGCGCTACTCCCCGGACGTCTCACTGGATGAAATTCGCGGGCTCGCCGCCGAGATGACGTGGAAGTGCGCGGTGGTGAATATACCTTTCGGGGGCGCCAAGGGTGGCATTATCTGTGACCCCTCCAAACTCTCCAACGGCGAACTGGAACGCATCACCCGCCGCTACACGGCGGAGATTTTGGACTACCTCGGTCCGGAGCGCGATGTGCCGGCGCCCGACATGAACACCAATGAACAGACGATGGCATGGATCATGGACACTTACTCCATGCACGTGCGCCACACGGTGACGGGCAGCGTGACCGGCAAGCCGTTCAGCCTGGGGGGATCGTTGGGGCGTCGCGAGGCGACGGGCCGTGGATGCATGATCACCGCCGACGAGGCGCTGAAGCGCTTCGGCTGGCAGAGGGAAAGTACGCGCGTGATCGTGCAGGGTTTTGGCAATGTGGGCTCGCAGGCTGCTCGCCTGATGTACGAGGCCGGTTACAAGATCATCGGTGTCGCCGACATTTCCGGCGGCGTGTTCAACACCTCCGGCGTCAATATCCCGCACCTCCGAGAGTACGTCGAGAGGCACAAGACGCTCAAAGGCTTTGAGGGCGGCGAAAGCATTGGGGCACAAGAAATCCTGGAGCAGGAATGCGATATCCTGCTGCCGGCCGCCACGGAAAGTGTCATCACCAGCAAGAATGCGGACAAGGTGAAGGCGAAACTTCTCGTGGAGGGCGCCAACAGTCCCACCACACCTCCTGCTGACGACATCCTGTTTGAGCGCGGCGTGTTCGTGATCCCCGATATCCTTGCCAACGCCGGCGGCGTTACCGTTTCCTATTTTGAATGGGTGCAGGACCGGCAGGGCTATTTCTGGCCGGAGGAAACTGTCAACGAACGACTGAAACATATCATGGTCGATGCCTTTAGCGGGGTGGTGAGATTTGGCGAAAAACATAACGTCAACAATCGCATCGCCGCTTACATGCTGGCCATCGACCGCGTCGCATTCTGTATCAAGTTGCGTGGGATTTACGCGTAGGTGGTTTTCGTAGAGGCGGGCTTCAGCCCGGCATGTTTCGGCCCAGGCCGGATTCTGCGCGCGTGGAGGTATAAAGATGTTTCCACCCGACCTTGAGCAAGGTACATTCAGAATCTCGAACGGCGAATTCGGGTGGACCCGGGATCAGATCCCTCGGGTCATTTCCATCCTCATCGAGCACAACATAGGGATCTTGGGCGGTGAACTGTGGTGGATACCACCCGGAGCCGATACTATTTCGCTAGTCCCTCAGGCCGACGGCACCACGGCGTGCTATACGTGGACAACCGATGAGAAACCTGGCGAAGGTTGGGCGGACTACGTCCGGCGCAGCGCCGCCGAAAGCCTTGCAGCAGTGGAAAAGTGGCCGGATCCCGGTGAGATTCCCGTGGACCTGCCAGGTCGAATCTTGTACAACTTGACTTTAGTCTTCTAAATAAATGTGTGCAAAGCTTGACTTATCCTGGGTCTTAGGCGGGTGGCGCATACATTGCTTTTCATGTATGCGCTCCGGCAACACGCGCGACATCTTTTTTGTCCTCGCGTACAAACTCTGGCCAGTTCTGGCCTTTCCACGGTCGCCGACATAAAATGCAATGTCGGCGCCACCCGTGGCAAATCCCAAAACATAAGATGTTGAGCGTCAAAGGAAATCGTCGTAAAATGCGCCAAAACCGACGGAGGAGTTCCCGGCTACTTTCAGGAGATACAGATGAAGCATGAACCCCTCACAACCTTGTGGCTGGCCCTGATTGTGGTGATTCATGTGCCGGCGGCGATAGCGCAGGGAAAGCCGATGAACGAAATTGAGGTTTTTGGCTGGCTGGCGAATCGCCTCACCAGCCACCATATTGCGCTAATGGTCGCGGAGCGCGGAATCGGTTTTGCGCCCACCGATGATCGCCTCCAGCAGTTTCGCGCCGCCGGCGCCGAAAACGATTTAGTCAGTGCCATCCAGAACGCTGAGGCAACGAAACCGGCGGGTATGGACCCAGCCATCGAAGCGCATCGAGTGGAGGTCCTGCGCCACGTCGCGCTCGCAACGGCATCGTTCAGGAACAAACAGTACATTTTTGCTGAAAGCGAATATCGCGCGGCAATTCAGCTCGACCCACAGAATTCCGACCTGCATGTCGGCCTCTCTCGCGCTTTCACTGGCCAGAACAAGCTGGAAGACGGTTTGGGGGAAGCGAGTGAAGCCCTGCGACTGAATCCTGACAACGGCCTGGCTCACTATGGCAGTGGCATGGCGCTTCAGAAAATGGGCCACCTCCAGGAGGCCATCGCCGAGTATAGTGACGCAGTGCACTTGAACCCCAACTACGACATGGCTCATGCCAACCTCGGCACGGCGCTTTCACAAGGTGGCGACCTGGACCAGGCGATGGCGGAGTATCGCCTGGCACTTCACCTCGACCCGGACAATGCCGTTGCGCACACCGCTCTTGCCGAGGCGCTCAGGCAAAAGGGAGACCTGAACGGAGGCATTGCAGAATTCCGCCAGGCGCTGCGGCTCGATCCTCAAGATGATGGAGCGCACGTCAACTTGGGAATGGCGCTTGGGAATAGGGGAGACTTTGATGGAGAGATTGCCGAAGAACGCGCGGCGCTGCTGTTGAACCATGAGAACGACCGGGCGCACTCCAACCTCGGCTACGCACTGCAGAAGAAAGGTGATCCACAAGGAGCGATGGCCGAAGAACGGGCGGCGCTGCGAGTGAACCCGCACAATGACGAGGCGCGCTCCAACCTGGGTGCGCTGCTTGGAGAGCAGGGCGATGTGGAGGGGGAAATTCGGGAAGAACGGCTGGCGTTGGGCATCAATCCGTCAAATGCCCATGCACACGCCAATCTTGGCGCCGCGCTCTCCCGCCAAGGCGACTACGATGGCTCCATTGCCGAAGAACGCCTGGCTCTCAATCTAGATCCTAGTTATGGACCCGCGCACCTCAACCTTGGCATTGACCTCGGAAACAAAGGCGATTGGGACCGTGCGCTGGCGGAAGTGCGGGAGGCCGTGCGGCTGGACCCGAACGACGATTCGGCTCACTGCGGCCTTGCTTTGGTGCTGGAGAATAAAGGCGACCTGGACGCTGGAATCACCGAGCTTCGCATCGCCTTGCGCCTGAACCCGAAAAATGCCATGGCGCATTACCGTCTGGGCATCGGGCTCACCGCGAAAGGGGGCCGCCGGGAAGCTCTTCCGGAATTTCGCCGAGCCTGCGAACTGGAGCCCAATAACCCCACCTTTCGTCAGGGTCTGGAACGCGCTTTGAAAGAGGGGAGCAAATAGGATTCAGCATTTGGGCAAGGAGAGTTCCGCATGAATCGCAGAAAATTCATCGCCTCGACGGGCGCCGCCGCCGTTGGGCTGCGGAACGGCCGCACGCCCGCCGCCTCAGTCTCGGGACGGCGCGTCCTGATGAAACTTGGATGTCAGAGCGCTCCCACGAATGAAACACACCTCCAGTATCTCGCCCGGTATGGCGTTCGCAACATCTGTGGGTATCCAGAAATCGGCGAGGGCCGACTCTACGCCACCGTGGACGAACTGAACCGCATGCGCGACTTGGCAGAGAAAAACCGCATCTCCATTGACTGCGTCGCGCCACCCTTTCTGGCGTCCACGCATGTCGACGTGACACGACATGACGCCATCATGTTGGCGGACAATCCCGAGCGCGACCGCAACATCGAAGCGCTCCAAACCCTCATTCGCAATTGCGCCACTGTGGGTATTCCCTCCATCAAATACAACTTGACCCTTCTGGGCGTGGTGCGCACCGAGCGCACGCCGGGACGGGGCGACGCGACGTACAGCACTTGGCGGCTCAAGGACGCGCATCCGAATCCGCCTCTCACCCGCGCCGGGCGTGTGGACGCGGACATGTTCTGGGAGCGGATTACGTATTTCCTGGGGCACGTGATTCCCGTTGCCGATGAATACAAGATTCGGATGGCGTGCCATCCCCATGATCCGGGTATGCCACCCGAAGGCTATCAGGGAGTGGTCCGCGTGCTAGGCACCGTGGACGGGTTGAAGCGATTTATCACTATCAAAGAGAGCCCCTATCACGGATTGAACTTTTGCCAGGGCACGGTTTCGGAGATGCTGAATGACCCCGGCCAGGAAATTTTCGACGTGATCCGTTACTTCGGCACGCGAAAAAAGATCTTCAATGTACACTTCCGCAATATCCGCGGCCGCCGTGATGATTTTCAAGAGGTCTATCCCGACGAGGGCGATATCGACTTGGTCAAATCCCTCCAGGTCTATATCGAGGTCGGGTATCCCTACCTGCTGATGCCCGACCACGCGCCCCTGGCGGCAAACGACCCCAACGGGTTGCAGTCATTTGCCTTCTGCTACGGATATATTCGCGCGTTGCTTCAGGCTGTGGATCAAATGGGGTGAAGATGGTTTCTCTGGGAACCCAACGGGTGTACAGTAGCGGCCGCCAGAAGGGCCAATAAGTTCAGCTTGGAGAGCACACTCCGCACAATATTATAACGGGGCTCCTGGTCTAGGCCGGGGGCCAAGCGAGGGAAAGGTTGTGAGTTTCGATTCGAACGGATTGGGGAAGGAATTCTGTACATGACCCTGCCGGTTGCCGTCGCCATCATTTCCCTGGTTATATTCATCGCTATACCGGGTTTAATCATCTGGCTTGTGGTGCGTGCCGTACGGCGCGGTAGCATAAGGTTTCTCAAGCCCGATGAGATCGAAGCCAGGCAAAGCAAACGCGAAGCTGAGCTGCACAAGGCTGAGGAGGAATGGAGCCTCCCGCCCGAGCTCAATCTTCCCCCGCCTCGGCCCATCAGGAAAACGCATCTCGGTATGCGCCTTTTGGGAAGCCTTTGGTTGCTTCCGTTCCTCATAATCATGATGTACTTCATCTACACTTTCGGGTTCGTTTTTTTGCACGGGGGGCGGCCAACCCCCCTCCCCGTTACTTTTCATGCATTCCTTGATTTCTTGCGGGCTCCCTATTGGCAAGGGTGGATGCTTTGGCCCAGTGTGATCTTCTGGGGCAGCGCCGGGTTGATCGTCTTCGGTGCTCATTCCGGGCGGAGGAAACAACAGAGCAAGCAACAGAAGTTGCTAAGGTGGGGTAAGCCAGCCTGCGCAGCGATCACCAGTGTTATGGCCGGCGGTCAGCATAGTAGCACCATTTGGACACTCCAATACCGGGACGCTGCCGGAAACCTCGTAAAAGCCTCTCTAACCAGGCCTAATATGCCCATAGGGAGCAAGCGGGGCCCGGTTCTGACGGTTCTCTACGATCCGGACAATCCATCGTTATGCATAGGCTACCCTGTTTGGGGGTACGAGATCAGGGTACCCGAAATCTCCTGATACCCCGAGTGGCGGAAACACGCCTGGTAATTTCTGTAATCGGTGGAACCCTGCCACGGGTACGGGTTCATGGGAGAGACACCGGCACTCCCAGGCGCAGTCATTCCCGAGGAGGCGGGAAGCGGGAATCTGCCCCGAAAACCAATGGGAATGCGCCGCCGACGGACTGGATTCCGGTATAGTTGCGCCGGCACCGCCAGCATTGACAAAGAATTCGAGAGCAAGGACAATCACAGGTCTAAAATGGTTTTCGCTATCACGTTTCGGAAAGGATTGATTCGCCATGCCAGAATTTGATGCAGAAAAAGAATCCAAGCAATTTTACGCCGACATTCCGGCGAAGCACGAACCCTTCTTCCTAAAGGGCGCAGGGGCGCTCGACTGGGGCATGCAGAACCGGCTGGCGCGGGTCTTCAATCCCGCCTCCGGCCGCACCGTGATGCTGGCCATCGATCACGGATATTTTCAGGGGCCTACCACCGGCCTTGAGCGCATCGACTTGAACATCGTGCCGCTGCTGCCTTACGCCAACGCCCTAATGCTCACGCGAGGCATCCTGCGCACTACGATTCCCGCCAGTTTCACAAATGGCGTGGTGCTGCGTGCCAGCGGCGGACCCAGCATCCTGAAGGAACTTTCCAACGAGCACATTGCCGTTGACGTCGAGGACGCGGTGCGGCTGAATGTCTCCGCTATGGCCGTGCAAGTATTCGTGGGCGGCGGATTTGAAACGCAGTCCATTCACAACATGACGCGCCTAGTGGACGCCGGTTTGCGCTACGGGATCGCCACCTTGGGCGTGACCGCGGTCGGAAAGGACATGGTGCGCAATGCCAAGTACTTCCGCCTCGCCTGCCGAATGTGCGCGGAGCTGGGCGCGCAGGTGGTGAAAACCTACTACGTGCCGGAAGGATTTGAAACCATCACCGCCTCGTGCCCCGTGCCCGTGGTGATGGCGGGCGGCAAGAAGCTGCCCGAGATCGAGGCGCTGAACATGGCCTACCGCGCCGTCAGCGAAGGCGCCGCGGGGGTCGATATGGGCCGGAACATCTTTCAGTCGGACGCTCCGGTGGCCATGATTCAGGCGGTAGGGAAAGTAGTCCACGAACTGCTGAAGCCGGAGCAGGCTTACGACTTCTATCAAACGCTTCGGCATGAGGTGGCAGGGGTCAGGAGTTAAGGGAAAGCTTACAGCCAACCGCTGACAGCTCACAACCGACAGCTAACAGTTCTTTGCTTCTAACTGTCGGCTCTTAGCTGTTGGCTCTTAGCTGTCAGCTATCGGCTGTTGGCTGTGAGCCCTTCTGACGGGAGAAAGCATGGCAAATCCCAAAGGTCTCGACCTGCTGCGCGCCGCCGCACCCACGGTCAGCGTCGGTGTGATCACCGCCAACCTTCTCTCGCTGGGATCGGAAATCTCGGTCCTGGAGCGCACGGGCGTGAAGCTGGCGCACGTGGACGTGATGGACGGTTGCTTTTGCCCCATGATGACGGTGGGGCCGCCCTTCATCAAGGCCATCAAGACTTCCCTGCTCAAAGACGTGCACTTGATGATCGACGAGCCGCTGGAAAAGGTCGCGGACTACGTCGCCGCCGGCGCGGACATTGTCACGATCCACGTGGAGGCCTGCTCGCACGTGCATCGGGTACTCCAAAAGCTCGGAACGCTCGCCAACGTGAACGATGCGGACCGTGGAATCGTGCGCGGTGCGGCGCTCAATCCAGGTACCCCGCTGGAGGCGCTGGAACCGCTTCTCGATGAGATCGAATACATCCTGCTGCTTGCTGTCAATCCGGGTTGGGGGGGGCAGAAATATATCCCCGCGACCAACGCCCGCATCGCGCGTGTACGGCGCATGGTTGCGGACTCCGGCAAGAACATCATTCTGGGCGTCGACGGCGGCATCACGAAAGACAATATCGCAGAGGTCTCCGCCACCGGCGCGGATGTGATCGTAACCGGCAGCGCCGTATTCGACGGCAAGACTCCCGAAGCCAACGCGCGATATATGCTCGAAGCCGTCGGAGCGGTAGGCAGCCGCCGGCAGTAACGTCTAGGCCGCATTTAGGCGGCCATAGGTCTCTAAACCACGATGCCGGGCTGGACAGGGTGCGGAAGAACGCTCCAAAGCTGTCATCCTGAGCGCAGCGAAGGATCATATTCTGTGCACTTTCGAGACAGTGCGAGATTCTTCGTCGCCCGCGGCTCCTCAGAATGACAGCATCGTAGGGTCTTTCCGCAGCCTGTGAAGGCCGCGTCTGCGAATACCTTCTTAGGATCACTCATGAAAAATCGTTGGTCTCATCCCGATGCCGATCAATTCATTGCTCAATACGCTGCGCAGTGGGGGTCCGACTTGGCGCTGCGAACTTACACCACCCGCCTGCTGGGAAGTGAGGAAGCGCTGGTACTTCATGGTGGCGGCAACACCTCCCTCAAAGGAATTTATCGCGATGTCTTTGGCCAGGCGATATCGACCCTATTCATGAAAGCCTCAGGATTCAATCTGGGTACTATCCAGCCGGAAGGCCACACACCTCTCGACCTTGGGTATTTGAAGCGGCTGTGCGCCCTCCCGAAGCTTTCCGATGACGCGATGGCGAGCGAGTTCCAAATGCATCGGCTTGTACCCAATGCCGCCGCGCCTTCCATTGAAACCCTCTCGCACGCCTACCTTCCCGCCAAGTACATCGATCATACCCACGCGGATGCCATCCTGGTGCTGACCAACCAGCCGGAGGGCGACAAGCTGATCCGCGAAGCGCTGGGCGAGGGTGTGGCACTGGTCGATTATGTGAAGCCGGGATTCAAGCTGGCCAAGGCGGTGATTGCCGCCTACGACGCGCACCCCGGATGCCACGCTCTGGTGTGGATGCAGCACGGCATCATGACCTGGGGCCAGACGGCCTGCGACGCTTATTCCGCCATGATCGATCTGGTCACGCGCGCGGAGGAGTTCGCCACGCGGCGCGCGTCCAAACCCCTCGTGGTGGTCATGCCCGCGTCGCTCGCCGACGCGGAAAAGCGGCTGGCGACGGTCGCGCCGGTGGTACGTGGCCTGCTGGCACAGCCCAGCGGAGACCCTGACCGCCCTTACCTCCGCATGGTCCTCCAGCCCTTGGTTAATCAGGAAATCCTGGATTTTCTGGGCTCGGATCGCGGCAAAGAGCTGGCCCTGACGCCCACGCTGACTTCCGACCACCTGGTGCGGACCAAAGCTCTGCCCATGTGGGTCGAGGACCCCGACTACAGCAATCCGGCAAAATTGCGGGAACAGATTCTGAAAGGAATTGAGGCTTATGCGGCGGACTATCAAGCATACCTCGCGCGCAACGCCGCGCTGATGCCTCCCGGGATGAAGCCCTTCGATTCACTTCCTCGCGTGGTTTTGCTGCCCGGGCTTGGCGCGCTCTGCGCGGGCAAGGACGCGCGGGCGGCGCGCATCGCTCGCGACATCACCGCGCAAACACTCGCCGCCAAGGCGCGCATTGCCGCCATGGGAACTTACCGCGGCCTCGCCGAGGACCATCTCTTCGAAGTGGAATACTTCACCCTGCAACACGCCAAGCTGCCAACCGATGAACCACCGCTCGGACGCGAGGTCGCCTTGGTTACCGGGGCTGCCGGAGCGATTGGTTCGGCAATCGCGGATGGCCTTCTCGAGAGCGGATGCCACGTCGCACTTACCGACCTGCCTGGCGCGGCCTTGGACAACCTCGGTGAGGAGCTGAAAAACAAATACGGTGAGCGAGTGATCACCGCTCCCCTCGATGTCACCAGTCCCGCCTCTGTGACGCAAGGCTTTGAAGCCGTCATGAAGACCTGGGGCGGCATCGACCTGGTGATCGTCAACGCCGGCGTCGCCATGGTTTCATCGCTGGAGCAAATGGACCTCGCGGCATTCCAACGCACCGAGCGAGTAAATACGGAGGGAGCTCTCTTGCTGCTGCGCGAATCCGTGCGCCACTTCCGCGTGCAGGGGACGGGCGGCGACATCATCCTGGTTTCCACCAAAAACGTCTTCATGCCGGGCGCGAAGTTCGGCGCGTATAGCGCAACCAAAGCCGCGGCACATCAACTCGCACGCATCGCCAGCCAGGAAATGGCCGAGCTGGGAGTGCGCGTCAACATGGTCGCTCCGGATGCCGTCTTTTCACATGGAAGCCGCCGGTCCGGACTGTGGGCGGAGGTCGGCCCTGACCGCATGCGGGCGCGCGGGCTGGATGAAAAGGGTCTGGAAGAATACTACCGGTCGCGCAATCTTTTGAAGGCCGCGGTGACCGCCGAGCACGTTTCGCGGGCGGTGCTATTCTTCGCGACGCGGCAAACACCCACCACTGGGGCCACCATTCCCGTGGACGGAGGACTGCCGGATTCGACACCGCGGTAACAACAATTTTGGATTTCAGATTTTGGATTTTAGATTGGGTGAAGGTGCGGGCTGCCGTGGTGGCTAATCCAAAATCCAAAATCTAAAATCCAAAATGGTACAATCATTGCGAATGGCCAGCACGCCTCAGGAGCCAACACGCGTTATTGGGATCGACCCGGGATTGAACATTACCGGATACGGTGTGGTGGTAAGCCACGGGAGTGATGTCAAGCTCGTGGAAGCGGGCCTGATTCGATTGCCTCCCAGCCACGGGCAGAATCTGCCGGCGCGGCTGGAAGCGCTCTTCCGCGAGCTCCAGCAGGTGATGAAGGAGTTCAGCCCGCAGGCCATGTGCCTGGAGGAAGTTTACAGTCACGCGGATTATCCGCGCACGGCAATCCTGATGGGCCACGCGCGCGGGGTCATTTGCCTGGCGGCACGGCTGGAAGGAATCCCCGTGCTAAGTTTTTCCGCCAAGCGCGTGAAGCAATCGGTGACCGGGAACGGCAATGCTTCGAAATCCCAGGTGCAGCGCGCCGTACAGAATTTCTTTTCCCTGACCAGCGTCCCGCATCCGCCCGATGTGGCTGATGCGCTGGCCGTCGCGCTCTGTTATGTAAATGCAATGCGGTTTCGGGACTCGGGACACGGGGAAAGACGAAACTCGAAACTCGAAACTGGAAAATCGTGATCTCGGCCCGAGTTTCAAGTTTCGATTTTCGAGTTTCGTCTTTATCCTGGCAACGGACCACGGAAAAAGGACCCCTGACCACTAACATGATCTCCGAAATAACTGGTGAAGTTCTCTACGACCGCATTCAACGCCATTCGCTCCTGGTACGAGTGGGGGCGATATCCTATGAAATCTTCGTGCCCTCGGGGATCGCCTCGCGCCTTCGCACTGCACAGGAAGGCGAGCGCCGCAATCCCCAGACCTTTTACACGATCTATTACATTGACGGGGGGCTGGGCGGCGGCCATTTGACTCCCAAGTTAGTGGGATTCCTCGACCCACTGGACCGGGAGTTCTTTGAAACCTTCACCACAGTCCCTGGTGTCGGTTTTATGCGGGCGCTGAAATGCCTCATCCGGCCGCTGAATGAGATCGCTATGGCTATCGAGGGGGGCGACGCCGCCTTCCTGAAAGAACTCCCCTTCATCGGCGCCAAAACTTCGGAAAGGATCATCACCGAACTGCGCGGGAAAATGGCCAAGTTCGCTTTGTCGCGCACGGAAGAACCCCTTTCCGTGGAACGGGAATCCGCCACGGGACTAAAACAAGAAGCCCTCCAGGTGCTCGAGCAATTGGAGTATTCGCGCGCCGAGTCGGTGCGAATGGTTGAGGAGATCTTTGCCAAGAACAAGAATCTGAAAACGACCGAGGAGTTTCTGCAAAAAGTCTTTGAACAGTTGCACCCGGTAAGCAAAACCTAGCGCGGGGGATGAATAGGTAGGGCAGGGCTCGCTCTCCCGCCCTCCGGTTCTTCCACCGCGCGTGACTTGGACGGTGCGGCAAACGCGCGCGCCAATTGAAAAACCGCGGGGCCGGAGAGAGGGCCCCGCGCTACCTGACTTTCCTATGCCCAGAGAACGATTGGTTTCGCCGGAACTGATTTCGTTAGAAGAAGAGACCTTCAATCGCAGCCTTCGCCCGTCTTCCATCAAGGATTATGTAGGGCAGAAGAAGGTTGTGGAAAAGCTTTCCATCGCTTTGCAAGCGGCGAAGCAGCGCGGCGAATCGCTTGAACACGTATTGTTCCACGGCCCACCCGGTTTGGGCAAAACTACGCTTGCTTACCTCATTGCCAACGCCATGGGGTCAAAGATTACCACGACGTCGGGGCCGGCTCTGGAGCGAACCGGCGACCTGATGGGCATCCTGACCAATCTCGGCGAGGGCGACATCCTCTTTATCGATGAAATCCACCGGCTGCCCGCCAACATTGAGGAATTCCTCTACCCGGCCATGGAAGACTACAAGGTGGACTTTGTGGTCGACAAAGGGATGTTCGCCAAGACCATCAACGTCCCGCTCAAAAGGTTTACGCTGGTAGGCGCCACTACTCGCGCCGGAAGCCTTTCCGCGCCGCTGCGCAACCGCTTCGGCCACTTCTATCACCTCGAGTTCTACACGGTGGACGACCTCCGAAAGATCATTCGCCGCTCCGCGGAAATTTTACGTGCTCAGCTTGATGAAGCCGGGGCGACGGAAATCGCCGGCCGCGCGCGCGGCACGCCGAGGATTGCCAATCGCCTGCTGCGCAGGGTTCGCGACTTCGCCGATGTCAGAGCCAACAGTGCCATCAATAGCAGCGTCGCCAGCGATGCTTTGAAGCTCGAAGGTGTGGACGACCATGGCCTGGACGATCTCGACCGAAACTTTCTCTCCACGATTATTCGCATTTATAACGGCGGGCCCGTCGGCGTGGAAGCCATCGCCGCGACGTTGAATGAAGAAGTCGATACGCTCGTAGATATGGTTGAGCCTTACCTGCTGCAACAGGGCTTTGTCAGCCGCACCAAATCAGGTCGGAAAGCCAATGAGCCGGCTTATCGGCTTTTGAATATGCCCTTGCCCGGCGTGGGCCCGCGAACGTTGTTTGATTGAACTGCGCTTCTGGCTGACCGGGATTACCATGTTGCCTGAAACTAATCCTGCCATGCCTGTCGATCGCCCTGACTTACGGGCGAGCAAGCAGGTCTACCTCTCACTCGGTTCGAATCGCGGGGACCGGGTGGCAAATCTTCGGCGAGCCATGGCGGAACTTGATAAAGTCGGAGTCAAAGTCCATCGCGCCTCGTCATTCTACAAAACCGAGCCTGTCGATTTCGGGCCGCAGGCATGGTTCCTGAATTGCGCGGTGGAGGCGTCAACGGAATTCATGCCGATGCAGCTTCTCAAGGCGGTTAAATCCGTGGAACGGGCTCTCGGGCGTCGCCCAGGAGTCAGCAAAGGCCCTCGAACGATTGACATTGATATCCTGCTTTACGAGAATGTGGTGGTCCGGACAGGGGCATTAAGCATTCCCCACGACCGCATGAACGAAAGGCGATTTGTACTGATACCGTTGCGGGAGTTGGCACCGGCCGCTCGTCACCCGGTAAGTAGGAGGACGGTCACGGAGTTGCTCCAGGATACGCCGGATATGAGCCAGGTTGTCCGATACAAGATTGAGTGATTGAATCATTGGGTCATTGAGCCATTTCGCAAGCAAAAACCCAGTGGCTTGTTGTGTCAATGATTCAATGAATCAATGATCCGATGAATAAATTACACGAGCCCTTGCATTTCATCGCCATCGAAGGCCCGATTCGGGTGGGAAAAACCACTCTCGCCGATCTATTGGCGAACCGCCTTCAGGGCTCCCGCATTCGCGACGACGAAGACAATCCATTTCTAGAAGCCTTCTACCATGAAAAGCCAGGCGCGGCCTTTCAGGCTCAATTCCACTTCCTCATCCAACGCTTCAAGCAGTGGCATGCCCTCGACCTGGCGGCTCAAACCCAACGTATCATCATTAGCGACTACATTTTTGAGAAGGACAAGATATTTGCCTCTCTGAACCTGAACGATGCGGAACTCCAGGTATACGATCAGTATTACGCCATGTTCGCCGAACAGGTCCCCATCCCGGATTTAGTGATATACTTACAGGCGAAGCCGGGAGCGTTGAGGAAGCGCATCGAGAAGAAGAATGTGCCGTTCGAACCCCGTATTTCCGACGATTATTTGGAAGCGGTGGTAAATGCCTACGAGCACTTCTTCTTCCATTACAAGTCCAGTGACTTGCTGGTGGTCGAAACGTCCGAGATCGATTTCGTCGACCGGAACGAGGACTTGCAGGAACTCCTGCACCGCTTGAGCCAGCCTGTCACCGGCACGCAGTATTTCTTGCCGCTTGGATCCGCATCTGCGGACTGAGACGGGTGCGATGGGTGACTCGTGCCATAGGGCGGGGCTGCAAAACCCTGTCCGCGAGTAAGCTCTAAAGTTTAGAGACCCTCTCTGTCCAGGTGGGTGGAGGTCCTCCCGGACCCCCGGGCGCTACGCGCTTAGCGTCGGAATGACCTCCTGAGACGGAGAGGGTCTTTTGCTATTGAGACGTTGGGTCATCGGGTCATCGAGCTATTGAAAGAACCGCGGCTTTCGATCGGTGGCTACTTGCTAGCCACCTACCACTTGACACTTGTTCCTGATTCTCAATGGCCGGATGACCCGATCGCTCGATGACCAAATACTTTGAGGTGACGCCATGGACCAGAATTCCCAGGCCGTGAGCAAAATTACTGTTCCCATCATCCTCGAGCGGAAGTTGCGAGGAGAGAAGGTCACTTGCGTGACGGCTTACGATTACTCAGCCGCGCGCTTGGTGGACGAAGCGGGAATCGAAATGATTCTCGTTGGTGACTCCCTTGCCCAGGCCATTTTGGGTTATGATTCTACAGTCCCGGTCACTCTGGAGGAGATGCTTCACCATCTGCGAGCCGTGCGCCGGGGTGTTCGCCGGGGCTTGCTGATAGTGGATTTACCGTACGGCTCCTATCACATCAGCAACGAACAAGCGTTGGCCAGCGCCATTCGCTTCCTCAAGGAAGGCGGCGCGGAGGCCGTAAAACTTGAGGGCGGGCGGAAACGCGCGCGGCTGGTGCGAAGACTCGTAGAGGCGCAAATCCCCGTGATGGGGCATATTGGCTTAACTCCCCAATCCATCCACGCCCTGGGAGGCTATCGCGTACAAGGTAGAACTCTCGATTCCGCCACCGATCTCCTGGCGGATGCCGAAGCCCTGGAGGAAGCAGGAGCTTTCGCCGTCGTCCTGGAAGGGATCCCGCGCGAACTCGCCGCCATTATCACCCGGCGCTTGCGAATTCCCACCATCGGCATCGGCGCGGGCCCCGACTGCGATGGCCAAGTGCTGGTGTTTCACGATCTGGTTGGACTCAGTTATGTGCCGCCCGCCAAATTCGTGCGCAACTACGCCAACCTTCGCGGTACGGTTCACCAAGCGTTGATCAGTTTTCGCGCCGATGTCGCGGAAGGCCGCTATCCCGACGACCACGAGTCGTATCACTGGACCGCCGCTGTACGCGCCCAATTTGAAAAGGAAACAACCCATTCGGCCTGAAAGCCAGTAGTTGGTGGATAATGGATGGTGGTTAGCCGCCACCCACTGTCCACTAGCCACCGTTCTTTTGCCACCGTCTTTAAATGAGCACACGGCTGATAACCTCGGTTCCGGAACTGCAGAGCTACGTGCGCGACATGCGCGCGCGCGGCCAGTCGCTGGCGCTAGTGCCGACGATGGGCGATTTGCACGCCGGCCACCAGAGTCTTATTCGCCGCGCCAAGCAGCAGTGTGACGCCGTGCTGGTTTCCATCTTTGTTAATCCCACACAATTCGATTCGGGCGAGGATTATGCGGGTTATCCGCGCGACCTCCAGAAAGACGCCGCGGCCCTCCGCGCTCTCAACGTGGATGGGATTTTTGCCCCTCGTCAGGAGGATATCTACCCGGCGGGGTTCGATACCTATGTCGAGCCGGGCAAACTCGCCGCGCCACTTGAAGGCACCTTGCGGGCCGGCCATTTCCGCGGCGTCACCACCATTGTGTTGAAATTGTTCAATCTGGTGCAACCCGACCTCGCCTATTTCGGGCAGAAGGATTTTCAGCAGGTCCAAATCATCCGCCGTCTGGTGGAGGACCTCAACCTCACCGTGCGGTTGGTGATCTGCCCTATTGTGCGGGAGGCTGACGGCCTGGCGCTTAGTTCCCGCAATTCCCGGCTCAGCCGTGAAGCGCGTAAAGCTGCGACCGCCCTGCACCTGTGCCTCCTTCGCGGGGAGACGCTCGTTCAGGCGGGGGAGGTCAATGCCCAGAATTTGCTGATTGCCATGCGACAGGTGGTGGAGAAAGAACCCTTGGTAGCGCTGGACTACCTGGCGCTGGTCAATCCTTCCCAGTTCGAGCCCGTAGAGCGCGTGTCGGCAGGCACGGTCGCCCTGATCGCGGCTCGTGTGGGCGCGGTGCGGCTGATTGACAATCTGATTCTCGGCCCGCATGGAGCCAACCCGGAACTTCTCCTGCAACTGGCCTTTTCCGCGCGCCCGGTTATCGACCCCGACGCCCGCATCCCCGGCCTGGAAACAGAAGCGCTGTGCCGGCGAATTGAAACCTGCCGTGATTGCGCCGCGATGTCCTCCGTGATGATTCCTCCGCGTGAATTCCTGGCCCAGTACCTGAAGCGCGAATACCCTGACTTGAACCGCGTACGGGTGGTGGTGGTCGGGCGCGACGCGCCCATGGATCCTGATCACTATCTCTATAAGCATCCCGACCGCCCCACGCGCTTCGCCTCGGCGCTTTACGCATTGTTGGGAGTGCGAGACTTTCAGAACTTCAAGCAGGTGTGCGTGCTCACCGACGCCTTGCGCTGTCACATCCAATCTGATCGTGTCCCGGAGAAGGCCCTGAGCTATTGCGCTCGGCATTTGCGCGAGGAATTGAAGCAATTCCCCAACCTGCACACGGTGGTGATTTTAGGCGAGGATGCTTACCAGCAGTTCCAAAGAGACGTCCTGGGACGCAAGGGGGATGAGATCAAACCCTTTGAGGAGACTCTGAAACTGGAAGGATGTGCCCAGGAGAACGTCCCGTTCCCCCTCCTCAAGTCCGGAACCCTCCACGTGATTTACAGCTATCATCCTACGATCGGCTATAAGCATAGCCAATCAATCGCCTCGGCGCTTCCGCCACTTTGCCCTTAGACGGCCCGCCGGACCCTTCAGCTTTTCAGCGCCGCCAGAATTTCCCGCGCGTGGCCCTCCACCTTCACCTTGGGAAAAACATTTCGGATCTTCCCCTCAGAATTAATAATGTAAGTTGTACGCACGACGCCCATTGATTTCTGGCCGTAAAGATTCTTCTCCTGCCACACCCCGTAAGCTTCCAGCATAGTGTGAGAAGTATCGCCCGCCAGGGGAAAGTTCAGCTTGTACTTGTCACGAAACTTTTGCAATCGTTCCACGGTATCACCGCTTACACCTAAAACCCTTGCCCCGAGCTTGTCCAGTTCTTTTTTGGCATCACGGAACTGGTTCGCCTCGCTCGTTCAACCGGGCGTGTCCGCTTTGGGGAAAAAGAAAAGGATGATAGTCTTACCCTTGAAAGCGTCCAGCGAAATTTTACCCCCGGTGTCAGATGGCAGTAAAAAGACTGGAGCTGGATCGCCTACCTTGAGCATGATGAACACCTCCAAAGCTTTCTGTTGACCGAGTCGAAAATCGAAATTCGAAACTCGAAATTAATCGCGCTGCTCGCGGGTTTCGATTTTCGCCCCTCCATCGCGGCTGCAACTGACCGCAGACAGCGGAATCGTATGCTTCACCCCAACTCTTTCTTCAGCACCTCTTGCACCACTTGTGCATTAGCCTGACCGCGCGTGGCCTTCATGACCTGCCCAACGAACCACCCTAGCGTGGCGGTCTTGCCCTTGCGGAATTGCTCCACTTGCTTGGGATTAGCAGCAATAATTTCGCGCGTGACTTCAGCGAGTTTGTCCACATCGCTGATCTGCTGAAGTCCCTTTTCCGCCACGATCTGGCCCGGTCCTTTGCGGGTGGCGATCATTTCGCGAAGAACATCCTTGGCCATGGTGCCAGAGATTGTTTCCTGCTCCACCAAGGTGAGAAGCTTGGCGAAATCCCCCGCGGCAACAGGATAATCAACGAACCCAACCTTAGCCTCTTGCAACAGAAAAGGATACTCATTTAGCAGCCAATTCGCTGCGAGTTTGGGTTCGCTGCCGGCTTTTACAACCTCTTCAAAAAATTCCGCCATTGTCCTGGAAACCGTGAGCAAGGCCGCGTCCTGCTGGGGTAAACTGAGATTCATCATGAAACGCTCTTCGCGGCTCTGCGGCAGTTCCGGCAAGGACTGCCGCACTTGCGCTTTCCACTCTTCCGTAATCACCAAGGGCAGCAGGTCAGGCTCCGGGAAGTAGCGATAATCATGCGCGAATTCCTTCGAGCGCATACCGTAGGTGCGTTGCTCGCGGCCATCCCAAAGCCGTGTTTCCTGGTGGATGCTCCCGCCTCCATCGAGGATTTCAATCTGACGGTCAATCTCATACGCCAAGGCCTTTTGCAGGAAGCGGAAAGAGTTAAGGTTTTTGACTTCGGTTTTCGTTCCGAAAGCCGATGCGCCTTGCACGCGCACGCTCACGTTGGCGTCGCAGCGCAGACTTCCCTCCTCCATATTGCAGTTGGAAACATCAAGATACAGCAACAAGGTCTTCAGGCGTGTCAGATACTCAAACGCCTCGTCCGGGGTACGCAGGTCCGGCTCACTCACAATCTCAATCAGCGGCACGCCCGAGCGGTTCAAATCAATATAAGACTTGCGGTCGGAATCCGGAAACCCTTCGTGAAGCGATTTCCCCGCGTCCTCTTCCAGGTGGACGCGCGTCACGCCGATGCGCTTGCGGGTTTTGTCCACCTCGATTTCGACCCATCCAAATTCGGCGAGGGGTTCGTCATATTGCGAAATTTGATATCCCTTGGGCAGGTCGGGATAGAAGTAGTTCTTCCGCGCAAAACGCGACCGGGAATTAATGGTACAGTTCAGCGCCAGCGCCGTTTTCATCGCCATCGTCACGGCATCCTGGTTCAACACCGGAAGCGCACCCGGCAAACCCAGGCACACAGGACAGACGTGGGAATTCGGCGGGTCACCAAAATGCGTCGAGCAGGAGCAAAAGATCTTCGATTTCGTCAGGAGCTGTAAATGGACCTCAAGGCCAATCACCGCCTCATATTTCGCGCGCGCCACTGTAGAAACAGTCATGAGCAATTTCCCTTGTTACAGATTCGCCAGACTAGCCCTTCATTATACACGCATCCGGAATAGGCCCAAGCGGCCTGCGCACGGCGCGCACAATAGGGACTCCAAGTGGCAAGTTGTGTTCTTTGAGTAGGGTGCGACGTGTGCCGTGGTGAAAATGTGTTTGTCAAACTTCCGCGCCTCGTCAACAATAGGCAATATTATGAAAACCCGTATCCTTTTAGCCTTGTTAGTGGTTGCTGCCTCACTGCCGGGGGCTGCGACAGCGAAAGAAAAGAAACAGACCGGACCCCGTGCCCTGATCGGATGGCTCGATCTCGCGGCGGGCTCCCGTGATCTTTCGGTTTCCGAGTCCGACTTGCGGAAGGTTACCCGCCATCTGCCCCGCGGAGCTCTTCTCCCAATCTTCAATACGAGGGAAAAACGCGGCGGCGAATTTGCTCAAGTGAGGGCGCTCAATTTTGCGATTGGGAGCTCGGAAATGGGATGGGTGGAAATAAACTCGGGGGACCTGAAACCCCCGGAATCCTATCCCGCGGATAGTGAATTATTGCGGTTGCTCGGCGCCCCCTACCTCGACGATTTCACCGCTGACCACACGGACCTTTCCAGATTCCTGGTGCGGCAAACCCAGGGCCCCCCCGCGCTGCTCTGCTACGTGGTTACGGTCCCACTGGCGATGGCCAAACTCGTCGTCTTCACGCGCAGCCAGGGAAAGTTTTTGCCTGGCGAGGCACTGAATATTCCCATCAGTGATATGCAGGCCGGAATTACTTCTCTGGAAATCCGCGACCTTTTGGGCGATGGGAGTGATTGCGTCATTAGCAAGGAACCCTTCCGCGAGGAGGCCCAAACCTTTGGCACCACGCTGCGCATCAGAAAAATCTCGGACGGCCAATTTCAAGTATTGTGGCAGGCGCCCATCAAATTCAAAAACCTTTCGCAATTCAGCGCCAAAATGCAAATTCTTCAGCCGCCTGAGCGAAATATCGCTGCACCAGGAACTGTCACCACCGGCGATGTAACGTTCCGCCCCAGCGGGAAGGGGCAAGAGCCGGTTTGGAAGGGGAAGGTGGATTTTTTCGTTTTTGGCAGGGAGCAAGCGGCCGATTCCGTTAACATCGAGAAGGCGTGCCCCTGGGATGGCACGGGATTCGCACCACTGCGGTGAGTGGCTGGCGCCATTGCTTTGCCGGGCGGGTGCGTTATAATCCCCGCTGGCCTCTCCTAACGGGCGGCCAGCGCGCCCGCCGCGCAGGCGGACGCCCCTGAACACGGAGCATGCCCATGGAGGAAAACCTACTGCCGCTGTTTCCCCTCGAGATTGTGCTCCTTCCGGAAGAACCCCTGCCTCTTCACATCTTTGAAGACCGCTACAAGACGATGATTGGCGAGTGCCTTCGGGCCAAGGCCGCGGGAAAGGGCCAGCAAGAATTTGGAGTGGTCCTGCTGAAAGGGCAGGCCATGAGCGCCGCGGGCTGCACCGCGCGCATCCTCAACCTGACGCGCCAATATGACGATGGCCGCCTGGATATCCTTACCGTCGGCAAGCGCCGCTTTGAAGTAATGCTGACCAACGAGGAAAGGCCCTACCTGCAAGGCGCCGTCGCTTATTTCGAAGACGAGGGCCCGGACGCTCCCAGCGACGAGGCGGCGGAACTTGCCATCGAGCGCTTTCGCGAGGTGATGAGGAGGCTGCGCCACGCCGCGGAAATGCCTGTTCACCTTCCCCGCCCTTACCGTTATCTTTCTTTCCGCATCGCCGCCGCGCTGCCGCTCGACCTGGAGTTCAAACAGCAACTCCTGACCCTCCGCAACGAACCGGAGCGCCTCACGCTGGTCCAGCGGGCGCTTGAAATTCTCATGGGTCAACTCGATCAGGTGCAAGAATCCCAAGAAAAAGCCGGCGGAAACGGCCACTTCCGGCGTGGATAAAGCTCGGGACTCGGGGAAACTTCACGTGGCCAGCGGGTGCAGCGCCATTGATGAAGCCCAGTCCCAGCTATCAGCAGATGAGTTTAGCGCAAGGCAAATTCGATTACTTATGCGGTGGCGTCAATTTGCATTAGCGCCAAGCATAGGTTCGGCACCCAAAGCAAATTCCGAACTCCGATTCCCGTGTCGCTTGTCCCGCCTCCCGAATCCCGAGTCCCAAGACGCTGATTGAGTTAGCTTGCACTCTGGCTTATAATGCAGTTGGGGCAGGGGCAAATGCAAAAACCAAAAACGCTGGGCGAGCTGAAGAAGTCTCATTACCAGAGTGTCAGCATCAAAGACGAAATGCGCGCCAATCTTCTCCGCAAGCTCGCGGCGGGAGAAGCCATCTTTCCCGGCATCATCGGATTCGACGATACGGTCACACCGCAGATCGTCAACGCCATCCTCTCGAAACACAACTTCATTCTGCTGGGGCTTCGCGGCCAGGCCAAAAGCCGTATTTTGCGCTCTCTCGGTTCGCTGCTGGATGAGGCTGTCCCCATCGTCGCCGGCTGCGAAATTAATGACGACCCCTTACATCCCCTTTGCCGGGCATGCCATGAACGCCTGGAGGAGATGGGCGACGCGATGCCCATCGATTATCTCGCGCCTGAGCAACGCTACATTGAAAAGCTGGCCACGCCCGATGTGACCATCGCCGACATCATCGGCGACCTCGATCCCATTAAGGCCGCCCGCGGAGGGCACACGCTGGCCAGCGAACTGACCATTCATTACGGCCTTTTACCGCGCGCGAACCGCGGGATCTTTGCCATCAATGAGCTGCCCGATCTCTCCGGCAAAATTCAGGTGGGACTTTTCAATATCATGCAGGAAGGGGACGTCCAGATCAAAGGCTACCCGGTACGGTTGCCCCTCGACGTGGCACTCGTCTTCACCGCCAATCCGGAAGACTACACGGCCCGGGGCAAGATCATTACTCCGCTGAAGGATCGCATCGGGTCGGAAATCCGTACCCATTACCCGGCGACGCTGGAACAGGGCCTCGCGATCACGGCACAAGAAGCCTGGACAGACCGCAAGAGCGAGAAGCCCCTGATGATTCCGCAGTTCATACGGGAGATTATTGAAGCCATTGCCTTCGAAGCGCGAGTGGACAAGCGCGTGGACAAACGCAGCGGCGTCAGCCAGCGTATGCCCATCACCTGCCTGGAGAACACCATCAGCAGCGCCGAGTACCGCACGCTGAAGCACCACGAGGCCAGGATCGTGCCCCGCCCCTCCGATATTTACGCTTCGTTGCCCTCCCTGACCGGCAAGCTGGAACTCGAGTATGAGGGCGAGCTGCGCGGCGCCGATACCGTCGCGCGCGACGTCATTCGCCAAGCCATCGCCAAGGTTTTCAAAAAGTACTTCGACAATGTGCCCCTCCAATCAGTTGTGCAGTGGTTCGAGCTTGGCGGGACCCTGAGGTACTCGCCGAACTCATCCTCGGAAGAGCTTTTCCAGCAGTTCAAGAAAATTCAAAACTTGCTGGAGAAAACTCAAAGTTTGGGCATTAAGGCGAAGGACGACCCGGCTCTGCTGGCCGCGGGCGGCGAGTTCATTTTAGAGGGACTGTACGCGCTGAAACGCATCAGCCGCAATGAGGAATTGGGTTACCACACCGAACACCGCCCCGCCGAACGGCAGGAAGAGGAGCCCACTCCCATGTCCCCCCGGCGCCGGCCGCTGAACTAAAGAGGCTCAAAATTCGAAACTCGGTTGTCCTTTGGCGAGTTTCGATCTTCGATTTTCGACTTTCGTGTTTCGAGTTTCGCTTATGAAATACGTCAAGTACTCCAAATATATCGCGGACCCCTTCGACGACCTCAGCGCGGAAGACCTGCTCCAGATGCTCGGAGACTTCCTGCTCGACAGCGGTTTCTACAACCGGGACCAAGACGCTTATGAAATGGACCCCGAGCGAACCATGGAGCGGCTCCACCAGGCGCTCCTGGAGGCCCTGCGGGATCAGGGGAAGATTCCCGACGAACTGCTGCAACAAATGCTCCAGAATTGGGAGGATTACCAGAACTCCGAATTGGCGGATAAAATCAATAAACTGCTCCAGCGCCTCTCCGAAGAAGGTTACGTGTCCGTCGAGCAGCCCAACCCGAGCCAGGGTCAGATCATGGAGCAAGAGGGGGATCCTTCCGCCGGGCCGCAAGAGGGAAAGACCAAGTTCGAAATCACCGACAAGGCCCTGGATTTTCTGGGGTTCAAGACTTTGCGCGACTTGCTGGGCTCGCTCGGAAAATCCAGTTTTGGCCGGCATGATACCCGCGAACTGGCCACCGGCGTCGAATCCGAGGGATCCAGCCGCCGTTATGAGTTTGGGGATACGTTGAATCTGGACGTCAATGCCACCCTTCTTTCGGCCATTCGCCGCAACGGGCTGAAGACCCCGATCGATCTCGATTACCAGGATTTGCAAGTCCACCAATGCGAATACCAAAGCTCCTGCGCCACGGTGTTGATGCTCGATTGCAGCCATAGCATGATCCTGTACGGGGAAGATCGCTTTACTCCCGCAAAGAAAGTTGCGCTCGCGCTCACCCACCTCATTCGCAGCCAGTACCCGGGCGACACCCTGCACCTGGTCCTGTTCCATGACTCGGCGGAAGAGATGCCGCTCTCGGAGTTGGCGCGCGTTCGTGTGGGGCCTTACTACACCAATACGCGCGAGGGCCTGCGGCTGGCTCAGCGCCTGCTTTCGCGGCAGAAGAAGGATATGCGCCAGATCGTGATGATCACCGACGGCAAACCTTCCGCGCTTACGCTCGAAGATGGACGGATTTATAAGAACGCGTTTGGACTTGATCCCTTGGTAGTGTCAGAAACCTTGCACGAGGTGGCGCGGTGCCGACGCAACGGAATTCTGATCAACACCTTTATGCTTGCGCAAGATTATGGTCTGATTAACTTTGTCCAGAAGGTGACGGAAATCTGCCGCGGCAAAGCCTACTTCACCACTCCCTATACACTTGGGCAATACCTGCTGATGGATTATATGAAGAAAAAAGTTAAGCATATCCATTAGCGCCGGCAGCGGTTCGGGGGAAAGGGTTTCAACCCTGTCCACCCGGCGGAGCGGCACTCCGGGGATTCACCATGCTGCGGGTTGGGCTACAATTTTTCTCGAAACTTCTGGGGTATAAAGCGATGCCGACTCTGAGCGCGGGAAATCCCGCGCCAACATTCGAACTTGCCACGACCGCAGGGGAACGGCTTTCCTTGCTCGAGGCTCTCGCCGGAGGGCCCGTTTTACTGGCATTTTTCAAGGTTTCATGCCCCACCTGCCAGTTCACCTTCCCTTTCCTCGAGCGCATATATCAGCAACTGCATGAACAAGGCGTACAAATCTGGGGGATCGTACAGGACAAGGTAGCGGACGGCGCGCGATTTGCCGCCGCCTTCGGGGTAACATTCCCCATCTTGATCGACGACTCGCCCTACAAGGTTTCCCGAGCTTACGGCTTGGCACATGTGCCGTCGCTCTTCCTCGTTAAGTCAGACGGCCATATTGATATTTCCAGCGAAGGGTTCTGTAAAGCCGACCTCCTGGCTATTCAAAAGTCCCTGGCGCAATTGCTCTCCACCGCACCGCCTGTTCTTTTCTTTCCTACCGAGAGAGTCCCCGAATATAAACCGGGGTGAGGATCGAAAAACTAGGCTTGGTCCAAGCCTAAAGGAAATCGGGTCATCAAGTCATCTGCCCATTGAAAGCATGGAATGATCGCACCACTATCCATACAGTCTGTCCACCTGGGGTGTTGAGGGACTTGTATTTAAATGGCTCAATGGCCCGATCACCCGATGGCCCGATCTTCCGTTTCTGCCTGCTTCACATGCTTCTTGTGCTTGGGCAGCTTCTTTCGACGGTCCTGGTGGGTTTGCGCCGCGGGCGGTGAGCCCACGCGCAATCGTGCTTGCCGTTTGACTTCCGTCGTGTTTCGGAATGGCTTGTGCTTTTTTGGACTCATGACCGATAAGAGTAGCGAGACAGATCACCGCTGCGGCGTCACGCGGAGGTATAAAATTCCCGCCCCATCCCTCAACTCAGGCCTTTCTTAACCCCAGCGCGAGAGGTGTGGCGGAAGTGTGTCGGAATCGAACCGACCGGCCCACCATAGGCAGGCCCACAGGATTTGAAGTCCCGGGCGAACACCAGCCCGCATGCACTTCCGCCCTGATTTTAGGCAACTCGCCCCGCAGCGTCAAGATCGCCAACCGTTTTTTTGGTCCCTCGGCCCGGCAATCCGTGCCGCGCCAGAGCAAATGGCGTATTTCCCTAACCCGCTTACCGTAAAGACCGCGCACCGCAGGGTTCCGTCAAAGCCCGATCGGCTTCGAAAAGATCCCTCACCTAGCCTCCTCCGTCGGGCACCCCTCTCCCTTGGGGAGAGGGGGAACCGCAAGGCGGAGGGGGCCCACGCTTTGCAAGTAGTGGGGGTGAGGGGTTTCTTCGCGTGTGATCCACCCATGGCAATGGAGGTATAAGGCACCCGCGACTTTGACGGAGTCTTGAACGACCTTAACCGCGCCCAACCCTGCCGTGTCATCAAGCGCGGGTGGCGGTATATCCCCCGCGCCGCCACTTTTCCGACCATTGCTTTTCCGGGACCGTTTGTGTACAAAGAAAAATGGCGTCCGATTCGGGAATTACCGTCAGGATTCGAATGGGCAAGGAGACGTGGTTAATCTCGCATAACCCCGCGGCGAAGTTGGCGGCCTACGCGCTCCTTGCCGGATGCGCCTTACTGACCTACGCTCCCGTGCATGCGCAAACTCCTCCGCCTGAGGCGCAGGCAGTTATGCCCGCTACCGCCGAGGCGCCAGCATATTCGGCCAATCACGGTCACTGGAATTTCGGCGCGCAGTTGGGATACTCCATGGAGTACGGATTGGATTGGCACGAGGTTTCACACATTCAGGTGCTCGTCGCCCAACCGCAGATCGGCTTCATCGTAAGAAATTTCCGGCGCTCACCGGTGCGCCGGTTCGAGATTATCGACGAGGGGGTTTTCGGCGGCTTTGTTCATCCCAGCGGAGCCTATCTGGCCGGTAACGCGTTTATCTTCCGGCTCGATGGCAGGGAGCATGGCCGATGGGTGCCCTTCTTTGATGCCGGCGCCGGCGTGCAGCGCACCCCGCTCAGTCAGCACGTTCCGGAAGTCAATGGATTCACCCAGTTTTCGCCGCAGGGGGGATTCGGCTTACAATACTTTATCCAGCCGCAGCGCGCCCTGGTATTCGAGTGGCGAACCCTCCACATGTCAAACGCCGACCTTGTTCCTCCCAACATGGGGTTCAACAGCAGCATGTTTACGATTGGCTTCCGTTGGCTGCGCCGGCCAGGAAAATCGAGAGATCCGATGATCCGGTGATCGGGTGAGTAAAGACCAGCGCCGGTCCCGACCGATTCCTGCTCACCCGATCTCCTGATCACCGGATCACCCGATTAGACAAACGTATCTTTGACTTTCTCGGCGGCGCGGCGTTCCAGGGGGTGATTATCAACGCGCACGAACGGGGCGAGAATTTCCAGCCAGCGCCGATGATCGCGCGACAGGCGAGTGGGGGTAACAACAAAGACCGAAACGTAAAGATCGCCGCGGCCGCGGCCTTCCAGGGTCGGCATCCCTAACCCGCGCAGGCGAAACACCGAGCCGGTCTGCGTGCCTTCCGGG
>JBEKQO010000034.1:0-40411 GCA_049519635.1 Terriglobia bacterium | reverse complement strand
GCCTGGACCTGTATAAGGATTTCGACCTCGACACCTTGGCGGCCGCCGCCGAGCCCACCACCGTCATCAACGACTCCTACGTGGAATTGAAACCGGAGGGGCAATAAGGGCGATCTGCTAACTCGGCATAAGCGAAACCAAACAGGTTCAGATTATTGAGCGCATTGATCCCTCCGGTACTGCTGATTTAAGCTGCCGGTCCCCAATGCGCCCATCTCCCCTACGACCTGCAAAGCGTGGGGCCCCCGCCGCCTTATAGTTCCCCCTCTCCCCCCGAGGGGGCGAGAAAACGAAATCCAAATTAACTCCAACCTCGCCGCTTGACGTCAATTCGTGTATCCCGTCACACAGGGTGGAGGGGGGCGGTGCCCCTCGTGTTAAATGAACCCGCCTTAGCCGGGACCTCTCACCACGGTTGGGCGCTGCCGGAAGGGCGGGGCTTCAGCCCCGCCCTTCCAGACCCGCGGTGAGAAATCCGGGTTAGCCGGCACGGGCCAAACCCTGGAGGTTGGCAGTTCTCCACTTACCATCCGCGGCGTAGTCATGGATGCCTCCGGCATTCCCGCCGTCACCGTCAACGGCAGGTCCGTGACCATGCGCCCCACAGGCAGTCAGGCCGCCGAATTCTACTCCAACCCCATGGCTCCCTACCCCGGCGAGAACCGCTTTGAAGTGAGTGCGACCGACGTCGCTCACGTGGAAACCAGAGTGGCTATCGTCGTGCGCTTCATCCCCGTCCCGTCCAGGGCGGAGCCAAGAATCTCCACGGGCCTCGCCAAGGGCGATATCCTTGATCTGCTACATGGCGGTGTGCCCAGCGCGCGCGTCGCCGAATTGGTAACAGAGCGCGGAATCAAGTTTGTCCCAAGCGGAGACGACTTGAAACAAATCCGCAGCGCAGGCGCCCGCGATGATCTCATGCGAGCGCTCAAACAAGCCCCATCTACCGCCAGGAATTAGCCAGTAGCTCACCGATCTGGTCACGGGCTTTGGCTAATTCAGGCTGGGTAAGGGCGTGACCGTTGGTATTGCGTCTCGGCCCCCACAAGGGATTCATTGCAAGGGAATCCGAAGAGGGTTGGCAGACGGTTCCGAACCATTCGGAATTCATGATTTCCGCCAACTCCTTTCCCTTCAATAACTTCTCAGGGTTGTAAGGGATAAGTGGTTATTTTTCTTAAAGTTCTCAGGGTGGGGACGAATTCGCTCCAAGTCGATTCCGTATCTCGTTTATTTTCAGCATGTTCTCAGGTAATACCTTCATTTTACCATCCTTTTTCCTCTCTTTTTGCTAGCCTATGCTATGTTTGCCTAACTTCCCTATTTTCAAAGACTTAGTTTTTGAGGCCTCCCATCGCAACCCGCGTATATTTTCGCTAAGCTGTTGTGTTTTCATGAACTTCTCGGCTTGTGGGGGTGTTTCCCAGATGCCTTGCTCTAGGGCCGGGCGCTTGACCATCACGCGGGGCACGCCAGGCTTGGCGGGAAGGACCAGTGTTTCGAGCGGGGGCCTATGCCCAATGACTGCCGCACTGCCGGACGGGTTAGGGTTGATGAAGGAGGGAGACATACGCGCAAGCATGACAGCACCCCGCAGCAGCACCTCCTTAGGTTATCACTCTACGCTATTGTTGTCAAGGAAAAACGACCATGATAGGAGGCTACAATGACTCGCTGAGAGGAAAGTCGAAAGCCCGCCGTCGGGAGTCGAAAGTTAGAGGCCCAAAGCGAGGGTCGGCACCGTTAAAGAGGAGAAGGGCTTCCGCTCATATCCTGACCTCGTGCCGTTGGCACCCTCTAAGAGCGTGAGGGTTTGACGCCGGGCCTTCCCCGGCGGCGCCATGAAGAGGGCAGCAACACGCAGGAGAGATCATCAGCGGCGTTATAACGAGGAAACACCTACCTTGCGACGCTAGCCTGGATTTCTCACCATGAGTCCGGGAAGGACGGGGCTTCACGGGCTACGGGAAAACCCACTCGCGCCCCAGGGGAAAGACTCGGATTTTGACTTCGCCGCCCGTTTTCAAAATTCGACTTTCGACTGTTAACCGTCCTCAATGAATTGCCGTAACGTAAATTCCAGAGTTATCGCCGCTAATGGTGGGAGCGATGAAGGCGGTCGTTTGCTGGGTATCGCCGGTGAGGGAGAGGATGGGTTTCCCTGGTCCGGCTGACGTGATCGGCAGGAAATCCTCGGGCGTCGTCAATCGGTTCACCTGACCGTCACAATTACAATAGAGCGCCAGGTCGTTGGGCGCGTCGGTAGGAGCGGCGGCGAAGATCATGTCGCCTCGCGGCCCGATGGTAAGGCTTAGAATTTTACCCACCGGCCGAAGAGGCGTGGTAGTCAGAGATTGTTTGGCCATGACGGGCTTGGTGGGATCGCCTGCCAGCAAGGCGGTCTGGATGCTGCCGTTTTCAAGGTAAACCAGCAGCATTTGGGCGGGCGCCACGTCCGCACGCGCCGCCAGCAGCTCCGCCGTGTGGTCGGGATCCGGCGGAGGTTGCAACTCCTGCAAGGCTTGAATGGCAATGGCGCGGAAAAACTGCTCGATGGCAACTTCGGGAGATACGCTGCGGCGCAGAAAGGCCGCTTCATCGTGGCCGAAGAAGAAGGGCTCGAGCAGTTCATTGGCGCGTGGCTGAAACCCCGCCGGCAACCTCAGCGCCTGGAGGCCGCGCGGGCTCCACAGGAACAATCCACTGCCCGCGCTCTTCCCTGACCATCGTGCTCCGAAAAGCACGTTGCCATCGGAGGTCACCAGCGGAGCGGAAAACTCTTCAAATGCCCCCCCCGCCTGGCCCGGCGGGGTGTCCAGATTGGTCGCCACCGGCCTGAGCTTAGGGCCTTCCTGCCGCATGACCACCTCTTTGGGCACATCGGCTTGGTCTGTCACCAGTGTGGCGGTGAAAGCTATTACGCCGGAGTCATTCATATTGGGGGCGCTGAACGTATCGTACGTGGTGCGGGGAAATGGTCCCAGCAGCCCCTGGAAAGCGACCACGGAAAAGCTGACTCCCATCGAACGCGCCACCGCACGCATCTCCGTGCGCGGGCTGCGCAAGCTGGTAAGGAAAACGATTTCCTGATTGCCGTTCATCGCCAGGCTTGAAAACGGGCCAAAGGCCAGGCCCCCGTGGCCGGGAACTTCCGTGCCGGTCGCCAGCAGCAAGCGCGTATTCAGTTGGGCAAAGGCCGGGAGCGCCCCGCCGGCCAAAGCCACCAGGAGCGCGCCCGCTGCCAGTGCCTTGCCGCGCCCAACCAACGTCCTCCCCAGTGCCCGAGTCAAACTTCGATTCTCCCTGTCTGCTTGCCGTACCCGCAGCGACGCAGATTCAAGTCCTGCATGGCCCCCGCGCCGCAATGCTTGCCACGCACGGAAGCCAAAACAGGCAACCTAGCACCGAGCTTTCCTACGCGTCAAGTTGAATTCCGCTCCGGCAATGATAGCGGGATGTTGTAGCGGCGGTTTCTGACCGCGGGCCTTCGATTCAATAGATTCCGGCGGTCAGAGGCCAATCTTGTCCAAATTGCGGTCCGGCCTCTTCGCTGAAAGCCCGCGAAGCGGGTGGCATCCTCTCAAGCTTGTCCAAAATGCGCAGCGTTCAGTGAGGCGTGGCCTGCGGCTTCGCCGCTTGCTGTGCGGAAAGGCTGCGCCTTTCCGTCGTGCGAGAACAGCAACCAACCTCCTCCGCGCCGCCTGGAAGGATATGCCTTCCAGGCGGCGCGGAGGAGAAATAATCATGGGACTTGGCCCGGAAAGGCGGAGCCTTTGGCGAGACCCCCTCACCCGGCCCGCCCCGGCTGGCGATTAGGCCGGATGCGCGCCACCCTCTCCCCCAAAGGGGCGAGGGCAATAAAATCCATCCTCCCCTCGGTGGCCGTGGCGACCGAGGTGCCCGGGGGTGAGGGGGTCCTTGCAACATGCCATTGTCAAATCTTATCCGGGACACCACACTAGTTTGGACAGCACACAACCACGGTAAGAACCCGTTTGCCGCCCTGACAGGAGTCAAATTGAAAGCCAAGGACTTCATTCGTCCAATGGAAGCCGCGGCAGTTAATTTGGAGAGCCCTGGTCAGAGATCGCCGCTACAGCAAACTGCGACACACCCCGCGTTTGCGCCTGGGGTGGGTCCATGGAACTACCCCGGCACACTCAGCATGCTCGGCAAAAAAGGGTGCTGTCCTAATTTCAGAGGTAGCGCCGGCTTCCAGCCGGCATTGAGCCGCTAGGATGACGGCGCGACGATCAAAGTAGGACAGCACCCAAATAAGTCTGGCGGGGAAGCGAAAAGTCTTGTAATCTTATGTTGGGGTACGCCAGCACTCAAGGTTACTATGCGGACTATAAACACGCGAGCTGCTTTCCCGTTCGCCCTCCTGGCCGCGGCCTTCATGGCCGCATTGACAATTCCCACCGGCGCGTGGCCGGTGTTGCGCTCGATTCAATTCTCCGACAACTTCTCCTCCGGTACGCTCGACCGATGGCAATTCCCCTACCCTGAGGACTGGGTGATCGGCACGGACGGGCCGCTGCATTTCCTGCACATGTTGCGCAGCCGTGAGCCGCTGGTACCGCGCCGTCCCATGCAATTCGCTTTGCTCAAAGGGGTGAACGTGGGAAGTTTTGATTTCCAGGCGCGAGTGCGGCGTGCGCAGTCGTCCTTGCTCATGGTCTTCAATTACGTGGACACGCTCCATTTCTATTACACGCACCTGTCCGTTGATCCAGGCGCCAAGGTGGACGTTCATAATGGGATCTTTATCGTCGAGGGCGGACCGCGCCACCGCATCGCCGGCAAGGAAGCGGCGCCCGTCCTGCCTGACAACGACTGGCACAAAATTCGAATTCACCGCGATATCCCATCCGGCTCCATTGAAGTATTTGTTGACGCGGACCCCTCGCCGCGCTTTTCCGTAATCGACCGCACCTTCGCTTGCGGGCAAGTGGGACTGGGATCCTTCGATGAAACCGGCGACTTTACCGATGTCCGTCTCACCTCTAACGACGCAGGTTGCCAACCCGGGTCCGGAGTAGTAACTCGCCCCGCCAGCACGAATTGAAGCGGCACGGCCAGGCACTTCACGCTGGCGCAAATCTTTTTGAGGAGTTGCCATGAGCAAAGACCTTACGCGACGAAAGTTTCTGGGAAGCCTTGCCGCCGGGGGCGCAGCCACCGCCAATCTTCCCTGGCTCACGAATGTGGCGTCCGCCACGGAAGGCAGCTTGCCGCACCGAACCTTGGGCCAAACCGGCGCCAAGGTTTCCATTCTCGCCTTTGGCTGCGGCAGCCGCTACCTGATGTACAAGGATGAGGACCAGGCGCTGTCGGTGCTGAACCACGCCATCGACCTGGGAATCGACTACGTCGATACGGCCTATGCCTATGGCGACGGATTGAGCGAAACCCGTGTGGGCAAGGTCATGGCCACTCGCCGCAAGGAAGTGTGGCTGGCCACCAAAATTCCGGACCGCTCGCGCGATGCCTTTATGCAACGGTTGGAAGGATGCCTGAAGCGCTTGCAGACCGATCACGTGGATCTTCTGCACATCCACAGTCTCGGCAGGGCGGAAGATCTGGCCAAGATTGAGGGTCCGGATGGCGCGCTGAACGGCTTGCTGGAGGCGAAAGAGCAAAAGATGGCGCGCTTCATCGGCATGACCAGCCACACCGACGGCCCCACTATGGCGCAGGCCATCGAACGGCATCCGCTCGACTGCGTGCAAATGGCCCTGAATCCATCCGGCATGGGCAGTTTTGAAAAGACCGCCCTGGTGGCGGCAAACAAGAAAAAGTTGGGCGTGATCGCCATGAAGGTCTTCGGCCAGGAAAACCTTATTGGCCAGGAACCCGGAAAGGCCGATCCCCCCACCCTTTTGCGTTTCGCTTTGAGCTTGCCGGTTACCACCGCCGTGTCGGGCATGCCCCAGGTGGAAATGCTGGAGCACAACATAGCGCTGGGACGCACCTTTTCGCCTTTTAGCGTCGCCGATATGGACCGCCTGCGGCAGGAACTCGCCGTCTCGCGCCCGATGCTGGAAAAGAAGCTCGTCGGGCACATCGATGGTCCCACCAACCATCCCGGAGTGTTTTGGGCGTAAGAATCGGCTCATCGGGCTATCTGGCCATCGGGTCATTTGAAATTTGCGATTTATGATTTTGGCTTTGCGATTTTCAAAGTCGGCAAATTGATTCACCTTCTCATCTGGCGCCGCCGATAACCGATGTGGGGGAGTGTGTCACGCGGGGAGTTTGGTCACCGGCTCGGCTCGCTGTGCTGTCATCCTGCAGAGACTCCCGGCTTGACTCGGAATGAAGGATCTGTCATGACCTTACCCGGAACTCTACGAAGGGGCCTTTCGCTGCAACTGGGGAAGCAGTTGTAGGGGTACGGCTTGCCGTACCGTCTTGGTTCGGTGGTGCGACAAAAATGAAGAGGGTATGGCAATCCTTACCCCTGCAACCAAGATGGTAGAGGGCGGCAGGTTTTGATTTCCCTCGCCTGTCCGTCCAAACCAGACTTCTCCAAAAACTGCTTTCTCATTCCTGCCCGCCAGAACGGGAGTCCCACAACCACTTCACGCTGCCAAATTGGCTTGGACCGCGCGATAGGTGCGCCAGCCGGTAGTGGGCCACGGTCCATTCCCGAAGCAATTGAACCTGGGTTCCTCATCGAAGGAAAAGCCCAAAGTCACGAGAGGAGTGACCGTGCTGCTGTCGAACATTCTCGGCACACCGGGTGCCGCCGACATCGCATTTTATGTCGGCGCCCGTTAGGAAGCCAGAACAGGTCAGGGATAAGACGTGGTGACAGAGAAATTGCCTGTGTTAGTAGGGCGCATAAATAAAAGGCAACGTATCCGCCACCCACGCAAAGTTTTTTTGTGGAATACACAGTGATCAAGCCATAAAATGGCCCGGTTATTCAATAGTGCCTAAGTTCGAGGAGGAATTATGCCAGACGCATTTGCCAAGCTTGAGAAGAAGATTTCCGACGCCATTAAGCATCTGGGGGCAGATTTCGACACACACAAATTGATATTGGAGCTTGCTCGAGAAAATCAGCCATCCTACATTAGGGCTTTGAATGAGTCTGTTGACTCTGGTAGCGCTACCCCTTTCCAGGCAGTTCATGCAGCAATCGGAAGGTCATTAAAGAGGCGTTCAGGTGAGTTTGCCATTCAGGAAACAGAAACAGGGGAAAAACATAGCAGCCCAGATATTTTCGGCGACTCCTGTCCTTGCTCAAAGTGGAAAAAGACCTGATTAACCGTCAAACCAGCAGGCAAAGTGTCTATGTCGTTGAGGCTGTGCGGTTATGGCTCTTTCACCCGATACCCGCCTTTTGGCGGCTTTGGCAAGGACCATATTCGTGGCCGAATATCAAAATCAACTACGTTATACATCATGAAGGGCCGCATTGTTTAAACTGCACAAATCCTGCGTTACCTGCTCTCCCCCCGGCTACCTCTCTCAACACGCTTCCTGTGGCATCGTAAGCACAAATTCAGAGGTTTCTTGATGTGAAAGCGGAGGCGACCCCGGACCGTCGCCGTTTCCGCCACCGTCGCAGGTGGAAGGGTCCACCGCCATAAACTCGATAACGCCCTGTATGTCCTCGGTTTTTCGACCTGCTGACATATGATCGACTATTTCACCGGCATCCCATTAGGATCTGTCGCTGCGCCCGGTATAGGCGCATTCTTATTTTTACGCAGCCATTCTTGGTCCGCCTTAAATTTTGTGTTAAGGAGAAATTCCACTGTCTCCGTATACGTGGGAGGCACACTACGAATTGCCGTGTCGTTCTCGACCAGGTCATGCCAAGACGAGAAAGACGATTGTGACCACATAACTTCGAACTGTGGGAAATCCCAAGAGATCACACCCAGATCGGTTACACCACCCACGCTGGAGGGCACAAGGACGTCGCTAAGGTATCTATCACTCCCTGCCGCAAGCGGCTTTCCATATAGCTTGGTGAGATAGTCTATAGCGGTAGGGCCTTTCTTAATCCTGAGCTCGACACGAGTCGCAATATTGTCTGTGAAACCAATGGTTTCCTGTCCGATTTTTGGGCCACCAGGAGCCAACTCTCTAGAACCGCGGACGAAACACACAGGTGTCTTTTTCCTTTCTCTAGCATGACTGGGCGCTGGTAGATATCCACAGGCTTTGGGGAAAAGTTGACTGATCTGCACGAAAGTTAAACCCAGCAGGTTCGCAGGATACTTGGGATCTGCGGGCACTACCGAATTAACCGGTACAACCGCATCCTGTGCATTCAGACCGACAGCCGAAAACAACACAATTAAGCTAATTATCCTCGTCATCGTTTTCATGGTCGTTTCCCCTCACCAATTACCGCGGCACGTATATGTCCTAAATCAGTCTAGTGCTTTATCCAACCCAATAGGTCGGCTGGCGCAGACCTTTCGTAGCGGTCTGCGGTTTGTTCACATTGACAATAAAAAGCTGCGAACCTCAGCGGGGAAGTCGCTACACTTGCTTTTTACATTTACCCTTTGCCATTTGCCCTTTGCCTTTTGATTTTCTCTTGTGGCTCGTCCGCGTTACGCTTGCTACTCGAGCACATGCACAATCACCCCTGATGATTTTCCCTTTCCGCGATAAACCCTTTCCGTTGCCTTCTGGAAATCCTGCGGTTTGGCGTCCGGGATATTCACGAAGGTTTGGGGATTGCGGTCGATCAAGGGGAACCACGTGCTCTGCACCTGAATCATGATGCGGTGGTTACGGCGGAACGTGTGGTTGATGTCGGGCGCGGTAAAGTCCAGTTCCTCGACTTGGCCGGGCGTCATCGCCTCCGGCTTCTCGAAGCTGTTGCGGAACTTCGCCCGCATCGGCCAGCCCCGCAACAACTGCTGGTATCCGGCCAGAATGATGGAGGGAGGCGGAACATCCGTGAGCACGGGTGGAGTGGCCGGCGCCGGATTCGGTTTCGGCTGGGGATAATCGGGCGGATAGACATCGATGACCTTCACCACGAAATCGGAATCGGTGCCGGTGGTGGAAACGAACAGGCGCGGGGAAACCGGACCCGAAATCGTCACGTCCTGTTCCAGGGGCGCCGTCTGATACACCAGAACATCCGGGCGGGTGGAGGCAAAGCGCTGATCGGCCACCATGTATTCCTGCGGCACGGACTTGTCGGTGTAGTCGATGAACGGGACCGGACGGTTCGGGTCGCTCATGTATTCGTCAAACGCTTCCGGCCTGGCATCCGGGGCCGTGAATGACAGGCCGCCATGGTCCTGAAAGTAGAGCACGCGAGTCTTGGCATTGGCGGGAGGCCAGCTCGCATATTTGCGCCAAACATTGGTACCCGTTTCGAAAACATAGGCTTTGGGCAAATCCTCAGTTCCCTTCCCCTTCAAAAACTTTTCGAAAAAGGGAAGCTGAATGTTGTCGCGGAAGTAGAGCGCCGTCTTGGCGGCGAAGTTGACGCTGCCCAGATGATCGCCATCCCAGTGCGCCCAGCCGCCGTGCACCCAGGGGCCTTCCACCAAGCCGTTATAAATGCCCGGATCGTTTTGCTCGATGGAGCGGAAAACCTTGAAGGGGCCGGAAAGGTCCTCCGCGTCGAACCATCCGCCCACCGTCAGCACGGCGCAATGGATGTTTTTCAGATGCGGGGCGAGGTTGCGCGCCTTCCAGTAGTCATCGTACGTGTCGTGACGAAGCTGGTCGCTCCACAGATCGGCCTGGTCATGGAAGTAGCGCGCCCCGGCGTTGGCGAGCGGCCCCAGCTTGAGGAAGAAGTCGTAGGCGCTCGACGTGCCGTATTCAAACTCCGGAGCGGCGACCGGCAGTGCGGGATTGGCCTGAGGTTTGAAAAAGGCGTAAAAGTCAAAGTTGGCCGCGAGCATGAACGCGCCGCCATGGTAGGCGTCGTCACCCATGAAGAGATCGGTCATCGGAGCCTGCGGCGAGGCGGCCTTGATGGCGGGGTGCGAGTCGATAATGCTGGCCGAGGTGTAAAAGCCCGGATAGGAAATTCCCCAAATGCCCACGTTGCCATTGTTGTTGGGCACGTTGCGCAGCAGCCAATCGACGGTGTCGTACATGTCGGAACTTTCGTCCACGTCCTTGTTGCTGCGCTTCTCATCGATGTGCGGGCGCATCTCCACGAACTTGCCCTCCGACATGTAGCGGCCGCGCACGTCCTGGTAGACGAAAATGTACCCTGCGCGCTCAAACGCTTCCGAAGGCCTCAGCGCCGAAGGGTATTGGTCCTCACCATACGGAGCCACGCTGTAAGGCGTGCGATTTACCAGAAAAGGATAGGCGATGGATGCGTCTTTGGGCACGTAAACGGACGTGAACAGGTGGACGCCGTCCCGCATGGGGATGCGGTATTCATACTTGGTGTAATGCTCCCGGACGTTGAATTCTTCCTTTGCCTGGGCCCACACTCGCGGCAAGACGCCGGCGGACAGAATTATGAACAGAAGCGCAATTCGAGAACGCATCTTGGATCGTTCCTCCTGGGATTCGATGTAACGAGCCGGGGCAGCCCCCTCACCCGCCCTCCTCCGTCAGGCACCCTCTCCCCAAGGAAAAGGGCTAAAATTAATACTTAAATACCCTCTCCCTCCGGAGGAGGGGGGACTGCAAGGCGGAGGGGGCCCCACGTTTTGCAAGTAGTGGGGGTGAGGGCATTTTAGGATCGAAGAGGGGCCTCATTTGAGGCAACCCCAAAGAGCGTTCCCGCTCCCCCCTAATGGCCCATGCGGTCGAGCATCAGCCGCGCTTGCCAGAATTCCGGGTCGACGGCGAGGGCGGCCGTAAACTTGGCTGTTGCTTGGTCGTTTCGATGGTCGTACAAATCCAGCACGCCTGCCGCATAGAATTCCGCGGCGGCATGTTTTTCTCCTAATTTCACTTGCGCCAGCGGACCCAGGGTCTTGGCCGACACATCCTCCTGTCCCAGCCGCCGCAGAGCCAGACCGCGATATAAAATGGCCAGCGGATCGCTTCCTCCGGCCTCGTCGATCGCCTGTGTCCATGCGTCGCGCGCGGCATCAGCCTTGCCCTGCGCCTTCAGGGACTCACCTAACCAGAACCAAAGCTCACAATCGCGAGGCTTGTCGGGTTTGCCGGACCCGAGGTTGTGAGGATACTCGAGCCCCTTGCGGAAGGCCGCCTCTGCCCCCGCCGGCAGGTTGTCTCCCAGCGCGCTCATGCCCTTTTGGAGATTCGCCAACACATATATTTCATGGATACGCACGCCACCTTCCCAAGGCTTGAAGCGGTGGTCCATCAAAAGTCCCAACGCGCGGTCGTACTGCCGTTCCTGGGCCAGCAGCAGCGCCTGGCGCAGCAACACCGGGTCGTGCTGGCGAACTGACGCCGGCGCCTCCGCGAACAATTTCTCGCGGCGGCCGGCACTTCCCATCCGCGTATAGATTTCGTCCAGATCGCTGTAGAGGCGGTAATCGTCCGGCGCCAGATTCACCGCCTTTTCATAAAAGTCGGCGGCGTTCGGCAAATCGTTCTTCATCCGCCAGGCGTAAAGGCCGAGGTTCCGCATCAACACGGAATATTCAAAACCCTGGCCAAAAGCGGCCGTCCAGGATCGCGCCCCTTCTTCGTAACGGCCATGCGCGAACAGATAATTGCCCATGTAGTACAAGGCGTGCGAGTCCAGGGGATGGGCGCGCAACTCAACGTCAATCACTTCCGCGTCGGCAAGGCGATTGGGAAAAACTTTGACGTAGGGCGCCGCCTCACCTTGGCGGGCAAACTCCTCCGCCTGCTCGTTGTTTCCTTTCTCGCGCGCGTTCGCTGCCAGATAGTAAAAAACCAAGGGAGTAATGGCTTGCGGCGGCAATTGCTTCAGGGCGAATTGCAGAACCGCGTCGGAGCCATCCACGTCGCCCAGGGTGCGGTACCAAGCGGCGACCTGCAAGAAAACCTCGGCGGAGGCAGGATAAGGTTTCGTCCAATCCTCCTGGGTGGAAGCCGCCGCATTTTGCCCCGCCTTTTCCCGCGCGGTCTGAATGACCCAGCGTTCCGCGCGCGCATAGGGCAGCAAGGGCATGTGTTCCAGAACCTGGGTGATGGTCTTTTCCGCCTCGGCGGTCCGTCCGGCAAGGCGCAAAGCCACCGCGAGGTCGGCGGCCGCCATCGCGTCTGCCGGGTTGTGACTGAGCGATTGATAGAGCAGCACGCTCGCCTGACTGTAATTATGTAGGGTCAGAGCGATTTCTCCGAGCTGGGAGTAAGCGGGAGCCAGATCGCCTCCGAAACGAATGCCCGCCCAAAACATGTCCTGCGCCTCCGACCAGCGATGCGCTGCGCGGTAGACCACTCCGGCGGCGTAAAGCGTCTCCGGATTGCGGTCGTCGCGAGCCAAGGCGGGCGCGAGAAAGCCCTCCGCCAAACGAAAGTCGCCGGCGCGAAATTCAATCCCCGCCATCTTTACCAGAGCCGGAATATAACCGGGATCGCGCTTGAGGACCGCGAGGTAAGTAGCCTGCGCAGTTTGTTCGTTGCCGTCCTTCTCCGCCTCGACCCCGGACAAGAAAAGCTCCTCCACGCTCATCGCCTCGGCTGACTTTTGCCGAGCAGCGCGAACACCGGCGACGGGTACGAAATCAGGGTTGCCATCGATGGGATCAGCCGCCGACCAGTGCAGAAGGACCTGGCCGTTCGCCCCGGTTACGGTGATTTCGATTTTGCTCGTGGCCGCTTGCAAATCCGTTACCGGCACACCCAGCTTTAGCGTGGTCATCGGCACAAGCGCCACGGGGCCATATTCTTTCAAAGTCTGCGATCCCAACTTCGCGCGCAGACGCACACCCGGCATCGCCTCGGTCGGAAAGATCGAAAACTCCACATGTTGAGGCATCCCTGCCGAAGCCTTGAAAAAGGTCGCATTCAAAGCGAGGCTCGGCGTCGCTTCTACAAATCCGCCTCCCAGGCCTTGCAGCGGATACCAGAATTCAGTGAAGGATTCCACCCGGCGCGGAGGCATGAGTTCAGAGCTCAGTTGCGTTTCGAACCGGCCCGCCTGGATTTCATTGTAAGGGCCATCGTGATCGGTAAGGAGGTCCGTCCAAATCAATCCGTCGTCGCCGACGCCCCAGGTCCATGTCTTCTTTCCCAAGACCTCCCGGAAGTCAGCTACATGCACAACGCCATAATCCGACTTTTCGTAATAGGCCCCGAAGAAATTGCGATGGACCTGGCGGCCGAAAAGCGAGGTGGGCTGGCGAATGTTCTTGTACCAGCTATAATCCACACCGTCGTGGAGCGGGAACGACCAGATTTCTTCGTGCGAATGCGGATTGGCTTCCCGCATGGGGTAAATGAATCGCATGTCGTCGGTAGCCGGGACCGCCGTGTTCGCCCAATACCAGTAGGGATTGGTCAGGCCGGTGTCGTTGAAGAGCGTCACGTGCTGCTCCAAACGCGCCTGACCGGGGCGGAGCGTCAACGCCACTTCCCAGTGCATCTCCGTGATCAGATCAACGTCGCCAACCACCACCGTGGCGCTGCCATCGGAATCCTGCCTCGTGGTAAAGGCCACCGGCGAAACCGTCACCACCGTGTGTCCGTTAGGAAAATTGAACTCCACCCCGCCGGACACCCACGCACCCCGCAGCGATATCAGGCCATATTTCACGACATTGTTGCGATAGAACACTTCATGCTTATTGACTTTGTCATACAAGGAATAAAGGTGCCCGCCCAACTCGGGCAGAACGATGACCTTGAGATACTCGTTCTCCAGGTACACCGCCGTGTAACTCTTCGTCTCCCGCTGGTCGGTCAAATCATCCAGCAAGGTGTAGGGGTAGATGCGCCGCTGGTCGGCAAGAGAAAACGGCGGGTTTGCATCCTCCGCGCCCAGCAGGTAAGTGGGAATCTCCAGCGGGGCCTGCCAAACACGAACATTTTCGGCAATCCCCGGCAGGCAACCGGCCACCAAGAAGCAACCGAGAGTCAACAAGAACACTTTCACAGATCGCATGGGATGACTCCAAAATGAAAAGATATCGACGCGGAACGTCAGAGGGACACAACATCGACGGCCATTCTATCTGATGCGGACTTATCAAAGCAATCGGCGGGCAAGTCGCGCAGGGTTACGTCAAACTCTGATGGGCTTCGAAAAAAACCCTCACCGGCCCTCCTCCGTCGGGCACCCTCTCCCCTGGAGGAGGGCTGTGATTATAATTCCTATCCCTCTCCCTTGGGGACAGGGAGGACCGCAAGGCGGAGAGGGCCCCACGTTTTGCAAGTAGTGGGGGTGAGGCGTCACTCCGCGGGCGGTTCACTCACGGCCACGGAGGGTTGCGACATCCGAGACTTTGCCGGAATCCTTCGGCCGCAGCTTGGTAAAATGCCCTGACAAAGATCCGCGGTATGTGATATTGTGACGCGAATTTGTGGCATGAGCGGAACGGATCGAAACCCAAGGGGCGATTTCCTTATCTATGGCATCCAAACGAATTCGCTGGTGGATTGTATGGACCCTCTTTGGTTCCACGGTCATTAACTACATCAGCCGCCAAACTTTCTCGGTGCTGGCCCCAGTCATTACTCAGGAGCTGCACCTCAGCCACACCGAACTTTCCCGAGTCTTCTCGGCATTTCAGATCTCCTACGCCGGCATGTGGCTGATTGGTGGCGTCCTGCTTGACATCATTGGCACGCGCTTGGGGCTCGCCCTGGCGGTTATCTGGTGGTCCGTCATCAGTATGCTGACCGGCTTCGCGAACTCCGCCTTTTCTTTCGGGGTATTTCGTTTTCTCCTGGGCATCGGCGAGGGCTGCAACTGGCCCGGGGCCAGTAAGACCGTCGCCGAGTGGTTTCCGGCGAAAGAGCGCGGCGTAGCCGTGGCGATTTTCGACAGCGGCTCAAGTGTCGGCGGCGCGATTGCAGCTCTGACCGTGCCTTGGGTTGCCATTCTCCTCGGTTGGCGCTACGCCTTCGTGCTATCCGGGGTGCTGGGTCTTCTATGGCTCATCGTTTGGCTCGCTGTTTATTACCCTTTGGACCGCCATCCGCGGGTGACCGCTGAGGAGCGCGCGCTCATCGTGGCGGGGCATGACACCGCCAAGGTTTCTGCGCAAAAAGGCGTGGCCCGCTGGCTGAGCTTGTTGAAGCAGCCCAACGTATGGGGAATCGTTCTCGGCCGCTCTCTGACCGACCCCATCTGGTGGTTCTACGTTTTTTGGCTGCCGCAGTATCTCAGTGACGCACGCGGGTTCAGCCTGAAGCAAATTGCGGCTTTCGCGTGGCTGCCCTTCGTGGCGGCGGATATCGGAAATTTCACCGGGGGCTTTGCCTCCGGCTATCTGATCAAGCGCGGCATGCCCGTGGTGCGCGCGCGGAAATGGGTCTGCGTCATCAGTTCCCTGCCGATTCTCGCCGGAATCCCCGCTGCCACCATCCACAACCCTTACGGGGCAATATCTTTGATCAGTCTTGCCGTTTGGGGTTATGCGAGCTGGTCAACCATGGGTCTTACCTTTCCCTCCGACTTGTTCCCGCAAGACGTCGTTGCCACCGTAACTGGGGTCAGCGGATTCGGCGCAGGGTTGGCGGGAGCTCTTTTCACGCTGCTGGTGGGATGGCTGGTGGATAAGTTCTCCTACTACCCCGCGTTCTTTCTGGCGGCAACCGTCCCCCTGCTGGCCACCCTCAGCGTGCTTCTGCTGATTCGTTCCCCGCAGGTGGAGAGTAGGAAGTAGGCAGTAGGCAGCAGGCCGGGGCGCCTTGGTTTGAATTTAGGAATCTTGACCCCTTCGTGCATTGGTTGCTGCTCATCGAAAATTCAAAGATGCAGATTTACTCCCCTCGCCCCGTTGGGGCAGAGGGTGGCACGAAGCACCGGGTGAGGCGGTCGCTGCCTTCTGCTTACTGCCTTTTCCGGTTCCATGTCTTCACCTCAACATTGACTCACTCTCGCTAACGCATATAATGCAGAGCATGATCGAAACTAAACTCGTCAGTCCTTTACCTCACTCCGCCCGCCGATTTCTGGTCACGGGCGCTAAAGGGTTCATTGGCGCCTGGATCGTCAAGGAACTCGTGGATCGCGGTGACCCGCCGTTTGTTTTTGACATCGACACGGAAACGGGGCGCCTGGCCGCGCTGCTAACGCCGGAGCAGATTGCTTCCGTTCAGTTCGTTCAGGGCGACATTACGCAATTCAAAGATGTGGAAAGCGCCATCCTAGATCACGGCATTACCCACGTAATTCACCTGGCGGGAATCCAAGTACCTTTTTGCGCTGCCGACCCTTTGCGTGGCGCGATGATCAACGTGGTGGGAACGCTGAACGTCTTTGAGGTGGCGCGGCGCCGGCGCGATCTGGTCCAGAGCATCGTCTACGCCAGTTCCGCGGCAGTCTTCGGCCCGGAGGAGACGTACGGCAGCGCTACCGTGCCGGAGGGCGCCCCCCTGTTGCCCGGGACGCATTACGGTGTTTTTAAGCAGTGCAATGAGGGGAATGCCCGGGTTTACTTTTTGAATGACGGCCTCTCCAGCGCGGGAATTCGCCCCGGAACTGTCTACGGCGTGGGGCGCGACCGGGGAATGACCTCCGGACCCACGAAGGCCATCAAAGCCACTGTAATCGGCCAGCCCTACACGATTCGCTACACCGGCGGAATGGATATGCAATACGTTCGCGACACCGCCCGGATTTTCATTCGCTGCGCGGAAGCAGGCCTGATCGGCGCAAAGGTCTACACCCTGCGCGGCGATGTGATGCAGGTCCATGAATTTCTCACCATCTTAGAACAGATTTTGCCTCCTTCCCGAATGCTGATCAGAGCGGAAGGAACAACGCTGCCTGTTTCGTATGACTTTGACGATAGCGCTCTGCACAGCGATTTAGCGGACGTGCATCGGACGCCGCTGGAAGATGGCATCCGCGAGACTGCCGCAATATTCGAGCGTCTCAAGCTGGCAGGAACACTCGACGCGAAGGATCTGGAAACCTAGGGAGCTTCAGTTATGCCCACGCGGGATGCGAACATCCACTCAGAGCAGCAGCACCCTCCATTATTGGCGCCGGGGAATATGTTGCCATTTTTTCTGGTGACGGCCCTCTTTTTGTTTTGGGGTATTCCCAGCAACCTGAATGATATTCTGATTAAACAGTTTATGAAATCGTTTGAGCTTACTCGTTTCAAGGCGGGGCTGATCCAGTCTGCTTTCTACATGGGATACTTCCTTCTGGCTGTGCCCGCTGCCTTGGTGATGCGGCGATTTGGATACAAAACCGGACTGGTGATCGGCCTGTTCCTTTACAGCGCCGGAACTTTTCTCTTCTTGCCGGCGGCGTTGGTTCGACAGTATGGCTTCTTCCTGTTTGCCCTGTTCGTCATCGCCAGTGGCGCTTCCTTCCTGGAAACAGGAGCAAACTCCTTCATCGCTCTCCTCGGCGACCCGCGAACTTCGGAGCGGCGGCTCAATTTTTCCCAGGCCTTTAACCCGGTGGGCGCGGTTGGCGGTGTCCTGGTGGGAACAATTTTTATTCTTTCCGGGGTGGAGTTGAACCAGCAGCAAGTTGTGGCCCTTAAGGCTGCGGGCACTTACGATGCCTATCTGCGCAGCGAAACGCTCCGTGTGGTCACCCCGTATTTGATTCTGGGCGTCGTGATCTTTCTCTGGGCGCTGCTAATCCTGAAAACCAAGTTTCCCAAGATCGCCGAAGAAGCCGCACCCGCCGAGGGCCGATCGCACGGCAAAGCCCGCGACCTCGTCCATTACCCCCACTTCATCCGGGGGGTAATCGCCCAGTTTCTCTATGTGGGAGCTCAAGTCGGAACTTGGAGTTACTTCATTCAATACATTCAAGACTACACGCATCAGCCGGAAAAAATCGCCGGATATTTTCTTACCGGGACGCTCGTGGCCTTCGGAATTGGAAGGTTTTCGGCCACGTATCTGATGAAATTCATCTCGCCCACTCGCCTCATGGGAGTTTATGGCATCATCAATACGGTGCTTGTGGGCGTTGGGGTTTTATTTCCCGGCTGGCTAGGCGTGGGGGCTGTATTCGTGACGAGTTTCTTCATGTCGCTCATGTTCCCCACCATCTTTGCGCTCGGCATCAAGAAATTGGGCCCCAACACAAAGCTGGGCGGCTCCATCATCATCATGGCGGTCATCGGCGGCGCCTGCGCCCCACCCGCGATGGGCCTGATCTTTCAGGCGACGCACAGCATGGCCGTGGCGATGCTGGTGCCGATGGTGTGCTATATCTTTATCACGTACTATGCGTTTTATGGATCGTACGTGCGCGTCCCGGCGCCCGCCGCCGTTGGCGCTTAGCCCGCCACCTGGATCCGTAATAAAATCGCGGGGCGGAAGGCATTAGCGCCGCTCCCAAAAGAATCAAAGGGGACCACATGGAGCCTCAAGAGTTACAAGAAGTCGCCATCGTCATCCGGCCGGAGAAAGACAACGTGGCCGTGGTCACGGCCGATTTTATCGAGAAGGATACCCCTTTGCAGCACGCGGGCCGGGTGCTGACGGTTTCGGGCCGAGCCCTGCGCGGCCAAAGCTTTGCGATCAAGCCCATCCGCCGTGGGCAAGCGTACATTACGCTGGGTGACCCCATCGGTCTCGCGTCCCGCCCCGTCAAGCCCGGCGACCCGATTGACACCAGCAACCTGCACTCTCGCCTTCCCAGGTTGACGCCCCACTACAGGGATAATCCCAAACGGGCGCGCCTCGATCCCAAGCTTTCTTCCCTGACGTTTGACGGCTTTGTTCGGCCCAACGGCGAAGTGGGGGTCCGCAACCTGGTCGGCATCGTCACCTCGGGGATGTGTTCCTCCACCGAGGTGCGGGAGATTGCCGCGCGTGCGAATCGCGAAATCTACTCGCGCGAAAAGTTCCCCAATGTCGACGGCGTCGTTCCCATCATCCACGAATCCGGATGTGGAATGCCCGACGGCGAGGCCGTTACCATTCTGAATCAGTTGCTGACCAATACCTTGCGCCATCCCAATCTGGGCGCCGCGGTTTACATTGACCTGGGCTGTGGCAAGACGTGCGTGGAATGCTCGGCGCCGATATTCCTGAATGCCGTCCCCGACTATAGCCGCCGCGTTGTGAACCTCACCGTGCAACAACTGGGTGGCAGCGAGAAAACTGTCGAACGGGGGATGGAAGTCACGGAAAAGCTGCTTCATTTCGCCAATCAGTTCCAACGTCAGCCGGTTGCCATTTCGAAACTCATCGTTGGAACCGAGTGCGGGGGCTCCGATCGCTGGTCGGGTGTTACCGCCAATCCGGCCGTAGGCGTGGCCGCCGATCTGTTTGTAAAAGCCGGGGCGGCGGTTTTCCTTCCGGAGATTCCGGAGCTACAGGGGGCCGCCATGCTCGATCTCGTCCAGCGCGCCCGCACGAAAAAAGTCGGGCACAAACTGATGGATGCACTCAAGCGCTATGAGGCCTATGTACGAAAATTCGGAGACTACTTCCGTGATAATCCTTCGCCAGGCAATATCAAAGGCGGACTCTACAACATTTATCTGAAATCCAGCGGCGTGAAGGCCAAAGGCGGAACCTCCATCGTGGAAGATCTGGTCGAATACGGCGAGTGGCTGGGCGATCGCAAGGGCCTATTCGTTCTCTATACCCCCGGCTACGATCATCTTTGCACCCCTGCTCTCTTTCTCAGCGGAGCGCAGGTTGCACTCTTCACCACCGGACGAGGAACCGGCATCGGCAGTGCGCTGGGCCCGGTAATGAAAATCGGTTCAAATCCACAGCTTGCCGCCTCATATGCTGACCTCGATATCAACGCCGGCACAATCCTGGAACGCACCGAGACTACGGAGGAAGTCGGTCGCCGGATTTTCCAGGAAACGCTGGACGTGGCTTCCGGGCGCAAGCTGACCCGCGCCGAACAGATCGGATTTCATCACGAATTTAAGATTTGGGAATCCCTCTGGCCGGCGCTCTGATCGGGTGATCCGATGATCGGGTGATCGGGTGAACAGAGGGGTAGCGCGGACCTGTTCTTTAGGTCCGCGGCTTTCCCAAGCGGATTGGAGAGGAGCCGCAGACCTAAATAACAGGTCGGCGCAGCGCGTGCTTGAGGGTGTATAATGATTTCATGAAAGTTATATTGCTTTATGCTGGTTTCCTGATCCTCTGGTTTTTCGTCCTGCCGCGCATCCCCGGGATCTCACGCTTCACATGATCGCCGCGAACCCCTTCCCCGTCGGGGAATGATGAACTAGCAAGTTGCGCAATTAAAGCAAAGGAACGCCCTAAATAGCCATGCCTATCTTCGAATATGCCTGCCCGGTGTGCGGATACGTTTTCGAAAAGCTCGTTCTGAACAGAAGCCAGGAAGCGCCCGCCTGCCCCCAATGCGGCTCCACTCGAGCTGAGCAGAAGTTTTCAACATTCGCAACGGCCAGCGCAGGTCCTCGGTCCAACCGTACCACTTGTGCCCCCTCGGGCGGTGGGTGAAGGCTTTAGCGGGAAGCCGGGGGCTTCCGAAATTGCTGATTTGCGATTGCCGACTGAATTTATAGAAAATCAACAACCGTAAACTGCGCTACCTGTTTCTTGTTTTTCCTTGGTGTCTTTGTGTCTTCGTGGTGATCAACTTTTTTCGGTTTGTATTCCCAAGTCGCGCAGCTTTTCCTGAATGCTCTGGCGGTGCAGGCCGATCGCCGCTGGCGTTCGCGTGATATTCCCGTCGTGATCACGAAGCTTGCCCTTGATAAATGAGATTTCAAACTGCCGCCGCGCCTCGCGGTAATCATCGATGCCAAGAAAGCTCACGTCGGCAGAAGCCCCGTCACGCCCCACCGCGGTCCCTTGAAAATCCTTGGAGAAATCCTCGGGCCCTAAGGTATCACTGCGACTCATCACGATGGCGCTTTCGACCACGTTCTTGAGCTCCCGGACATTTCCTTTCCATTCCGCTTTTTGCAAGAGCTCCATGGCTTCTCGCGAAACCACGAGTGAGGGCCTCCCATGCTTTTCTCCCAGCATGCGGCAGAATTGTTGGTGCAGGACGCGGCTGACCAACCGCTTCAGGGCTCCACCAGCACGACGAGAATGAAAATCACCACGGCCGCGGTGACCGGCGCGGGCAGGACATCGTGCCCCTCCAGCCTGCGACTCAACCAGCGCATGAAGTTTAGGTAGATCAGAAATCCAAAAATGGCCGCAACGGAATAGACAACATTTCGCTGCACGCGCAGGTCGAGAAAATTGTAGCGGAAAACGGAGTAACCCATGAGACCGCTCGGAAGAATTCCCGCCAACATCAAACCTGTGGGGAAATATCCTCCCAACCCGCCCACCGGCGGCAGGGCATGCGGAAGGTAGGCAATTGCCCAACCCAATGCCAGCAGCCCCTGAAACCCGCCAGATAGGCGTGAAATCTCGCGAGCGCCGGGTCCGCCGCGCGACGGCGTACCTTCAAGTACCCGTTGATGCCCGCGGCGAAGAACAGGGCGGCTGCGGCCCAAAGAACCAGCAGGGGTACCGGGGGCCCAAGCGCCACCCGCGGCTCCACGCCGAGGTGACTCAGCAACCTGACCACAATCCGCGGTTTAACGGGATTACCCGTTAGTGGGCATGGAGTGCCGCCGCGGGCGAAGCACTCCGTCCGGCACGGGAGCCGTGCGCGGAAATCAAGGGATTCGTACTTCGATTTTTGCTCACTGCGCGGGGTATCGCGCTCGACACCTATGGGGGCATTGCAGGGTAACCCATTTACACGAATCGGATTCTTGTGAGATGATGCTTTTGGCAATTTCACACGAGCCGGCCGCCCTGACTATCCAAAATGGAGAGTAATCCGACAGATCAGTCCACGCCTCGCCCCAGCACTCCTACGCTGCCTCGAGTCATGGTTGCAACGACCGCCATGCTCACCTTCATTACTTTTTGGCGAGCCGCGGCGATCGTGCTGAATGATCTTGCCTCGTCTGCTTACTACGCGGGCGGAATCGCCGAGCAGGCTGTGGGCAAATCCGCCCCCTGGTTTATTCTCGCCGTCATGTTGTTTTCCTATGCCGTACGTGCAATCTACGTCGAAAGCTGCAGCATGTTCGTGCGTGGCGGCGTCTACCGGGTGGTAAAAGAAGCTATGGGTGGAACGCTCGCCAAGTTTTCCGTCTCCGCCCTGATGTTCGATTATATTTTAACGGGACCGATCAGCGGCGTTTCCGCGGGTCAATACCTGGTGGGCTTCCTGAACGAGCTTTTGAATTATCTTCACTTCAGCATCGTTCTGCCGATTAACACAACCGCCGCCGCCTTCGCGATCGTGGTGACAGTTTACTTCTGGTGGGAGAACATCAAGGGAATCCCGGAATCGAGTGAGAAGGCGCTGCGCATTATGCAGTTCACCACGGTGATGGTGGTGCTCTTGATTGGCTGGTGCGGTTACACTCTTTGGGTTCGCGGCGCGCACTTGCCTCCCCTCCCAACGCTTGCAAATCTGCATTATGCCCCCGACGCGCTGGGATGGCTAAGCCGCAGCCGCCTTCCCCATACCATCGGCCTACTGGGAATCTTCATCGGTCTCGGACACTCCATCCTTGCCATGAGCGGCGAGGAGTCTCTCGCCCAGGTCTATCGCGAAATCCAGCATCCCAAGCTGCCCAATTTGAAGAAAGCCGGACTGGTGATCTTCGTCTACAGCATGGTCTTCACCTCACTCGTTTCTTTCTTCGCGGTGATGATCATACCGGATGCCGTGCGCAAAACCTTCTATGACAACCTGATCGGCGGACTGGCCATGAACATGGCCGGGCCATTGATGCTCCGCCTCGTGTTCCATGGGTTTGTGGTTCTGGTAGGAACCCTGATTCTGGCCGGCGCGGTGAACACCGCCATTGTAGGTTCAAATGGTGTTCTGAACCGTGTTTCGGAGGATGGCGTTCTGTCTGACTGGTTCCGCCGCCCGCACCCTCGTTTTGGCACATCCTATCGCCTCATCGATATGGTCGTCGGCCTCCAGATCCTGACCATTCTCCTCAGCCGCGGCGATGTCATCCTCCTGGGCGAAGCTTATGCCTTTGGCGTCATATGGAGTTTCGTCATGAAAGGCCTGGCCGTCCTGGTTTTGCGATTCAAAGAACCCGGCGTGCGCGAGTATCGCGTCCCCTTGAACCTGCATTTCGCGGGCCGGGAAATTCCCATTGGACTTGGCCTCATTACCCTGGTGCTTCTCGGAATCGCGTTGGTCAATCTCTTCACCAAGCAAATTGCCACGGTGTCTGGCGTGGCCTTTACCATTGTGCTCTTTGCCGTTTTCACGATTTCCGAGAAAATCACCCACTCGCGCCATGGTCTTCACCAGGAACTCGACCAATTTCATCTTGTCCCGGGGGAAGAGCTTACGCCCAAGGCGGTGGGAGTGCGGCCGCAAAACATTCTGGTTTTGGTCCGCGACTACCACACCCTGGACCACCTCGCCTCCGTCCTCCGGCGTGTCAATACTGCCCGGCAGGACGTGGTGGTTTTGAACATTCGCATTCTGCAACGAGCCGCTTCCGGCGAGAGCGCTTTGGTGGCGGAACAGCTTTTCAGTAACACGGAGCAGTTTCTCTTTACGCGAGCGCTCGCTCTCGCCGAACACGAAGGGAAGAGTATTCACTTGGCCGTCGCCTCGGCCAGCGAGATTTGGGAAGGCATCCTGCGCTCCGCCCATTCTCTCCAATCCTCGACCCTCGTTCTCGCGCCCTCGGCGAAAATGCCCGTCGCCGAAGAGGCGCGACACGCCGGCCTCGCCTGGGAAAAGCTCTCCGATCCCAAGCCCCGCCTGACGCTTGAGATTTTTACGCCGGATGGGCAGGAAGAAATATTCTACCTCGGTCCGCACTCACCCCATTTGACGACTAAGGAGATCGATTTGCTCCACAGCCTCTGGCTGCGGTTCAGTTGTGAACTTGCCCCGGAAGAGGTCCACCACCACGATATTGTTCATTTTGCACTGAACGAACTTCGTAACGAACTCGCGGAGGGGAAGGATCGGGAGGTTGCCGAGCGATTGAAGGAACACCTCACGCAAATCAAACCGCGCCGCGTTCTACACCTCTAACCCGGATGTTGTTAACTTAAGCCGGCTGTCCCCAATTCGACGCCCTCACCCCACCCGCAATACGTGCGGCCCTCTCCGCCGTGCAGTTCCCCGTCTGCCCCAAAGGGGTGAGGGAAGTGGATTCAATTTATCTGCCCCTTCGACCCCTTGGAGGAGAGGTGAGAAATCCCTGCTCGCAGGCAAAACCGCGCGGCTATTCCCTTCCCTGCCGCACAATCACCGCAGCGTTGAATCCGTCCGTTGAGTGTTGATCGGGGCGGGTGCGGAAATACCCTCGCGGATCGAAAAAGGGGAACAGGTGCGGGTGCTCGAGGGCGAGTTCGCGCGCGGTTAAGACTCGGAAGGCGGGCTCTTCGCTAAGGACTTTCTCTACTACCCCTTCATTCTCCTCCGGTTCGAGTGAACAGGTGGCATAAACCAATTGTCCGCCGCTCGCCAGGGCGGGCAGCGCATTCCGCAGCATCATGGTCTGCAACTCCGCAAGGCGGGTTATATCCTCCGGCCGAAGCCGCCATTTGATTTCCGGATTGCGCGCCAGCGTCCCCGTGCCCGAACAGGGTGCATCCAGCAAGATGCGCTCAAACTTCGCCCCGAAAGGAAGTTCGCGCGCGGCGTCGAGCCGGAGCATCGACAAGCGGACCGCCGCCGGAACCCACCGCGGCAGGAGTTTGGCCAGGGTGCGCAGTCGCGCGGCGCTGCGGTCGCAAGCCACCAGCGTCCCGAATCCCAACATTTGCGCGAGTTGCCCTGCCTTCATTCCCGGCGCGGCGCACAGGTCCAGAACCCGCTGCCCGGGCTGCGGCGACACGAGTTCTGCTACCAGTTGCGAGGCCTCGTCCTGAATCACCACGCGCCCTTCCCGGTAGGCACGAGTATTTTGAATTTGCCCGGATTCCACTGTCAGTCCGTGCGCCTCGGCGTACTCGCAAGACGATGTGGTAACGCCCTCTGATTCCAACTCCGTACAAATGTCCTGCAAGTTATCACCAGCATCCACCACACGGAGCGTGGTGCGAGGAGTCGCGAGGCTGGCATGGGCCAGTCGCACCGCTCCTAACTCGCCCGATTCGACCGTGGAAACGGTAATCCCTTCCCACCGCTTCAACAACCACCCGGGAAAGGCTCGCCGTACACTCTCCCGATTCTCGGCAGAAAGGTGTTCAAAATCAGCCCCCCCCACCCGGTCCTTGGGAGCTTCACGCTTTCTCAGGACTGCATTGACCAAACCCGCCGCGGAACGCTTGCGCGCAGCCTTCGTCAACTCCACGGCATCATCCACCACCGCGCGCTTGGGAACTCTTTCTAGAAAACGAAGCTGGTAAATGCCCATGCGAAGGATTGTCAGCACTTCGGAATCGAACCCTTTCACCTTTCGCCCCGAAAGCTGCTCGATTTGAAAGTCCAACTCACCGCGCCAACGCAACACGCCCATGACGAGCTCCGTCGCGAGCCGCCGGTCAGCGTCCTTCAAGACGGAAACCTCGGGGTTTTGAAGCAAATCCACAGCGAAGCCCCGGCCGGATTCCATGCGAAGCAGGATTTGGTAGGCGATTTTGCGAGCGGGAGAGGCGGGCATAGAAAAAGGCAATTCTGAATTGTGAATTCTGAAATCATATACACTTGCTGAGTCGTCAGACTTTGACTTCCACTTTCAGACTTCAGAATTCAGCATTCAGAATTCATAATTTATCATTCATAATTTCTTGCTCATTCCACCTTTTCGCCTGGATGGATTTTCACCCCATTAAGGAAATCGCGCGGCGCAAGGCGTTTACGGCCCTCGAGTTGAATTTCGGTCGCCTCCAGCAGCGTTCCCTGGCCGCAGGTCACGCGGAGACTGCCACATTCAGCGATCAGCGTCCCGGGATCAAGAGGCATTGTCATACCCGCGAGTGGCCGCGACGCAGCCCAGACGTGCAGGTTCTTGCCGCGAAACTTCGTGTAAGCACCCGGCCAGGGGCGCAGGCCACGGATGCGATTCCAAATTTCGATAGCCGGAAGGTTCCAATCGATTCGACCATCTTCCTTTTTCAAAATGGGTGCGAGCGTCGCCTGTGCGTGATCCTGGGGTTGCGCCGCCAGGCCACCCTGTTCAAGCCGCCGCAAGGTTTCAATCACCAAATCTGCGCCTTGCTGGCTAAGCCGCCGGCCCAGCGTTTCCGAAGTATCATCATCCTGTATTTCCACTTCCCTCTTCAGCAGAATGTCGCCGGTATCCAACCCCAAGTCGATTCGCATGGTGGTGATGCCGGTTACCGTTTCGCCGCGAATCAGTGACCACTGAATGGGCGCGGCACCGCGATACTTGGGCAGAAGCGACGCGTGCAAATTGATGCATCCAAGCCGCGGCAGGTCGATCATCCACTTCGGCAGGATGTGCCCGTATGCCACCACCACAATAGCGCAGGGCCGATAGCGCGAAAGGAATTCCACCGTCACAGGGTCTTTCAACTTTGCCGGTTGGTAAACCTCCAAGCCTGCGCGCAGGGCTGCTTGCTTCACCGGCGGGGCTTTCACTTCGTACCCGCGCCCACTGGGTTCATCCAAATTGGTAATTACGAGATCGACCGCGAATTTCTCCGCGATGAGCCTTTCCAGAGTGGGAACAGCGAAATCGGGTGTACCGCAAAAGAGGAGGTTCATGGGTCCGAAGATACTTCAACGGGTGAATAGTGAATGGTAAATGATGAATCCTGATCGGGAAGAATTTCATCCTTCCCAGGCGTGTTCTGCAAACTTTAACTAGTGCCTTTATCCCTTATCATTCACCCTTCACTATTCACCATTCATATTCTTTTACGCGTTACCATTCCCCCGCTTTCATCATTTTGCGCACCCTGCGCTTGATGGAGTCCCGCTTCAAGCGACCGAGGTGATGAATGAAGAGTTTGCCGTCCAGGTGATCGATCTCATGGCAGAAAGCGCGCGCCAGAAGGCCCTCACCGGTCATGGTGAATTCCTGGCCGTGAATATCCTGGGCTCGCACCGTAACGCGTTGCGGGCGGGGCGTCTTGGCGCGAAAATCCGGTAAGCTCAAGCACCCTTCCTCCTGCACCTGCTCCCCTTCCGTGGAAACGATCACGGGATTGGCCAGCACCAGCTTGGTCTTGGGATCCTCGCCCGAGGTCGTGTCAATAACCGACAATCGCAGCGGCAAGCCAATTTGCGGCGCTGCCAAGCCCACGCCGTTCGCCGCGTACATGGTTTCAAACATGTCCGCCACGAGTTTTTCCATATGGCCGTCGAACTCAGTAACGGCATTTCCAGGTTTTTCCAAAACTTCTCGACCGTATTTGACGATAGGATAGATCATTTTCAAAACTCGAAAATCGAAACTCGAAAATCGTGAACTCGAGCCGCGCGGGTTGTGCGGGCTTTATCCTCCGCGCCAGCGCCACTCGCGAGTTTCGAATTTCGACTTTCGAGTGTCGAGCTAGAACCTCCTGACTTGTTCCAAGTATCCATCAAAATTCCGCCGCGTCTCTTCCATCGAGTCGCCGCCAAACTTCTCCAGAAATGAGCGGGCCAGGATGAGCGCCACCATCGCTTCGCCCACTACGCCACCCGCCGGCAGCACACAGATATCTGAGCGCTCGTAGGCGGCCTTGACGGTCTCTTTACTTTCAAAATCCACCGATTCCAGCGGGCGCCGCAGAGTGGAAATGGGCTTCAGATAGCCCCGCACTACGAGGTCCTCACCGTTGGTAATTCCGCCCTCCAGGCCGCCGGCGCGATTGGTCTTACGCGTAAAGCGCGCGTGGGCACGGTCGTAACCAATTTCGTCGTGCACGCTTGCGCCCATGGCCGCGGCGCTGGCGATGCCGCTGCCGATTTCTACTGCTTTGACGGCTTGAATCGACATGACGGCCTGCGCCAACTGGCCGTCGAGCCGCTCATCCCACTGTGCGCATGACCCCAATCCGACGGGAAGGCCGCGCGCGATCACTTCAAACGTTCCGCCCACGGTATCGCGGTTCTCCGTGGCGCGGTCCACCTCTGCTTTCATTCGAGTTTCAACGCCGGGGTCCACACACGCCAACATCACATCCTCCCGGTCGCGCAGCGCCAATACGGCCTCAAACGGCACCCGGTCATCCGCCAGCCGCACCTCGCCAAGCGCCACAACGTGACTGGCGACAGCAATGTCAAAACTCTTCAAAAAGAGTTTGGCCACCGCCCCGACCGCCACCCGCGCGGCGGTCTCGCGAGCGCTGGCTCGCTCCAAAACATAGCGCGCCTCGCGAAAATTGTACTTCAGACACCCTGCCAAATCAGCGTGGCCAGGCCGCGGCGGGGAAAGTGGTTTGTATTTGGCCCGTGATTCCGGCCGGTCCTCAACTGCCATCGCCTCTTTCCAGTTTTCCCAATCCCGATTCACAACCAGGATGGCGATGGGCGAACCGATGGTTTGGCCATGTCTCACACCGGAAAGAAATTGCGCGGTGTCCGTTTCAATCTTCATGCGCCCGCCGCGTCCGTAGCCGCCCTGGCGGCGCTTCAGCTCACGATTCACATAGTCAAAGTCGATCCGCAGCCCCGCGGGCAGTCCTTGTAGGATTGCCACCAGGCCTTGTCCATGCGACTCTCCGGCGGTTTGGAAACGCAGCATATCTCTCACAGCGGCGCCAACGGCAAGGGGCGCTCAATCCTTGGGATTTTAGCGAATTCCGCGCCAGCGGTCAAAAATCTGTGGACCGAAGCCCATCCGAATACCCCGGCAAACCCGTAATCCCCTATTTCCGTCCCTGCACATTTTTTTCGTGCGGATTTTGTGCCCGTGGCCGGGCCTTCTAGTTTATAATTCAGCCCGTTCGGGGGCCTATGCGCTACCTACTGCTCAGTGACATCCATTCCAACCTCGAAGCTCTCTACTCTTGTCTCGAACTCGCCGCCGGAAAATACGATAAAGCGGTTTGTTTTGGCGACCTTGTGGGTTACGGCCCGAATCCCAACGAAGTCATCGAAAAAGTTCGCAACCTTTGCAAGGTCGTCATCCGCGGCAACCACGACAAGGCATGTAGTGGAATCGACGACGCCAGAGATTTCAATCCTTACGCGCGTTTCGCCACGGAGTGGACTCACCAAAACCTCACACCCGAGCACGTCGAGTACCTTCGCGCCCTTCCCATGGGCCCCGCCTTGATGGAGGGATTCATTTTCGTGCACGGATCACCCCAGGATGAGGACGAATACATACTGGGGCCGGCACAAGCGCTGCCCCTGCTGCGCGGCCCGCAGACTCAACTCGTTTGCTTCGGCCACACGCACCTGCAAGGCGGCTTCACGCTTACGGCTGCCGGGCGTTTTCAATCCCTCCACATCCCCGGCACACCGGATGGATTGACCCTGACGGTCCCTCTCGGAGACTCCACGCGCTATCTGATCAATCCCGGCTCCGTGGGCCAACCGCGTGACCACGACTGGCGTGCGGGTTTTGCGGTTCTCGACACGGACCGGAAAGAAGTGGAGTTTTACCGCACCCCTTACGACGTGGCTAAAACCCAGGCCATGATGGAAAAAGCCGGCCTGCCGGCGCCCCTCTACCGCCGCCTGGATTTGGGACGATAAATGCAGGAGTCAGGAGCCAGGACAGATGGAGGCTGACAGGGTTGAAACCTCGACGCCGTTACCTTGTTTCCTGTATGCAGTCTACCGAATTCTGACTCCAGGCTTCTGACTCCTGACTCCTGGCTCCTTTTCAAAATTCCACGTAGACGGCCCTTGCCGTTGGGGGGGCTTGATTCCAATCCGTCGGCATGTGCTCAAAGGTCACGCGGAAGGTGTGGGTCTCGCCCGGCTGCAATGGCGTGGCACGATCCGCAAGGGGATGAGCGGTTTCTCGCAGCACGACCTGGTTGAGAGTATCCACAAAATTCAATTCCACATCCAGGCGACGAACCAGCTTCGCACCCTTGTTCGTTACGGTACCATCCAGGTAAGTTATTGTGTCACCGAGGAAGTTGGCCGCGGCACTCATACGCAAATCGGAGAAGACCAGGGATACAAGATAGGCCTTCTGCTCATCGTTCGGGGCCGGCCGCTCCGCGCCAGCAGAAACCGGATGAGACACTGCGTGATGTTGCTGGAGAACAAAAACGGCTACCAGCCCGGCCAGGACCACAGCCACAATTAAGATAAGAATTGGAGTGGAGATACCGCGATCGTTCCGGGACATGGTTGTCAATCAGGTTCCAGCCACCGTCAGGCCGGAAATCAGTAAGGTAGGCGCCGCGATGGCGCTGCGAAATTCCAGGTCAGAGCCCACCATCTCAATGTGGTTCAGCATTTCCGCCAGATTTCCGGCGATCGTGACTTCTTCCACCGGGTAGGCAAGCTCTCCGTTTTCAATCCACATCCCCGAGGCTCCGCGGGAATAATCCCCCGTCACAATATTCACGCCGAAGCCGATCAGGTCGGTGACATAGAAGGCCGCCTTAACGGACTTGCGGATTTCCTCGGCAGTATGCGGGCCGGGCGCCATATAAAAGTTCTTGGGCCCCACGCTGGGTGGGCCGGAGACCCCGCGCGAAGCATTCCCCGTTGTCCGCATGTTCAGCTTGCGTGCCGTGTAACAGTTTAGTAGGTAGTTGCTGAGCATGCCCTTTTCAATGACCGGCGTCACCGAAGAAGGAATCCCCTCGCCGTCAAAGGGTCGCGTGCCGAACCCGCCCGGACGCAGGCCGTCATCAAGGATGGTCACGCGTTCGTTGGCAACCTTCTGATTCAGCTTCCCCGTTAGAAACGAGGCGCTGCGATAAATGGCGTCACCGCGCACCGCCTCAAAAATGTGACCGACCAGCGAGGGAGCGGTTTCCGGATCAAAAATCACCGGCACCTGGCAAGTGGCCATCTTGCGCCCCCCGAGCTTGCGCAACACGCGCTCGGCGGCCTTGCGTCCCACCGCCTCAGGGCTTTCCAGCGCGCTGCGGCGGCGCGATACGGAGTACCAGTAATCGCGCTGCATGCCGCCCTCCTCCGCCACGGGAGCGACGGAGCCCGCGCAGTAGGATGACCGGTAACTGCCCACGAAACCCAACGAGTTCGCATAGGCCCTGCGCCCAACACTGGCTTCAAACCACGCCCCCTCGGAGTTTTTGATGCGGGGGTCGGCGCTCAGCGCCGCCTGCTCCGCGCGCCGCGCGTAGTCAATGCGATCTTCGGTGGAAAGCTCCGCCACGTCCTCGGAGTAAAGTCCCATATCGCCTTCGTAGCGGCCCAGCAGCGCCGCGTCAGGCAGGCCACTGGCGGGATCCTCCGAAGTGACCCGCGCCATCGCCAGCGTGCGCTCCACGAGGCGCTCCAAAGATTGTGGGGAAAAATCGCTGGAGAAGGACGAGGCGCTGCGCACGCCCCGGAAAATGCGCAATCCCAGGGCCTTGGAGGCAGCCTCCTTCAGCTTCTCGATCTCGCCGAGCCGCAGCGCCGTGGAAAATTCATCCGCTTCGTAAACAGTCACATCCGCGGCCGTAGCGCCCCCGCGCACAGCGCGGTTCACCAGTTCCACGGCAATTTGTTCCAGTGCACCTTCTGACATAAGTAAAATCCAGGGATTGTAGCGCAGGGCCCACTTTTCGGCCCTGCGTCCCTTCCAGCAGGGCGGGTGTTTCCCGACCAGCAAATTGAGCAATACCTTCGGCTTTTCTCCGCCACACTTTGGGGCAAGCTATGGGCCTTGCCGTGCCGTTAAAACCGCGGCGCACTGGAAAAGCCGCAGGGCTGGAAAGCAAGCCCTGCGTCACGGAATTCCTTAAACAAACGATTGCCCGCCGCGCGGGGCCGTGCCGCCCACGGTCAGGCTGCTGACTTTAATGGTGGGAATGCCCACTCCCACCGGCACACCTTGTCCATCCTTACCGCAGGTGCCGATTCCCGGGTCAAGCTTCAGATCGTTGCCGACGGCGGTGACGCGGGTCAGCACGGTGGGGCCGTCGCCGATCAGGGTAGCGCCCTTCACCGGTGCTGTAATCCGGCCATCCTCGATCAGGTAGGCTTCCGACGCCGAAAACACAAACTTGCCATTGGTGATGTCTACTTGCCCGCCGCCGAAATTGGCGGCGTACAGTCCGCGTTTGACGGAGCGGATAATATCGTCAGGAGCGTCCGTGCCCGCGAGCATGTAAGTGTTGGTCATGCGCGGCATGGGAATGTGCTCATAACTTTCCCGCCGCCCGTTGCCTGTCCGCGTGGTCTTGAGAATGTCGGAGCTGAGCTTGTCCTGTAAATAAGCGCGCAGGATGCCATTCTCAATCAGCACCGTTTTTTGCGTGGGCTCGCCTTCATCATCCACATTCAGCGAACCGCGCCGCCCCGGAATGGTGCCGTCATCCACCACCGTGCAAATGTCGGAGGCCACGCGCTGTCCCATACGGCCGGTAAATGCCGAGATGCCCTTGCGGTTGAAATCCGCTTCCAATCCATGGCCGATGGCCTCGTGGAGCAGAATGCCCGGCCATCCTGGGCCCAGAACCACTTCCATCTCGCCCGCCGGGGCTTCGCGCGCTTCCAGCTGCACAATCGCCTGCCGCGCCGCTTCTTTCGCGAAGTGCTCCGGCGACCGCTCGCCGGAAAAGAACTCCAGCCCCACGCGCCCGCCGCCGCCACTGGAACCGGACTGGAGATTGCTCCCTTCCTGGGCGATGGTGAAGACGTTCAGCCGGACGAGCGGTTGAAAATCCGTGACCACACGGCCGTCCGAACCGGCGATCAGCACGTGGCGAATCTGGTCGCCGTAAGTGGCGCGCACCTGCTTAATGCGCGGGTCGGAAGCGCGCGCGGCAACATCCGCCCGCACCACCAGTTCCAGCTTGTCGGACAAATCGCGATCCGTGGAGGGTAAGGCGACAGGATAAAAATCGTGCTTGGAGTCACGCGCGCTCAAGCCTACCGTCGAAACACGTGCCGGACCACTGGCAATGCGCCCCGCAATCTTCGCGGCCTTCATGATCTTTTCCGGAGCCAAGTCGTCGGTGTAGGCGTAACCGGTCTGCTCCCCCGCCACCACGCGCACGCCACAGCCCATGGAGATTCCCTCGGTCGCGGTCTTCACCAGCGACTCGTCCACAAGCAGCGATGACGACGTAGTGTGCTCGAAGTAGAGATCCGCGTACTCGCCGCCCTCGGAGAGCGCTGCCCCTAAGTACTGCGAGAGATTCGCCTCCGTCAGTCCAAAGCGGTCAAAGAAAAACCGATCAGAATTGCCCATCTTGATAAACCCACCTCATCTACAGCGCGCCAGCCAGATACGGCTGCGCAACCAAATCCCCGAATTCCAACCTAACACACCGACCCAGATGTGTCAATTTAGCAGAGATCGGGTCATCGGGCCATTGGTGGATTTCGGATTTTAGATTTTGGGTTCGCGATTTGGGGTTAGTGATTGGTGATTTGCGACCCTCGACTTGCAGACAACGCCCCGCCCACGCGCTGTCATCCTTAGCAGCAGCTAAAGATCTTGCCCTGTCCTGCTTTGCTGCCTTTGGACGTTTCTTGTTTCTCGTCACTTGTGGTCGCTTCTGAAATGCCGTCAACTCCCCTAACCTGCATTTCTCACTCCGGGCCTGGAAGGGAGGAGCTTTACAGGCTGCGGAAAAACTCTGTGGCGCTTGGCGCTAGCACTATCAGCACCACCCCGGCGCTCGGCGCGCCACCCCTCCTCATCTGAGGAGGGGAGCGTTTTCAACAACTCCCCTCCTGATTCAGGAGGGGTGGCGCCTTGGGCGCCGGGGTGGTTGTACGCCGTGGACGGTTTTTCCGCAGCCTGTTTAGCCCCGCCGTTGCAAGGCATCCTGATTATTTCCAAGTCCCGCCCTTCCGGCAGCGTCCAATCGTGGTGAGAAGTCCGGACTAAGTCCCTTCGGTAAACCGCGGACCCCGATAGAACAGGGGTGTGCCCCAACCGTCGAACTACCCTTCATTTGAGTTTTTGGACTTCGCGCCGTTGATGCGTGACGAAGGCCAGATGCCAGGGCCGGAACACAGGTTCTGACTACCGCCGCTCTAGGGCTTCGCAAGCGCCGACGACGGCCGCGACAATACATCGGAACGCTGGTTAATCAGGGCGAGGGGTTTGAGGCCCTCGGCAACCCGATTAACATTCTCTGCCGCGAAGGCCGCGCGACGGCGCCACGTTCCGTAAGTATTCCCTGCAATGTGATTGGTTACGAACACGTTCGGCATTTGGAGCAGGGGATGGTCGGGGTTGATCGGTTCAGGGTCGGTCACATCCAACCCGGCGCCGGCCAGTTGCCCGGCGCGCAAGCAGCGGACCAGTGCGTCACTGTCCACCAACCCCCCTCGCGACACGTTAATCAGAAACGCGGCAGGCTTCATCAGCCGGATGCGTCGCTCGTCGAGGATGTGCCGGGTCTCTTCGGTCAGGTGCAAATGCACGGAAACATAATCGGCGGCGGCCATCACCTGGTCCATCTTCTCCGGTCCCGCGGCAAACTCGATCCCAAAATCACGCCTCTCGTCCGCGCTGATTTCGCGAATATCTATGGCTTGGATTCGCATGCCGAAGGCAACTGCCCGCCGAGCCAGTTCCCTGCCCGCGGCTCCAAACCCGATGATCCCCAGGACCTTTCCTGCCAGTTCGTTTCCCAACGGAAGATTGAGCAGTCCGGATTGCAAATTGCGCTGGATCTCATGCCATTGCCGGGAAAGCATCAGCATGAGCATGAAAGCGCATTCCGCCAGAGGCACGCCGGTGAGATGGCCGGGGCAATTGGCCACCGGAACGTTCTTCGACCGCCAGTATTCCAAATCGAACTGGTCGATCCCGTTGCCAAGGACTTGCCAAAGTTTGATGCCGCCTGCCACATCGGCCATCTCGCGGGTTCCCATTACCCCGCCAAAATCAATGCCCACCTCCGCCCATGCAAACTGCGGGCCGAGCGGCAGCTCGCGGCTATACAAACGCAGCTCGTGCGGGGGTTTGATCACTTCAATAATGTCCCGTCCCCAGGGATTGCCAGGGAGAAGGGGCGGGGGGAGATAGAGAACGTTGAGCTTTTTCATTTTAATCGAGTTGGCGCCGCGGCCCTCACTTCGCCAAGGCACCGGCGCGCTTCCGATGCCAGATATCCGTCATCGCTCGCCACCAGCAGAAGACCGTCCCCTTGACGGGCGCAAGCGGTGGCAAAGTCGAGGCTGTAACAACCGGTCCCCATCGCCTTGCCATGCCGTCGGCAAGCGGCCCTGACCGTGTCAACCGCCGAGGTAAAAAGCGGGTCATCGAATTTCTTGAAGCAGCCCAGGGACATGCTCAGGTCCATCGGCCCCATAACGATGCCGTCGATGCCGTCAACCTTCACAATCTCTTCAATGTGCTCCACGGCCTCCGGGGTCTCGATAATGGGGAAGCACAGCATCGCGGCGTTGGCTTTCGCCAGGTATTCGTCAGCATCGAAGCCGTAATTGACGGCACGGCGCGGGCCCCAGCCGCGGACACCGGCAGGAGGATAGCGGCAAAATTCCACCAGGCGGGCGGCTTCCTCCCCCCGATTGATGAAGGGGCACATCACGCCGGGCGAGCCAATGTCGAGATAACGGCGGATTTCATCGAGGTCGAGCTTCCGCGGCCGCGCCAGCACGACAGCCGGAGTGGCCACCGCCGCTTGCAGCATTAGCCTGACCGTGTCGATGGTATAGGGTGCATGCTCGATGTCAACAGTAATCCAGTCATAACCGGCGCGACCGAAAATTTCTACGACGGCCGGGTCAGTAAGCCCAAGCTGCGCACCGATACAACACTCACCGCGGCGAAGTTTGGCCTTAAACCGGATTGCCTTTTCGATTTCGTTGGTCATGCTCTCCTTGCCCCCGAGTAGGACCGGCGCTTGTAGGGTTCTGCCCATTTTCTGAGGGCGACGGCTTACAATTCACGATTCACCCTTGAAATAGGCAACTCATATTTATAATGGAATAGTAATTTGTCAAGGGAAGATGTTCAAGACTTTCCGCAGAGAGGAGTTGGGTCGTCTCGCCATCGGACCATGGGCGGATTTCGGATTTTAGATTTTGGATTCGCGATTTGTGATTGATGATTTGTGAATATCGATTTTAAAACTTCGATTTGCGGAGTGGGATCTACGATTTGCGACCCTCGACTTGCGGACGACGCCCCATCCACGCGCTGTCATCCTGAGCAGCCGCGAAGGATCTCGCCCGCCCCCCTTGCTGCCTTTGAACTTTTAGCCCGGATTTCTCACCCTGACTCTGGAAGGGCGGGGCTTTAGCCCCGCCGTTGCAAGGCCGTCCTGATTATTTCCAAGTCCCCGCACCCCGCGCAGCTTGCAGCCGCAAGCTGCGCGGGGTGGGGGACGAATAGAGTGCGGAAGCCGCGCTTTCGGCGGGGCTGAAGCCCCGCCCTTCCAGCATCGTCCTAACGTGGTGTGAAGTCCAGGTTAGTCACGGTAGAGACGCGGGTTACCCACCGCACCCCGCGTAGTCAGTCAGACCCTTCCCGCTCACGAGGGTGTGACGATCATGCAGGATCGGAGGCAGAAACCCGGACCTGCGATCAATCGGTGCGCGGTGCCTTGTGAAGGCAGAAGTGAACCCATTTGGCGAGCGCGGGCGAGGGCGGAAGGCCGGGGACTGCACATCGCGGAGGTCTGCGGTATGCCGGCTCAAGGATTGAGGAGCGGCGGCAAGCCACAATTCTTAAAGGCTAGCTACAACGGTTGGGCGCTTCGGATGCCTCTCGGAAGTGCTGACTCTCAGCGCACATGTCCCCTCGATGAGGCGGTGTGCGATGTACCTCGAGTCTACCAGGGGAGAAAGCAACAGACACTTACCCATGAATTGAATCCAGGATTTCTCATCCATCAAATCAAGTCCGTAGTAATGATAGGAACGGCCGGATTCCAAAACGTAGCCCTTCTTCTGACCCGCGCCACGTAATGAGGATTTCACTTTCTGTAGGTTTTCCGGGCTGGGCTTACATCGAAAGTCCATCATGGGGATGTGAACGATTGAACCGTCCGCGAGTTGGCATTTGGAGCAAACCGCAAAGACAACGTTGTTCTTCGATCCTTTTATTTCTTCTAGAACGGACTGAACACCTGATGAGGGGGTCTCAAACCCAACGGTCTGTGTCGGCTGCCCCCTCAGGTCGTGCTTGAGAGCTTGGGCGATGAGTTGCTCGAACACCTCGGGCGTACTCGCCAAGGACCAGGCAATGTCCCATAAAGGCACATCGCAGCCTGTCGACTCAGCGAGCAATGCAGCTTTATTGAAAATGTCACTGAGTGCCGCCCCGCCATATAGAGAACGCTCTTCGAACCCTGCCGTATCGGCATAAGATACGAAGCTGATCATGCGGATCTGGGGGTTATGGAGCTTCTGGTCAAGAAGCACCTCGAGAGCAGAACTCCCCATGGGGAGGGCGGTTAATCCTTCAGCAAAAGTCTCTGGTTGGGCCATATAGCTATTCTATCCACTTCATCTCCTCCCTGCATTCGACAAACTGGAAGAGCCTGCGCCCGTTGCCTGTGGCGGCGCGCGAAGCCTGCCCGGACGCGGGAAGGAAGCGCCAAGCGGCGGTTTTAGCCCGGATTCCTCACCACGGTTGGACGCTGCCGGAACGGCGGGGCTTCTGTCCCGCCGAAATCGCGGCTCCCACTCCCTATTTGTCCCGCCCCCCGCACAGCTTGCGGCTGCAAGCTGTGCGGGGGGCGGGACTTGGCAATAAACAGGAGGCATTGCAACGGCGGGGCTAAAGCCCCGCCCTTCCAGACCCGTGATGAGAAATCCGGGCTAGACCCAGCTTGTCCAAATTGCGCTCAAGCCGACGAGCGGTGACCAGCGGCCTTGCCGCCCGGCGTCATGCATGCTGGATCAAAAGTTAGAATTCTTCTTCCCTTTCCCCCCAGGGGGGCGCGGGAAGTAAATTCCATTCCACTCTCCGCACCTCCGCGGAGATCAGTCACCCTGAAAAGGGGAGTTTCCGAAACCCGATGTATGAGCCTAATGCCAGCGCCATAGCGCCCACCGCCTTTGTCGCCCATACGAGGCTACCTAATGGGGCCGCATTAGCGTCTCCCCCCGGCTGCCAGGAAATAAGCAGGGTCCCGAGTGTCATTAACGTAATGGCGCTCGGCAGGACGTACCAAGCCACGTTGACTTTAAGCAGCGCTTGGATTTCGGGGGCCTCAATTTTGGCAGCAGCCTGAGGTGGCACTTTCACCGAGAGCGTCGAGATTTCCGACTCGAACGAACGGGTAAAATTGAGAACAAAACTCTCCTCGACGCCCGAGCTCCATTGGCTCATGAACGGTCCCCCAACCGAGGCTACTTTGTCGCTCACAACAATCTCTAAAGGCCTCTGGATTGCCTCTTCGCCAAAGAGCAGCCGGTAAGTCGCGCGATAACTCTTGCCCGCCTCAACGGAGTATTGGAGCTTGCCGGACTCCGTCGTCTTTCTGGAATAGAGTGAAGGCATCTTGCTCCCCGGCAGGCCAGTTTCGAGCTCACAGAAAAAAATACAACTCTTGAGCCCCTGAAGACGACCCACGTATTCAACCAGGGAGAGCCAATTTCCGGAGAAGTCATTCTTGTCCCAGTCCTTGTCCTCTCTGACAAAAGCGGCCCGATGGGTCTTCGTCGAAGGAGTGGGTTGGTCATCGCTGCTCAATACATACTGCTCAAATTCTGCCATCCTCGGCGCGATCTTGCTGGCGTACTTTTCGTAGTCGAACAATCCTGCCAGTTGAAGAATGATGGTCAGCGAATCGCTTTCACTTTTGGCGACGGTGATCTTGGCCAGGCGGATCGGATGATAATTAAAGTATTTGGCGCCGTCGGTGTTACGTTCGCAGAAAATGATTAAAGCATCCTGTCCCGTCAGCCTTTCACCGGATTTCAGATTTTCCGCCACCCACTTTTTTACGTACCCAAACTGTATCTCCGTCCCTGGCGGTGCGCAGCAAACGTTCAGCAAATCGCGCATATGATACGGTCTATCTTCCCGCGCACTGGTAAAGAGGAGGATCACATCCGCACCTTTCCCACCAGGTCAGGATCGGGCAAAAAATGATGGCCGAACGTAAGTGGAGCTGTCGTGCGGAGGGACGGATCCAGAAAGTAGATGAATAGTCGGAGCGGATGCAAAGGCTGCACGGAGGTTGAAAACACTGAACCCAAAATGCCGGAGAGCTTCACGGGGTCGGCTGTACCATAGGTATGGATTGCGTAACGATCGGTTACATAGTTTCCCCCAATATAGAGATACCGGCTCTTTGCTTCCTCCCCAAGCACTTTCCAGTTTGTCGCCTTGTAAACCGTGCCGCGAAAACCCAGGTTGGGATTGAGATATGAAACAAGCGCTTTGATATGCGGCGTGCGCGTTTTGAGCCATGCAAAAACTCTTCCTAAGGTGAAGGAGACGGTGTTGTGGGGCGCAGAGGCGAACGCAAAGAGCCGGGAGAGAACGAGAACTTCTTCCGGGCGAATCGCAAAGGGGAGCGCGTCTTTGATGTGCCACAAATCAAACGGAGACAGGGTTACGGCCGATACGAGGCCGTGCCGTCTCCTGCCCAAACACTCGGCATACAGTCCAAGGTGGATTCCCTCGCGCCTCGGGCTTCCCAGGTAATGAAACGCCCTGTGAACGGCTTGCGCCAGGTCCGAATCGACAAGGTCGAGGTGCGTCCGATGAAAGTCAACGCCGGGAAGATGTCCACCGCGGACTTCCGCCGGGGCTTGCCTCCTCCGTTCTGCCAGTCGCGCTGTGATTCGGCGCACTTCGATTCGAATCTGTTCCGGAATTATTCCCCCCTGAAGTGGAAATCGAGCCAGGTGCAGGAGAATCTGCCGCTCGAGATCGACGCTTCGGACGAGCGTTTCTCCCGAAGCGCACACCTCTTCATCATGGAGGAACTGGATACTGCTCTTCGTGGTATCCCCCCACAGGATGGGAACCTGAGGCGGCGTGCAGGAATAACAGGGCCACGAAGCGTTTGCTTGATTGCGTTTTTCCACAAAAGACCTACCCCATCTAATATAGCTCACCGAATGTGGGATGGTAACAGGAATTGCTGCGGAAGTTCACCGCTCTTAATGGCATCTCTCATGCATGGCCGTGGGTTTTCCCTCCATGGCGAACTCACGGACAATCCCCGGAATGGAAGACCGTGGTTAGGCCCAAGGCTGTTCACTTAAGCTCACCGTTCCCTCTTGTCGCCCCCCTCCCACGCTTTGCGGGTCGTGGGGGCTAGCCCGGATTTCTCACCACGACTCTGGAAGGGCGGGGCTTTAGCCCCGCCGTTGCAAGGCCGTGCTGATTATTTCCAAGTCCCGCACCCCGCGCAGCTTGCAGCCGCAAGCTGCGCGGGG
>JBEKQO010000033.1:0-37745 GCA_049519635.1 Terriglobia bacterium | reverse complement strand
GGCCCGCCCCGGCTGGCGATTACGCCGGATGCGCGCCACCCTCTCCCCCAAAGGGGCGAGGGCAATAAAATCCATCCTCCCCTCGGTGGCCGTGGCGACCGAGGGGCCCGGGGGTGAGGGGGGCCTTGCAACAGGCCATTGTCAAATCTTATCCGGGACACCACACTAGTACGGGCGTCAGGGGGTGAGAATCTTGCGGGGGGAGCGCGGCGGCGAACCTTCAGCACATTTCTAGCCTATACTGATGGCATGGTTTTGTCAAGGGACAAACTGTCCCTGCCAGGGTTCCGTCAAAGTCCTCTGGGCTTTGAAAAGACCTCTCACCTGCCCTCCTCCGTCGGGCATCCTCTCCCCTGGGAGAGAGGGGCCGCGAGGCGGAGCAGGTGTAGCGCGGACCTGTTTTATAGGTCCGCGGCTTTCCTTGCCCATGAGGGACTGCGTGTCGCAGCATCAGACGAACGGGCAGTTTTTTGGCGCCCTGAAAGGGGACAAGTCAGTAGCCGGGGGCAACGCCCCCGGGAAACGCGCCCCCAACAACCTCCGACCCTGAAAGGGTCGAATCTCCGTAGCGTCACGCCGGTCCTGCATCCCCAGCCCGGGGGCGATGCGACCCCTTCGGGGTCGGTAGCCGAACGCCATGCCTTCCGGGGGGGGGTTGCCCCCGGCTATTATATGTATCCCCTGCGGGGATCAATGAATGATGGACAGGGCCTACGAGTTTTTCAGCATCCTGGCAGGACTTGAGGGCCGAAGGTTTCTACATGGAATTTGAGTGCGGATTTTACGTCAGCGAGTGCTTCCTCGTAAGTGTCGCCCTCGCCGACCACTACCCCCTTAACGCCGACGGGGTAAGCGACATATCCGTCTGAGTGCTTCTCGATAACAATTTTGACGTTGTGCATCATTGCTCCTTAACTGCCAACTATAGCACGGGCGGGCTCGCCTTTGGACGAAAGTCCACTAGAACTTGCTGACGGCCAACCTTAAATGCGACCAGGCTGTTTCTCGGATTGCCGTTGTCGTCCCAAGGAACCAATTCCCATGCAGGATCCGTAATTCGCCTCCACGCTGGCGGTTCGAGATCCCCCGTCGCAATATACACCGCGCCCGCTTTGATCTGCCGCTGGGCTTCGCTCTTCGATTTGCACATGTCCAGAGTCACAAGCCAACTGTCAAGCCTTGCGCCAACCTGGAAACCCAGCTTGATCCTCGGCGCGCTTGGATCAAGTCCCTTGTTTCTAACCGTGTAATCAAAGTCCATGCGCGCTAGGGATGCGGCCTGTCTGCCATGAAAACTGGTGATGATAAGCTCGGCCAGCGCCTCCTTCATTTCGATTGCACCCATGGCGCCCGAGGCAACCACCTTCTTCCGTGTTTCGATCTCGTGCGGCGGCAAGTCAGTGAGCAGCAGGTAGTAACGCCACATCATCTCATCCGAAATGGACATCAGCTTGCCGAACATTTCCGCGGGCGGCTCATCGATGCCCACGTAATTGCCCAGCGACTTTGACATCTTCTGCACGCCGTCAAGGCCTTCCAGGATGGGCATGGTCATGATCACCTGCGGCTCCTGCCCATACTCCGGCTGAAGAGCGCGCCCCACGAGCAGGTTGAATTTCTGGTCGGTGCCGCCGAGTTCCACATCGGCTTCCAGCGCCACGGAGTCGTACGCCTGTGAGAGCGGGTAGAGCAGTTCGTGCATGAGGATGGGCCGCTGCTCCTTCATGCGCTTCGAAAAATCGTCGCGCTCCAGCATCCGCGCCACGGTGTACTTGGAGCAAAGCGTTATCCAGTCGCGCCCCACAAGTTTGCCGAGCCAGCGGTTGTTGAAGTCCACCACGGTCTTGTCCGGATCGAGAATCTTGAAGACCTGTTTCTTGTAAGTCTCCGCGTTCGCGGCAATCTCTTCCGGCGTCAAAGGAGGGCGCGTCACGTTGCGGCCGGAAGGGTCGCCGATCATCCCGGTGAAATCGCCAATCAGAAAAATCACCACGTGGCCGAGATCCTGAAAATGTTTGAGCTTGCGGATCAGCACCGTGTGGCCCAGGTGGATGTCCGGCGCCGTAGGGTCAAACCCCGCCTTCACCCGCAGCGGCTTGCCGGTTTTCGCCGAGCGCTCGAGCTTGGCCTTGAGTTCTTCCACGCGGATGGTCTCTTCCGCGCCTTTGGTGAGGTAAGCGAGTTGTTCATCGAGGGTCATAAATGGTCCTGCTATTCGTCTGGCAGACGAAAGTCACGAAGTGATGTGATATTAATGTGAGCTTTGACTTTACGTAAGAAAGCCTCATCCGCGGTCACCAAAAGACCACCCGATTCGATGGCCACAGCGAGAAAGCACGAATCATAAACCGTAACTCCGTAAGTTGAAGCCAACTCGATTGCCTTCACGAGTGCCGGGAATTGAAGCTCGAACAGGTGCAGTCCAATCTCCATGATGGCCTTGATCGCTTCCGAAACCGCTTTGGGGCTTGCCCGATGGCCAGCCGTCAATGCATTCGCGACTTCAATCAGCAAAAGGTCCGGGGCGCCAAGTGCGCAGCGGCGGGACAGAGAAGCCGCGCGCAGTTTCCGAGCCTCAGCAACATCCGCTTCGCCTTTCTCCCGAAACCACTTGAGGACGACAGAGGTGTCGAGGATTAGAAACGGGGGCGTGGCCGGGTTCCCCATCAATCCTTCTCGGGCATCTGCCAGCGGTCTCTGGCCGCACGCAGGATTTTTTCTGCCGGCCAGTCTCCGAACTTGTGCGCCAGCCGATCCATCGTCTCTGCGGCGCGGCGCTGGCGGTCGCGGCGCGCCTGCTCGGCAACTTTGTTCGCTTGGTTTTCCGCCAGGGCGTGAACCCCCTCCCGCAAAACCGCGCTGCGGGAGATTTTGCGGGCGCGCGCCATCCGGTCAGCCAATCGTAGCGTCTGAGGATCAACCGTGATGTTTACTCTGGTTTTTTCCGGCATCCTTCTTTCTCCTGCGTGTTGGCGTTTTTTGATCTCGGCGCGGAGGGCAGCGCGGATGAATTCGTTTCGGGAGGTTATGAGGCGGCGGGCCTCGCGATCCGCCAAAGGCGAGGTCTCCGCGCCAACTGTGATACAGATTCTCTTCCGGGCAGCCATAGTATACACACGGTAGTGTATCACATTAGGTTCACCAGCCCAAGGCTCAATCCCTCCGCAACACGCGGCGGCCCTGGAAGCGCAGCTTGCCTTCAAGCAGCAGACAAATCGCCTCGGAATAGACGCGGTGCTCTTCCTGAAGGATGCGCGCCGCGAGCGTCTCCGCCGTGTCGTCATCGCGCACCGGCACCACCGCCTGGCACACGATAGGTCCGGTATCCATGCCTTCGTCTACCAGATGCACTGTGCACCCGGTGAATTTCACGCCATGCTCCAGAGCCTGCCGTTGCGCGTCTTCACCCGGGAAGGAAGGAAGCAGGGCAGGATGGATATTGAGAATCCGGCGGGGAAATTCCCGCACGAAGTAAGGGCTGAGAATGCGCATGAAACCCGCCAGGCAAACCAGATCAACTTGGAATTCCTTTAATACTGCCACCACCTCGCGATCGAAGGCCTCGCGCTCTTTGCCCTTGGACGGAATGCAACGGGTTTCGAGGCCCATTTCTCGCGCACGCAAAAGGCCCACCGCTTCCTGCTGGTTGGAAATCACCACGGCGATTTCCGCCGGAATCGCGCCCGCTTGCACATTGCGCGCAATGGCCTCAAAGTTCGAACCGCGACCGGAAAGAAGGATTCCCAACCTTTTCATGGCAGTGACTCACCAAAGGATTCAGGCAACAGCATCGCCAGGGTGCTCGCCGGCAAACTAAAAATGCGCCGACCAGTATATCGGGTCGAACTTCGCTTGGGCCACAAATCTTGGCATGAAAGTGCGGCAAGCGGCAAACTGCGGCGACGGTTGGTGTTTGATATAATGGCACGATGCATCGACATTCACGGAAAGCCTTTCTTTTTGCGGCAGTGGTCTTGGTTTTTGCACCCGCCCTGTGTGCCCAGATTGACGACGCAACGCGGGATTTATCGCGCGACATTTTCAAGCGTCTGATTGAGACCAACACCACGGACTCCGTGGGCAGCACCACCATTGCCGCTGAGGCCATGGCGCAAATCCTGCGCGCAGCCGGTTTCCCCGCGAGCGATGTTGTGGTGCTGGGCCCCAACGACCGCAAAGGCAACATGGTGGCGCGTCTGCGCGGCACGGGCGCGCACAAGCCCGTGCTGCTGATCGGCCACCTCGACGTGGTGGAAGCGCGCCGGTCCGACTGGACCCTCGATCCTTTTCAGTTCGTCGAGAAGGACGGCTACTTCTACGGCCGCGGCACGCAGGACATGAAGAGTGACGACGCCATTTTAGTCACCGAGTTCATCCGCCTCAAGCGCGAAGGGTTCAAACCGGACCGCGACCTTATTCTGGCGCTGACCGCCGACGAAGAGGGCGGGCAGTCAAACGGCGTGGACTGGCTCATCAAGAATCATCGCGAGCTGATCGATGCCGAATTCGTGCTCAATGCCGACGCCGGCGGCGTGGACACTGACAACGGCAAGCCCGTCATCGTCTCCATAGACGCTAGCGAGAAACTCTACGCGGACTTCCAGCTCAAGGTGACCAACCCGGGCGGGCACAGTTCCTTGCCGGTGCCGGACAACGCCATCTATCATCTTACCGGGGCGCTAGGCCGCCTGGAACGTTTTCAATTCCCCCTGGAGCTGAACGACGTCACGCGCGCCTACTTTAAGCGCATGGCCTCCGTTGAAACCGGCCCGGAGGCTGCTGATATGCGGGCCATTCTGAATGCCCCGCCGGACCCTGCTGCGGCTGCGCGCCTTTCCCTGGACCCGCTTCAGAACGCCACTCTGCGCACCACCTGCGTGGCCACGCGGCTTGATGCGGGACACGCCAACAACGCCCTTCCCCAAAGCGCCCGCGCCAACGTGAACTGCCGCATCCTGCCCGGGCACACGCGCGAAGAGGTTCGGCAGACTCTTATCGGCATCTTCGCTGATCCCAAGGTAGAGGTCACTTATGTCGATAACAGCGGCCGTGTGCTCGATAGCGCGCCCAACGGTCAGGCCCTGCCGCCGGTCAATCTGCGGCCCGACGTGATGCAGACGCTCGAGAAAATTGCCGGAGAAATGTGGCCGGGAACGCCGGTTATCCCCACCATGGGGACCGGCGCATCGGACGGAATCTATACCAACGCCGCAGGCATGCCCACCTACGGAATTTCCGGTGTCGCCGTCGATATGGACGACGTGCGCGCCCACGGGCGCGACGAGCGCCTGCGCGTAGAGTCGTTCTACCAGGGCGTTGACTTCTACTACCGCTATCTGAAGGCCCTTACTTCCGGGCATTAGCCTGCATTTCCTACCACGCTTGGATGGGGCTGCCGAAAGGGCGGCAGCAAACCCCGCCTCATAGTTGGTTGATGTCGGCGCTTTCGAGCACGGGCTTGGGTGCGCCCCGCTTGGCGGCGATGAGCATGGCCCGCCCCAGTTTCTCGGTGGTGGTAACGTACTGAGGGAAGAGGCGCTGCAATAAAGGCAGGATTGGCCCCAAGACGGCATAAGGGACCCGATAGAGCATAGTCCTCGACTTGATTCCGTGCAGCGGCACGATCACCCCGGGGCGGAACATGTACGCGGCCTTGAAGGGCAGGCGCAGCAAGGCATTTTCCGTCTGCCCTTTCACGCGGGCCCACATCGCGCGTCCGCGCTCGGAACTGTCCGTTCCCGCGCCCGAAATAAAAATAAAGGTCATGTTGGAATTGAGCTTTACCAAGGTTTGTGCCGCAGCCAAGGCGATATCGTAAGTAACCCGCCGATAATTTTCTTCGGACATGCCCGCGGAAGAGACGCCCAGGCAAAAGAAACAAGCATCGAGGCCTGACAGCTCGGATTCAATTGAAGAAAAGTCGAGAAAATCTTTGTGGACGATCTCGCGCAGTTTTGCATGTTGCTGCCCGTTGCTGCTCCGTACGATCGAGAGGACAGTTGTAACCTCAGGATCGAGCAGGCATTCGCGCAAAACGCCCTGCCCCACCATTCCGGACGCGCCGAAAAGAATCACCTGCATTCGCTTAAAGCCTTCCGTTAAGTCATCTACGCTTGCAGCCCTGACTCGGAGTTCACGTCATAGGTTCTGTCCGTAGGGGTGTCATTTGCTCTGGCACGGCCATCTTGGCCGTGACCGTTCACGGGCGGGACGCCCGTGCGACTTCCCAATGACACCACTACCGCTTCTGTCGATGATATGCCTTTGCGGATCGATCGGCAAAAACTTTGTATCCATTGGGCTGACCGCGACATCATTAACTGTGCGGTATAAAATTCGGATTCAGGAGCCGTTGTATGTCGCAGAAACTTGCAGGTAAAGTCGCCGTAGTGACCGGCGCATCCAAGGGGATTGGCGCTTCCATTGCCAAGCACCTGGCGGCGGAAGGCGCGGCGGTGGTGGTGAACTATGCCACCAGCAAAGAGGGCGCGGACCGCGTCGTTGGCGAGATCTCGGGCCATGGAGGCAAGGCCATCGCGGTGCAGGCGGATGTTTCCAAACAGGCAGAAATCGCCCATCTTTTTGCCGAAGCCAAAAAGGCTTTTGGCAAGCTCGATATCCTTATCAACAATGCGGGAATTTACGAGTTCTTTCCGCTCGAAAGCATTACGGAACAGAACTTCGACAAACAGTTTGACCTCAACGTCCTCGGTCTAATCCTGACTTCCCAGGAAGCGGTGAAGCACTTCAGCCCTGAGGGCGGCAGCATTATTAATATCAGCTCGGTGGTCAGCACCCTGAACCCTGCCTATGGATCGGTCTACAGCGCTACCAAGGCGGCGGTGGATTCCGTTACCAAGTCGCTGGCTAAAGAGTTGGGCCCGCGCAAGATTCGCGTGAATGCCATCAATCCCGGCATGGTGCAAACCGAGGGGTGGCATGCCGCCGGCTTCGCGGAAAGCGATATGCGGAAGCAGGTTGAAGCACAGACTCCGCTCGGACGCATCGGCCTGCCGGAAGATATCGCTCCTGCGGCTGTTTTCTTTGCCTCCTCAGACGCCGGTTGGATCACCGGCGAAACATTGCTCATCGCAGGGGGCTATCGCTAGTGACTCTGGGGGGCCCCATCCCGCTCCAGGCGATGGCCACGCTCACACCGGTGCACCATTCGCCTGAACGGTGGCGGAGCGGCGCCAAAAAAGGTAAACTCCACCTCTGGAGGTCAACATGTCTCTTCGACCCATTAAACGAATTGTCTCCTCGAAGCCCACTCTGGAAGGCGCGGGCGTGCATCTGCGCCGCGCATTCGGGTTCGGCAACACGTCGGATTTCGATCCGTTCCTGCTTCTGGACGATTTCCGCAACGACATTCCACAGGATTATCTTGCCGGCTTCCCATGGCATCCCCATCGCGGGATTGAGACCATCACTTACGTTCTCGCCGGAACTGTGGAACACGGCGACAGCATGGGAAACCAGGGCGCCATCGCCGCCGGTGACGTGCAGTGGATGACGGCGGGCAGCGGAATCATTCACCAGGAAATGCCCAAGGGCGACGCGGCGGGGCGCATGCACGGGTTCCAGTTGTGGGCGAACTTGCCATCGGCGCTCAAAATGACGTCACCGCGTTACCAGGAAGTTAAAGCACTCGACATCCCGGAGGTTCAGGACGACGACGGCACGCGGGTGCGCATTGTGTGCGGAAACTTCTGGGGGAAAGCGGGCCCCGTTGACGGGATTGCCGCGGACCCGATTTATCTCGATGTGTCCGTGCCTCCCGGACGGACGAAGACCCTGCCCGTTGAGACCACGCGCCATGCTTTCGCCTACGTTTTCTCAGGGAGTGGGAAGTTTTGCAACGCCTCAGGGCCTCTTGCCGTGCCCACGGAATCGGTAGGGTGGCTGGACACACACCCTCCGACGGAAGCGGACAACCGTTCGCTGATCCTCTTTGACCGTGGCGATGAGCTGATGGTGCAGGCCGGCGAGGACGGCATCCGCTTCCTCCTGGTTTCGGGAAAACCCTTGGAGGAGCCCGTGGCGTGGTATGGCCCGATTGTGATGAACACGCAGCAGCAACTCCGCGACGCGTTCCAGGAGCTGGAAGAGGGGACGTTCCTGAAGCGGTAAACGCCCAACATGAACAAACCTTCGTTTGACCCCGGCTTCACGGAAAAATACCGCGGCGACTTGCGCCGAATCATCAATCCCAGCGGGCAATTCAATGTTCGCCGGTGCGGAACCACCTGGCGCGACATTCACCCTTATCTTTTCATGATCAACGCCCCGTGGCCGGTCTTCGCGGCGATGATTTTTGGCGGATTCGTCATCGCCAACGCGGCGTTTGCATTGATCTACGTAAAGATCGGCGTCGGGCACCTCCAGGGGGCGGATACCAGCACCGCGCTGAGCCGCTTTCTGAGCGCCTTCTTTTTCAGCGCGCAAACCTTCACCACGGTGGGGTACGGCCGAATCTCTCCGGACGGCGTTCTGACCAGCATGGTGGCATCGCTTCAGGCCCTGTTGGGCTTGATGGCGTTGGCCATTGGCACCGGTCTGCTGTTTGGGCGATTTTCGCGGCCCGCGGCGCGCCTGGCCTTTAGCAAGCAGATGGTGATGTCGCCCTATCAGTCCGGAACCAGCCTGCAATTGCGTGTGGCCAACCGGCGCAGCAACAATTTGATGGAAGTGGAAGCGCGCGTGATGCTGAGCACCGTTGTAACCTCAGACCAAGGGACGCACCGGGAGTTCCAGTATCTGCCGCTGGAACGCCGCGTCATCCAATTCCTGCCGCTTTCATGGACGATCGTCCATCCCATCGACGAGTCAAGCCCGCTCTGGGCCAGAAAACCCGAGGATCTGGCGGCAGAGCAAGCGGAGTTTCTGGTTCTGATTAAGGCCTTTGACGATACCTTCTTCCAAACCGTCCACGTTCGTTACTCCTACCGCCATGACGAAGTGGTGTGGGGAGCGCGCTTCGTCCCCGCCTTTGAGCCCGACGCCCAGGGGGAAATGGTCCTCGACCTAAGAAAGCTCAGCGAAATCGCCCCCGCCGAGAGTCCCGGCAACCCGAAAAAAGTCCACCACCCCGGCGCGCTCCTCGGCGGTATGGACGACCAGTAGCGGTGTGCAGTGAGCGCCGCTACGGTTAATGCGGGCGCCCGAGGTCCAACCCGGCCAAACTGCCCAATGGACTTACTACCCGAGGGCGGCGGCGCCGGCGGCGGCCACGGTATGATCATTTTCCACCGTGCTGCCACTCACGCCGACCGCGCCCACGACCTCGCCGTGCGCGTTCTTGAGCGGCACGCCTCCCGGAAAAGTGATAAGCCCGCCGTTCGAGTGCTCGATGCCGTAGAGCGGGCCGCCCGGCTGCGAGAGCGTGCCGATCACGCCGGTATCCATGTCGAACCAGCGCGCGGTTCGCGCTTTGCGCTGGGCGATGTCGATGCTGCCCAGCCATGCGCCGTCCATGCGGGCAAAGGCCTTGAGGTTGCCTCCCGCGTCCACCACCGCGATGTCCATTTTGGTGTTGATTTCCGCCGCTTTCTTCTTAGCCGCCGCCACGATCCGCTCGGCCGCCTCCAGGGTCAAGTCCGCCATATCTTGCCTCCTTGAAAATCGAGTTATAGGGGTTGTGGAAATTACCCACTACCTTTTTTTAGCAGATTTCCGCACGCACTGCTCGGATTTTTCCATAGTGACTCATTTTGGTCCAAACGAGACCAGTTTTTTCCCTTTTCCCAAATCGTTCTCGGGCGCTCCCCTCGCCCCATAGGCGTTAAAATAAGGCAACTCCAACGCAGATTCAAACCTATAAGGGGCCACATTGTGCCGCCCACCAAGGCGGGCTTTCGCGCGTGCATGCTTTTATTTTAACACCTATGCCTTCGACCCTGGCTCAGGTTGCCTGGCGGCGCCTTGGAACCTCCGCGTGTTCCTGAATAGTTTCGAGGGAATGCCTGGAGCATTTGCCTGGACCTCGGGTCACCACAGTTTGCTTTTATCTGTTGCTTCTTATGGGTAGCCTCATGCTATGGTAATTTCCCTGGATGCCGGCTCCCCCGGGTGTCCTTCAATTTGCCGGGGAGCTCGCCGGGCTTGTGGTTCCCGGGGTTAACGCATGGCAATCGAGTCAAAATCTTCCCGTCTGCTGGTGGTCATGGCGCACCCCGATGACGCCGAAATCCTGGTGGGGGGAACGCTATTCCATCTAAAAGACCTGGGTTGGGAGTTAGGGATTGTCACGATGACCGCCGGAGATTGCGGCTCGGCCACGGTGGCCAGGGAAGCGATCGCGCGGATTCGCTATGCCGAAGCGCAATCCGCCGCCGCTTATCTGGGTGCATGGTACGCGTGCGCCGGACTGATGGACGTGGAGGTAATGCTCAACGCCGAAAACCTTCGCCGAGTGGTGGATGTGATGCGCCAATTTGATCCCGACGTGGTGATTACGCATTCGCCGGTGGATTACATGCTGGATCACGAAGAGGCCTCTCGCCTGGTGCGGGCAGCCGCCTTTGCGCTGGCCATTCCCAACTATGAGACGCGGCAGAATCCGCCCGCCCAGCGTGGCCGCGCCACACCTGCCCTTTATTACGCGGATGCCACGGAGGGGAAGGACCCATTGGGACAGCGGATCAATCCCCAGTTTTATGTCAACATCAGCAAAACGCTTCCCCCCAAGCGCGAGATGCTATCACACCACGCCTCGCAGGGGGAATGGCTGCGTGCCCACCACGGGATTGACGAATACCTGGACCGGATGACGGCGTGGGCGGCAAACTACGGCAGCGAGTGCGGATTTGCCTACGCCGAAGGTTTTCGCCAGCACCTTGGACACGGTTATCCGCACGAGCCCATCTTGCAGGCGGCGCTTAAAGGTTTTCTCCACGTGCGCGGCAGCCATGAAACAGGCTGAGGCAGCGCACGCCGCGGCGAAGGATGCTGGGGAGTACAGCGTGATGGTCATAGAGAATAGCCAGGTTCCTTGTACCGCGTCACGCGACCCGGTGGCAACTACAGGGCACCGTCAAAGTCTAATGGGGTTGAAAGGGACCCCTCACCTGCCCTCCTCCGTCGGGCACCCTCTCCCCTGGGAGAGGGTTGTGATTCTGATTTCTTGCCCTCTCCCTTGGGGAGAGGGGGGACCGCAAGGCGGGGGGTGAGGGGTTTCTTCGCGGGTGATGCATTCATAGCTATGGAGGTATCTGGTGCCTGCGACTTTGACGGAACCCCGGCAGCAACTACGGATTCTCCTTCGCCCGTTCCTCCCCGCCCGGCGCCACCCACCGCCGACGGTGCTGCCCTGCATTGCCCCTGATCGGGCGATCCAACAATTCGGGGTACTGTCCTAATTTCAGATGTAGCGCCGGCTCCCAGCCGGCATTAAGCCGCCAAGATGGCGGCGTTACATTCAGATTAGGGCAGCACCCAATTCGGTTATTGTCTTATGCGCATCGCGGGGATAGTATCTACTCCGAAGGGTCCCGTGCCATTGGCCACGGGGAAGCCTATTTCCATTTCGGGTTTACAAATGCGGGGGGAGACAATGAGAATTAGTGCCCGGACACTTGTAATTATCGCTGGCGCCGTCTTTGCGCTCCTGGTACTCGGGGGCGGCGACCACGGACGCTTGGGCGCGAAAGAAAGGGCCCCGCAGGCCAGTTCCAATGATCCTACCGTTCGCCTCTACAGCCTCCTGGATGCAAAATTCAACGGTAAGTTGGATGATTTTGTTCTATTGGCTGATGTGGTTGACGATCCCAAGAACCCCGGGCAAACACAACAGCACGTTCTGCGCGTCGAATACGGAAAGGACCGGGTATTTGGGAAACTCAACATTCACGTGCGGACGGTCGCTCAACTTACACCCGAGCAGTTGAAGACTTACACTCCCAAGCAAATCTACGATTTTGCCGAGACCGACACTGCGAAGTTCACCAAGACCGATCCGGGCCCGTTTGGCAAGCCGGGCGACGTCTATTTTGAGCCGGCATCAGACGGGGGTGCGATGGGATCAGTTCCCTCTACACCTGAGGTGCAGTCTCAATATGAACGCTTTGTGACCCAGTACCTGCTGCCGGCCCTGGAGAAGAAAGCGGCTGGCGGAAGCGGGTTGTAATGCGCTTCCCGCCGGCGTAGGTCTCCCCTCCTTAAGGCCAAGTGAACGACGGCCTGGCCCGGATTTCTCACCGCGCTTCCAAACCCATGATGAGAAATGCCGGCTAGGGTTTCCCATCGGTCAGAACCAAGCGTGGGAATGAGGATGGGTTCGCGGTGCTGATGCGGAACAGGTGGTCTTTCTTTGACTGCAATACGACCCGTTCCAGGTCTTCCGCATCGGTGGGCCGTGCGGGACGAATCACCCTTGTCACACTAAACCCCAATCCCAAATCGTAACCTTGAGCGAACTTGCCGCCGGCGAAGAAGGTCACCGGCACCGCGATGTCTCCTGAATAACCGCTACCGGTTTTCTTCCAGGCGGTGTAAATCTCCTGCATGTAATTGTGAGGTTGCGAGCGCAGCGGCAGATAATCTTCGTCGGAGAAGATGCTGGGCTTGACGCCGGCGAAATCGCCGGGACTGAAATAGAGTGTGTACTCATCGCCGGTTGGCTCGGTTGAAAGGTAGTTCTTGCGGAAACCGGCTTCCAGCATAAGCACAAACGTGTCGCCATTCTGAATGCCGCGCGCGAAGAAGGGTTGATAGAGACCCGGGTCATTGACGTCGACGCCCACGTAGAGAAAGCTGGCGTCCCATGCCAGCGCCACGCGTGCAGACAAGTCGTGCGGGCCTCTCCACAGTTTGGCGCCCGCCACCACCTGCGAGCGCTCATCAAGGCGGTACATCGGACCGCTTTCCCACTTGGAAAAGTCACCGTCCAGGTTGGGCGATTGGGTCACGCGGTAGGCGGAGAGCGCCTCATAGTTTTCATTCCATTGCAGGGTGCCGTCCGGCAGATGCGGGAAGGCGGGATCAGCCTTGACCTCCGCCAGGCGCTCACCCGCGCGCTTGACCGCCGGGGATATTTCAGTGAGCAACGGCTCCAGCCGCCGCCGGTATCGCAGACGCTCAAGCGCCGAATTCATTTCTGCCAGTTGCGATTGTATTCTGGCCACGTCAATGGGCTGGCGCCGCTCTTTGAACAGCGCCGTAAAAATTCCGTCCTCCCAATAATATGTTCCGTAAGTCTTCAGGAAGGGCGCGAGCAGGCGCGGCGCATCTTCACCGTATTGGCTCACTACCGCATGGGTTTCCGATTGCGCGGGGTCGTAGGCGGCGGCATTCCATAGGTAGTCGGCGATAGTTTGCAGTGGGATCATCGAGGCGTGCGCTTCGATCATGGGATTGGAAACGAGGCCGCGCACGACGCCGGGCAAATGCGCGTCGCGGCCGGTGAGCGGCCCCAGGTAGCGGCACCAGGGCGCGCCGTCGTTTACAGGATAGTTATCCCAAATCAGCGGCGGGCGGCGGATATACCCGCCCCATTCACGCGCTTGCTCCACGGGGATGGCGGAGGAATAAACCTTCGGCCCGGTCCAGACGATGGGCACATCAGGGTCAACGCCCGCGCCCAATTCCTTAACGTAATCGCGATTGCCCCATTCATTCGTATAGGTCGTGGGCGTCAGCACCAGGCGATTCGCGGCAGATTGCTCCTTAAGGTGCTTGTAGAGTTTGTTGGTGAGGAAGATATGAGCTTGCGCGAGGGTTTTGAATTGCGCCCGGTCTTGGGGATCTTGCAAATCCTGCGGCACGTCGTCGAGAAAAAGGGCAAAGCAGGAAACGCCCAGCTTGCCGACGCTCGCGAGTTTGCTGGTTAAAACCTGGAAATCACGATCGCTGGAGTAGGCCATGGTGAGGCCCGGGCTGATGGCAAAACAGAAGTCCACAAAGTTGTGCTGCGCGGCCCCGACGAGTTCGCCCAGCCGCTGCTGCGCTTCCGGCGGGTAGGCATCGCGCCAGAGTTTGCGATGGTAGGGGTCGTCTTTGGGGGCGTAGTAGTACGCGTTCATGCCGTGCGCCCCCTCAAAGCGCATAACGTCGACACGGTCCTGATGAGTCCAGGGAGTGCCGTAAAAACCTTCCACCACGCCGCGCTCCGCGAAAGAGGGAAAATCCACGATGACGGCGGAGATACCATTTCTTTCGATGCGCACGGCTTGCGGATGGGGAATGAGCTCGCGCGAAAGACTGGACGGCGCGAGCGCCAGCAAATCCGGAATTCTCCGCAAAGCATGGTGAAATCCCCGCCCAGTGGCGGCCGTGATGCGCAGCCGGTTGGGAACCGCCGCGCGGGGGTAGTTGGCCTCGATAATGTACCCTTCCTGGGCCAGTTCCGCCGTGGGCACGATGGCATTTGAGGCCGCCTCGCGCTGGAGCGCGTCAAGAAAGGCCGCGCCATTACTTTCTTGGCGCAGTTCAATTGTCAGGCCGCCCGCCGCGGGAACCGCTCGCGGCTGTTCCGCTGTGCTTTTCAAGAAGCGGATCAGCGCCTGGTCCTGCACGGCCAACACGTTGAGTTGGCGCTCGATGCGCCCGTCGAGCTCTCCGGCGGAGTAGACAGTCCACGTATGCTCCGCGCCGGGTGCGCCGCGGGTCAAGGCGGTGAACATCAGAACCGTTAGGCCAACAACCGCGCGGGTTCGCATGGCTTCTCTCCAAGAAAGAGGTTGCCCGAAAGGTATCAAGTGTAACAGTTTGCGGAAGAGGGTTCCAAGGCCGACTTGATGGGAAGTTACAGAACGTCGGCAGGGAGAAGTCGGCCATCAGGGGTGTGGTCGAAATCAGCGTCAAAGCTCACGATCCTAAGTCTATGTTTGATTGCGGTGGCGTACTGGTACGCGTCGTCGAAGTCCAGGCTGAACCTTCCTGCCACGTCGATGAGGGAGTCCATCTCCTGCGCCGCCAGAGAGACCATTTCGATGCCGGTGCCAGCAATTAAGTCCTGCAAGAATTGACGGAAAACGTGATGCTGCTTCTGCCGAAATAGCAAAAGGCCGATCGAATGAAGAGCAAAGTCGGAGACAAATAGTTCGTGACCCTTGCGGTTCTCCAGAAGGGTTTGGGCTTCGCTGGCGCCCGCTTGGCTCAGCAACACCTCAGTGAAGAGGTTAGTATCGACAAGCAATCTCATTCGCCGTCGATTCTCCAGCGTGCGATCCGGTGCTGTAACTCGACGGAGGTGTAGCGATCCCGCAGGCCCTTAAGTGCGCCAGCCCAAGCGAATTGGGGCTTGCTGGCTTGCTTGGTCCGCCGCCCGGCCAGCAAAGACTCGACGTAATCCCGAAGCTGGTCCCTATATTCTGATGGGACCTCACGAACTAAATCTTCAAGAGTTTTCGGCAGCTTGCTCATATTAGTCTTCCTCGTTCCATTCTACTCCATTTTGGGGGAACTCCATGCGAATGGCGCGCAGACTCAACCCGCCCCAAGCAGGATGATTCTGCGGCTCTTGGATTTCCGGCGAAACGCACAAACCCCTTTCTCCCGGCGCCAACGACGGGTACACCGATCAGGGTTCCGTCAAAGTCGCGGACGCCAGATACCTCCATGGCCATGAAGGCATCACCGGCGAAGAAACCCCTCATCCCCCGCCTTGTGGTCCCCCCTCTCCCCAAGGGAGAGGGAGAGAAATCAAAATCATAGCCCTCTCCCAGGGGAGAGGGTGCCCGACGGAGGAGGGCAGGTGAGGGGTCCCTTTCAACCCCATTAGACTTTGACGGTGCCCTGGTCCACCGATGGGGGTCGTGCTTGTCATGGGTCATTGCTTCCCTGCCAAAACTCCGGGTCTTCCACGCCCAGACGCCAGGCTGCGTATCCACGCAGGTGGTAGAGCGGCAGCAGCCTCCGTTTTTCGCGCAAGCTGCGGGCGTCGTCGAACCACGCGGTGCGCAGGGTATCGCCCTCGCGCAATTGGAACCAGGCGGTCTGCGCAAGATCGTCCCAATGTTGTTCGCTGCTGGGATCTTCAAGGAAACGCTTCAGGTCCTTGTAGGCAAGGCTCTGTGACGTGGTGGCGCCCGCCGTTTCCGTCCACTCACGGCCGTAAAGAGGGAGGCCGAGCAAGAGCTTGGAAGGTGGCACCCGGCGGACGGCGTAGTCCAAGGTCGCTTTCACCCAGTCATAGCCCGCCACGGGGCCGGGCGGGGTCAAGGAAGTGTGTTGATCATAGGCCATGAGCACCAGGAAATCGGCGACGCGACCGAGGCTGCGGAAATCGAACGCCGCCCCCCACTCACCCGTGTGAAACCCCGGCGTGGAGCTGTCGGGAAAGGTGTCGGAAAAGCGTGGCACCACCGCGACGCTCAGCAGACGATGGTCGTGATGCAGCCGTACTGCCACGCGCGCCACGAACCGTGTGTAGGCAAGCTTGTCCGCAGGATCGACGCCTTCGAAATCGAGCTGCCAACCCACGTACTGATCGCGTTCCGCAACCTCGGCAAGATGGTTTACGGCACGCACCTGCGCCTGGGCATTGTGCAGCAGCACGTGCGCCGTCGAGCGGTCGAAACCGGGGTTCGTCACCAGGGGCATGAGGGGCAGGCCGGCGGTGCGTGTCACTTCCAAAACCTCCGTGGGAAGGTGGCCGTGCAGCGCTCCCGCGCGGTCGAGCCCATAGCACTGCGGGGCGAGCAAGGTTATGGCGTCGCCGTGCGCTTCCAGCGACGCCCGGCCCATCGAGTCGCCGGAGTAATAGAACATCGCCAGAGGACTGGCGTTCAGCACGCGCTCGCGCGCTTTCGCCAGGGCGGCCTCCGCTGCGGCCTTCGCGGAGGCAGCCTGTGCGGCGCGGCGCGCCTTCGGCGCCGCGAGACCGCAGGATGCAATCAGCATTATCGCGACCATCCCACGCAGAATCCCGGGAGCAATGTGCCCAATGCCGTGCTTTTCGAGTTGTGCCGAAGGAAGCTTGTCCAAACCACGCCTGACCGGGCGGGCGCCGGCCAGCGGCTCCGCCGCCCCGCTGTGCGGAAAGGCTTCGCCTTTCCGCGGCGCCTGTACTTTAACCCACCCCCTCCGCGCCGTCTGAAAGGCTGCGCCTTCCAGACGGGGCGGAGACAAGGAAATGGGAAGGGTTGGCCGGAAAGCCAGAGGCTTTCCGCACAGCAGGGCGGCAGAGCCGCGTTGGCCATTCGAAGAGCTCGCTAATTTGGACATCGGTAGTGGCGAACCCATGCCTTCCAGATCCAATATGCGGGGATGCCGCTGCCCACCAGCACCACTCCCCACATGGAGTCGGCGCGTTGCTGCCAAAACGTGTTCACCAGCAGGCAGACGGCGAGAATAACAAAAACCGCCGGAACGAGGGGATATCCCCAGGTCCGATAGGGACGCGGCAGGTCAGGCTCCCGCCGCCGCAGCACAAAGACCCCGGCGGTGCAGAGGGCGTAAAAGAGGAATTCGGAAAATATCACTTTCGTGTAGAGCGACTGATACTGTCCCGTCAGCGCGAACAATCCCGCGATAATGGCTTGCCCTGCCAGAGACACGGCGGGTGTGTGGAAGCGGGGATGCACAGCGGCCAGCGCGGCCGGGAAAAGGCCCTCCCGCGCGGTGGCGTAAGGAATGCGCGAACCGGCCAGGATCGAGCCGTTCAGCGTGGCGAAAGTAGAAATCATGACACCCACCGCAATGAATGCTCCCCCGGCATTGCCCAGGAAGCGGCGCGCGGCGTCAGAGGCCACGGTCTTCGTGCCCAGAACCTGGGAAGCCGGCAGCACGTAAAAGTAAGCGAGGTTCACCAGGACATAAACGATGAGAACCAGCAGCGCCCCCACAATCAGCGCCAGGGGTATATTGCGCTGGGGATTTTGGACTTCGCCCGCCACCATGCTGAGGTTGTTCCATCCATCGTAGGCCCAAAGAGCTGAAACCGTGGCCACGCCGAAAGCCGTCAACAGGCCGCCGCGCCCACCCGCCGCGAAGAACGGGCGAAACCCCTGCCACGAGCCGTGCCCGTAGGTGAGGCCCATCACGATAAGAATCGCGAGCACCAGCAGCTTGGAGGCGGTGAAGAGAGTTTGTACGGCGCCGCTGCGGCGCACGCCCAGAACGTTCAACCCGGAAAGCAGCAGTACCATCAGCGTGGCGCCAAGCTGGAGGCCCGTCAGGTGTAGTTCCACCGCGTGGCCGCCAAAACGGAGAGAAGCTCCCCACAAGGTTTCGTGCAAGCGCGGGAAGAAGTAGGCAAGGTAGAGGACGAAGCCCGTGGCGATAGCGGCAATCGAGGCGGTCTTGGCGATGATGAATTGCGTCCAGCCGTAGAGGAATCCGAAAAGGGGGCCATAAGCGCGGTGCATGTAAACGAACTCGCCGCCCGCCTGCGGCATCGCTGCGCCGAGCTCCGCATATGCCAGAGCTCCAAAAAGGCTGAGGACCCCGGCGGCCACCCACACCACCAGGACCATCGACGGTGTACCCACCTGTTGCAGCATGATGCCCGGGACCACGAAAATCGCGGTCCCAATCATCGTGCCGGCAACTACGGAGGTGGCGCCGAACACCCCCAGGCCTTTCACTAACTCGGTTTGAGGTCTATTACGCATGGCAATCTGTACTTCTGCATTCTGAATTATGGCGCTACATCGCGCCATAAGAATTTGCGCATTGGCCTGTTGCGGCGGTCTATGACCGCCAGTCGGCGCGAAGAGGTCGATGAACAACAATGTAGCGACGACCTTTAGGTCGGCAATTTTCGCGAGCATCCAAGCTGCTGACCTCAAGGTCAGCGCTACCCCGCGCCATCAACACGCGCTGGTGTCGCAAAGCTCATCAAAAGTCCCACGGTGAACGTCACAACAGTTCCTATGGCGACGTACCACGTCCAGGCGATCGTGGTGTAGTGCATGACATAACCCAGCGTAGCGAGGGCACACAGCGCGCCCACCAGGGCGCCGCGGCTGGTGGCCCGTCGGGTCAGGACTCCCAACAGGAAGATTCCCAACATGCTGCCGTAGGGAACGCTGGCCACGGTGAGCGCCAACTCCAGCGCGCTACGCTGGAGGTACTGCGCCCCGAGCGCGATGGTGATGATCACCGCCCCCCAAACCACCGTCGCGAGCCGCGATACGCGCAGGTAATGCTGGTCATCAGCGCGGGGGCGCGCGAAGGGCTTGTAGAAATCCATCACCGAACTTGACGCCAGGGAATTGAGCGCCGCGCTCAGATTGGCCATGCCGGCGGCGAGGATGGCAGCGGTCAGCAAGCCGCAGAGCCCCACCGGGAGCCTGGTGATGACGAAGGTGGGGTAAATCTGGTCGGGCCGGCGGAAGGGAACGGGGGGAGGAAAATGCAGGTAGAAAGCGTAGAGCACCACCCCCACCACCAGAAACAGCGTGAATTGAAGCAGTACCACGACACCGCTCGCCAGCAGAGCGCCTTGGCTCTGGCGGCGGCTGCGCGCGGCGAGCAGTTGCTGCACAATCAGTTGGTCCGTGCCGTGGCTCGCGGTATTCAGAAACATGCCACCCACCAATCCCGTCCAGAAAAGGTAGGGCTGGGTCCAGTCAAAGTGGAAATTGAAAACCGTGAATTTGCCGCCTGCCGCTTGCGCCACGCGCACCACCTCGCTCCAGCCGCCGGGAAGAGTGTGCAAGGCGACGAACAACGCCACCACCGTTCCCGCGACGTAGATGGTGAGTTGGATGACATCCGTCCAGATAACCGCCGTTAAGCCTCCTTCCAAGGTGTAGAGCACGGTCAGCACGAAGATCATCACCAATGAGGCCGCGACGCCGGTTCTGAAGATGATGGCGATAACCAGGGAAATCGCAAACACGCGCACTCCCTCGGCGAGTGCGCGGGTGAGCAGGAACAGACCGGCGGTAAAGAGTCTCAGCCCGCGCCCAAAACGGCGCTCGATGAGCTGGTATGCCGTGTAGAGTTCGCCGGCAAAATAACGCGGGACGAAAAGGAAGCTCACCACCACGCGCGCGACCAGATACCCAAACACGAGTTGCAGGAAGCCGAGGTTCGAGCGGTAGGAAATGCCGGGCGTGCTGATGATGGTCAGGATGCTGGTTTCCGCGCACACAATCGAAAGTGTGATCGCCCACCAGGGCAGGCGGTTTCCACCCAAAAAGTAATCGTGCAAGGTCCGCTGACCCTTGCGGAAACGTGCCCCAAAGGCAGTGATGGCGACAACGTAGGCGATGACGACGACGAGGTCGATCCAGCTAAAAGCCACTGCCACTCCTGAGATGCGGTGATGGTCCCGGGCGCTCCGAGGGGCTCAGCGTCAGCGCGCAAGCATGCTTTGCTTCGAGGAAGCTGCGCGCACCGGACCGCAGCAAATAGCGCGCCCGGAGCCCGCCTTGACTTCCGGCAACTTGGAAGTTTAAGATTCGCTCGATCGGGTCTCCATCTCCGCTATTAACAGGACGGTCTGCCATGATAGGTGGCGATTTCCCCCTTGCCAGGAATTGGTCGGTGAGCCGGTTGGTGATGGGCGCGCTGTTCATGTGCATGGTGGCATCACTCTGCGCGTTGGGCGCGCCGCAAGCCGACTCCGATATCCCGCCGGACGCCACCCCGACTATTCAGCAAACCAATCCCAGCCAAGCCGCGCCTGGCGCCCACGTGACCGTCATTATCCAAGGGAGCAATTTCTCCGCCGGCGCCTATGTTTCGTCGGTGTCATCGGCCGTTCACGTCGAGTCCTCAAAGCGGGTCAGTGCTATGCAAATGGAAGCGCAACTGAACGTCAGTGCGTCGGCGCAACCCAGCACGGTAAGCCTGTTGGTCAGCAACCCTGCCAGCCGCGCGGCGGAAACGGCGTTTAAGATTGTGGCCGCACAGGCTCCGCCTGCCCCGGCAACTCCCCCGGCGCCATCCGCGCCGGCAACCCCCGCCATCCCGGCCGCCCCCGCGCCGCCCGTGGCGGAAGTCAAACCTTCTGCACCGGACACACCCGCTGCTCCTCCTGCGCCTACCGGACCTCCCGGACCCGAAGTGACGACGATCGAGCCGCCCCGCGTGGGTCCGGGCTTCGATATGGATTTGAAAATCACCGGCAAGAATTTTGTCCAAGGCGCCAAGGTGAGCTTCGCCAATCCGGGAATCCGGGTGATGGGGATCGCTTCCCCATCGACCACGGAGCTTACCGTGCACATCAAGGTTGCGCGCGACGCCGCCCCGGGCGTCGCCAGTTTGTACGTGATTAACCCGGACGATCGCGAGGTGGAAACCCCCTTTGAGGTGACAGGGAAGGGCGCCGCCACGCCTTCGACCCCGCCCTCACCGGCTTCGCCTTCCGCCCAGGTTTCTCCTGACACGCAACATTATGATGCCTTCCATTTGGGAAATCCTGCCGAGATCCTTCAGGTTCACGGCAAGGTGAAGGGATCGCTGGTAGTTTCTTCCGGAACAATCCAATATCAAGAGGATGGAAAAACCCTCATCAATATATCGTTGAGTGATATCAAAGAGATTAAAACTTCTTCGGTGGCCACGGCCACCTTCCACATCACCCTGACATCCGGAAAGGCCTATCATTTTGCCCCGGGGTCCTTACGTCCCTCCGACGCCCGGAATCTTGTTGATTCGCTTCGCAAAGCTTTGCCACAGTAACGGTGCGATAAAATGGGACTCGCTGCGCTATCGCCTCTACTCGCAAGCTTGTTGCTCCCGGCGACGCCGGGTCACAGGTGTTCTTGAGAATCCACGGCTCTGGGCGTTTGGCTGCCAGGTTCAGGCGCGGGCATGTGGCACTGGCCGTCGAAGAACCCTCCGGGGTCGATCAGCAGGCAGGGAGTGTAGATGTCGCCCAGCAGGATGCCGTGTTCCTTGATTTCCAGGCGTTCCCTGGCGTGAACCGTTCCTTTCACTTTGCCGGTGATGCTCACCACTCGGGATTGAATTTCCCCATCCACCTCTCCCTGGTCGTGGACCACCACGACGCCGTCGGAAACGATTTCACCCTTGAAATGGGAGTTCAGCCGGATGAGGCCGCCCGAGACCTTCATCTTTCCTTCCACTTCCACGCCGGGCTCGAGCCAGCCGACCCAATCGTCCGGCAAGTCGGATAGCTCGCGACGACGCGTTGCGGGTTTGCTCATGCCAAATGCCATTTCCCCTCCCAAGAGCAGTGGATAGCTAAAGGCAGTGGATAGAAAACCAGTGGCTAGTGGTTAGTGGCTAGTTGCCAGCGATCCACTACGAGCCGGTGACAACTTACCACTGTCCGCTAAGCACTACCCACTGGTCACTGTTTTTTAACTATCCATTCGTAGATGCGATTCAGGTCTTCCGCAGAGAAATAGCTGATTTCGATTTTCCCCCGCTTTTCATCCCCTTGTACTTTGACGCGCGTGCCGAGGGTACGTTCCATTTCCAGCACCGCCGCGCGCACGTTGGCGTCGAGCTTGGGCGCCTCGCTCGCTTCCGGCTTTTTCGCGGGCTTCGAGCCGCGCAAGGCGACGAGGTTTTCCACCTGCCGCACCGACAAGCCTTGCTTCCCGATCAACTGCGCCAGTTGCAATTGCGCCGCGGCGGAATCCAGCCCCAGCAGCGCCCGCGCATGGCCCGCGGAAATTGCCCCCTCCGCGATCATCTGTTGCACTTCCGGGGGCAGGCGCAACAAGCGCAGAGTATTGGTGACGGTGGAGCGGTCGAGTCCCAGATGCTCGGCGATTTCCTCGTGGCTCAATCCGTGATTCTGTTGCAGCGCCGCGTAGCCCTGCGCGGCCTCCAGGGGATTCAGGTCCTCGCGCAACAGGTTTTCGGTCAGCGCCAGTTCCAGCGCGTCGCGGTCGCCGATTTCGCGCACCACGGCGGGAACCACCGTAAGCCCCGCCTGGCGCGCCGCCCGCCAGCGCCGCTCGCCCGCGATCAGTTGATAGCGTCCGTCGGCGCGGCGCAGCAGCACCGGCTGCACCAGGCCGCTGGCGCGAATGGAATCCGCCAACTCTTTCAGCTTGTCCGCCGAGAAGGTGCGGCGAGGCTGGAAGGGGTTGGCGTCAATCTGGTCAACGGCAACTTCCGCCAGGCCGGCCGTGGTGGTCTCAACGGTGCGCAGCAGCGCGTTAAGCCCGCGCCCCAACGCCTTTCTGGTCATGATTGATGACCTCCTTGGCTAGCTCCAGGTAGCTGGTGGCGCCCTTGCAATCCGGGTCGTAGAGAAAAATGGGCTTGCCGAAGCTCGGCGCCTCCGCCAGCCGCACGTTGCGCGGGATGACGGTGGAAAAAACCTGGTCGCCGAAGAAATCGCGCAAGTCGTCGCGCACCTGATGCGAAAGGTTGGTGCGCTCGTCGTACATGGTCAGCAGAATTCCTTCCACGGCCAGTCGCGGGTTGTGCGAGCGGCGAATGCGAATCAGCGTGTCGATCAGTTCGGAGACGCCTTCCAGGGCGAAGTATTCGCACTGCACGGGGACAATTACCGTGTCCGCCGCCACCAGCGCGTTGAGCGTCAGCAAATCGAGCGCCGGCGGGCAGTCGAGCAAAATGAAATTGAACTGGTTGCGGAGGTCGCCCATCTTTTTGCGCAGCACCTGTTCGCGCTCCGGTTGGTCCACCAGTTCCACGGAAGCGCCCACCAGGTTCTTCTCCGAGGGGATCAGGTGCAACCCTTCCACCGCACAGTTTAAAATCAGGTCCTTGAGGGGCACATCGTGCATCAAGGCATGGTAAATTGAACGGCGCGCGGGGTCGCGGGGGAATCCCAGGCCGCCGGTCGTGTTTGCCTGGGGATCGCAGTCGATGACCAGCGTCCACATATCCTGCTTCGCCAGCGCTGCCCCCAGGCTGATGGCTGTGGTGGTCTTGCCGACTCCGCCTTTCTGATTGGCTATCGCTATAACTTTTCCCAATTCTTTCCCCACGTTCTGGATTTGCCGTGAATCTAACAGGTCTAGCCATTTTCCGCAAGTTGCGCGGGGAGATATGCGCGGGGAGATATGGTGCCATCGAGTCATTTGGTGATTTCGTCAACGGGTGATTGGCAAATTGCGATTCTCCGATTCACAAAATTGATCCATGTTCTCACCTGGCATCGCCGATAACCGATACGGGGAAGTGTGTCACGCGGGGGTTTGGCCATCGGCTCTGCCCGCTTTACCCTCGTCAGCCGTTGCCTGTCTCTCGTCACTGGTCCGCATTTTTCGGCGAGCCTGGAGGGGGTTGCCGGAAGGGCGGGGCTTTAAAGGCTGCGGAAAAAATGCCCCACTGTGGATAACCACCCCGGCGCCCAAGGCGCCACCCCTCCTGAATCAGGGGGGGAGCGCTGCTACGGAATTCCCCTCCTCAGATGAGGACGGGAGGCGCGCTGAGCGCCGGGGTGGTGCTGACAAGGGAATAAAGAGGTGGCGTTGGTCATGACAGCGCCAACGAGTTTCTCCGCAGCCGGTAAAGCCCCGACCTTCCAAACCCATGATAAGAAATCCGCACTAGCCACTCGTCACTATTCCTCTCGCTCTAGGCCTTCGTGGAAACCTTCCCTTATTTTGCCCCGGCGCGTCTACCCCAGATCAGATGACCCGTTCTTAGGCAAAAACAGGGCCTATCTCCTTTCTTTTCTATAACTCATCCATGAAACTCGATAACTTGTTTATTTTCATCAACTCATCCAGAGGACTTTCATAACCGCCTTGTTTTCAGCCACTCATCCAGAGGACTCTTCATTTTTAACATCTTTTGGGGTCAGCATCCCTTCCTGAACTTCATCGGTATAACCTCATTATTTTCAACATCTCATTTTCTTCGACAAGCATCGAAATCCTCCCAATAATGAGCTAACGCCTTTCTGTTCATAGACTTATACGTTCTGCCAGGGGCCTGCCCGAAGTTCCCGCTCGCGGGAGTTTGTAGTTCCGCGGCCCGCCCCCGCCCAAGCCATCAGCCTTGCCGGGCCGAACTACGTTTGGTCCCAATGCCACTACTATAGTCTAGCAAAGAGCCCAGATGGCTTGTCAATGGCCTTGGCGTCGGTTTTACCAGCGGCAGGAAACAATTTTACCAAAAAGGGTCCAATTGTCCGTGCCGATTCCTGCGGGTAGGAATGCGTTGCGCGGGATCGCCGATTTCCGAGTCCCTGTTTCGCGGAAGGGTCTTACCGGGCTGGCAGCCGGCAGATCACCGCTTGGCACAGGGGCGGTTTGCTAACCCCCCCGCAATCCATGGCGGGCTACGCCCGTACACGGTTGCTTGTTCCCGTCCTGATCGAGTTGAGCGTGTCCCACATCTTTTGCTGGACACCGAGCATGGTAGTGGGACAGATGTGAAAGCGAGCCCCAAAGGGGCGGACTACCACGCCCAGGCCAACGGCCTGGGTGCGAGGACCCATTCCCGTTTGGCCGCAAGCCCTGAAAGGGCGAAATAGCGTTCTGGGATGGACGCGGATGGTCGCCTAAGCTTGGTCGGTGGTCATTATCACGCCCCTTCAGGGCTTAAAAACCGCAAGGGGGTGGATTTGCAGGACCCAGGCCGGTGGCATGGGCTGGGGTAGTCCGCCCCTTTGGGGCTGAACGTACGCCCCCCTTTCCATCCGAAGATATGGGTAAAGGTCAGCCTGATTCAGGAGGGGGGCAGGGGTGGTCAAGTAGCCAAAGCGCGGACCTTCTGCGCATGCTCAGGCCCGTCAAGGCCGACAGATTGTGGCCCACGGCGGCAGCCGTGGGGAAGCGGCGGTTGTTAACACTTCACCCCGCGTCAGCGGGCGACAGAATCGCTCACTGTGGTCGATCATTTCTTTCGCCCGTGCCGGGGCTCTCGCGTCCTCTTGCGCACAATTCCCATGGCTGCCGCCATGGGCCACATTCTGCCGCCGCTACGCGGCTTCCATCCACTCACTCTTTCCCCCAGGGTGCGTTTGGCCACCCGAATGAGAATGCGAGGATTCGGAACTAAAAGCCGCGGACCTTGCAAAACAGGTCAGCGCTACTCTTGCTATTGTGGAAGTGTGAGGAGACGCTTGTCAATTCGAGCCCAAAAAATTCGTTTGTCACGGCGTCGCGGTTTCAGAAATGGCATCTGCTTCATGGCAGGTCTTAACAACGGTGTTGAAATATGTGATGCTCACGGATAGCATGGCCAGATGGCTTTAGCTCACACGAAAGCGCCTGTCCGATACAAATACGTCACCGAGGAAAAGGCGGATGGGGCCACTTTCACGCCGAAGAGGTTAGCGAGCTTTGTTGCTGAGCAGATTGTTTTAACTCTACCGGTAACCAAAACGGCGATTCGCGTGCTCGATCCGGCAGTAGGCGAAGGGGCCCTGTTGTTGAGCTTGTTGGAGCAGTTGCGCGCACACGGGATGCGTGACATTGAGATCCACGGTTTTGACACCAATCCGGAATCTCTGGTGGTGGCCGAGGAAGCCATTAGGGCCAGATTTCCTCTGGTTCCGGTGCGTTTTCGAGTGGGCGATTTCCTGGAGTATGCAGGGCAGTTTGCCAACTCCCTTCCGATTTTCGGTGGCGGCCTGCCGGTGGAAAGATTCGATGCCATCATCGCCAATCCCCCCTACGTCCGTACACAAATCATGGGGGCTGCCCACGCTCAGTCCCTGGCTGCCCACTTTGGACTCAGCGGCCGGGTTGATCTCTACCACGCCTTCATTTTGGGGATCATTGAAGTGCTGGAAGACAACGGAGTGGCGGGGGTCATTGTCTCAAACCGCTTCATGACCACGAAGTCGGGCTCCGCCGTGCGCAAAGTGCTTCGTGAGGCGGTGCTGCTTAAGCACGTGTGGGACCTTGGGGACACCAAGCTATTCGATGCCGCTGTCCTTCCGGCTGTCATCCTGTTCACGAAAAGCGCATCACCGGCGGTAGCGAATCCGGGGTTCACGTCAATTTACGAAACTGATGGCGCGGCGTCAGGTTCGGCGCGAGACGTGATCGCAGCGCTGGCGGAGTCAGGGGCAGTTTCCCTCCCAGACGCCCGGCGTTTTGAGGTAACCCAAGGGTCGCTCGATCTCAGCACCGCCGTGGAGGAAATCTGGCGCGTAGCGACGGAGAAAACGGACGCGTGGCTCAAAACGGTCGCCGACCACACTTGGCGCACATGGGGTGAGATCGGGAGCATTCGCGTGGGCGTCAAAACGTGCGCCGACAAAGTTTTCATCCGGTCAGACTGGGATAGCATGGGTGAGCATGAGAGGCCGGAACTCCTGCGACCGCTTACCACGCACCACATGGGCCGGCGATTCAAGGCTGATGCCGCCAAGGCAGGGCGTCAAGTTCTATACCCCCACCAGGTGAATGGGGGACAGCGTGAGGTTGCCGATCTTGCCCGGTATCCCGGGGCAGCAGCGTACCTGGAGAAGCACCGGCCGACGCTAGAGGGGCGCTCATATGTTCTGGAAGCCGGGCGGCGCTGGTATGAAATCTGGGTTCCCCAGGACCCGGGAATGTGGGGGCTGCCCAAGCTGGTCTTCCGCGACATCTGCGAGACTCCCACCTTCTGGATCGATCTCGAGGGAAGCGTTGTCAATGGGGACTGCTATTGGCTGGCGCTGAATCCCGGTGGGGACATCGGCCTTCTATGGCTGGCTTTGGCCGTTGCCAATTCATCGTTCATTGAGGCGTTCTACGATCACCGTTTCCATAACAAGCTGTATGCAGGGCGGCGACGCTTCATCACCCAATACGTGGAGAAATTTCCACTTCCCGACCCCTCGCGCGCGGAGTCAATAGTCTTGGCCGATCTCGCCCGGCAGGTATACGATTTGACGCCTTCACCCGCCGCCAAGGAACTTGAAACCCGCCTTGATGGTTTGGTGTGGCAGGCGTTCGGCGTGGGTCAATCGAAAAACTCCGCGGGCAGCCGGACCTGAAGCTTCCTGTTCAAAACTCTTCCTTGAAACTGCGGGAAGCGTGAGAAAAACGCTTCGCCCGTCGTGAGGAAGAAGTGTGTGATGGTGACGATGGTGCCATCCCTGGTGGCGTAGAAGAGGGCGTAACGCACGTCGCAGTGCCGCACCTGGCTCGCCCCAAGTTTAGGGATGTCGAGCGGGTCCTGGCTGTCAGGGCAGACCAAACCGAGATCGATGGTCGGCGCTGTCTGCAGCTTAACCTCCAGCAGTTGATTGCGAACGTCGGGAAATTTGCCGTCGTCGGCAAACGCCGCGTAACCGAGATTCTGACAGACAAGGCGATGAAGGTCTGCGCCCCGGCGTCGTTCTTGATCGTACCCGCGGTCCGGAAAGGAAGCCCCTATCAATGATCGCAGGCGGGTAAAAACTGCGGCGATGGGAAGGACGCTGCCGATGTTGGGATTGCTGATCGGTGAAAGGCCGCGAAGAGCAACGTCGGGGCTTAATGCCGGCCTGAGGGTAAGGGTATCGCTGGCGGAGATAAGTTCGGCGGGTTGAGCTCCGCAAATGATCTGCGCCTGATATTTGCTGGTGAGGGTGCCGGTGTTATCGAGCTCCGAAAGCGTGTGGCCATTGACCACCTTCACCCGTTGCAGAACCTGGCCCTCGGATATGCGAATGACAACGTACCGTGTGCCGGGGACGAGTTCCTCATTCCAGACCTGGAGATTGTTACTCTTTTGGGTGTAGGTATTGAAGAGTTGCCCAGGAAAGCGGGGCTTCGTCTTGGTGAAGCTCGTCGGCACGGGGTAGCCGAGCGCTTTGCAGATGGCGGCTTTAACCACTTTTGACCGGGTGCGATTGGGGAACCCGCCAACCTTCAGCCCCTGTAGGCCCGCATTGAGAAGAGACTCGAGGGCAGGCGTGGGAATCCACAGATTCGGATCGCCAATTCTAATCGGGTCGTAGATCGTAAGCCCACTGGCGCGAATGTTTTCGACGTAACGATTATTAGAGGTTTCGGTCATGGCGCTGGCGTCCTGGGATCAGGAGATTTGGCACGGATACCCCCAGCGCTTTGCTGAATACCTCAAGAGTGCTCAGCGTGACGTTCCTCTCCGCGCGTTCGACCGCGCCTACGTAGGTACGGTGGAGGCCGCATATGTCACCGAGTTCCTCCTGGGAGATGCCCAGGCGAGAACGGAGAGCGCGGACGTTGCCTGCCAGCACTTTCCGAATCTCGATTCCGGGCTTTCGAAGTGTTGTCCGGTGCTTCATTCGCCTGGCAGCGCCCGAGGGTACCGGAACAGAGCATCGAGGAATTGATGCCTGCAAGTCTACAGAATACGAGTAGCATCTAGGCGCGGGATTTCCGGTAGCGTAGCGGCGAGTTTAACTCGGATTTCTTACCACGGGCCTGGAAGGGGTGGCAATACAGGCTGCGGAAAAACTCGTCGGAGCTTTCATTAACAATTCCGGCCTTTTATTCCTTTGTCAACACCACCCCGGCGCTCGGCGCGCCACCCCTCCTCATCTGAGGAGGGGAGTTTTTTTGATAGCTCCCCTCCTGATTCAGGAGGGGTGGCGCGCTGGGCGCCGGGGTGGTTATCCGCGGGGTGGGGCTTTTCCGCAGCCTGCGAAGCCCCATCCTTCCAGCAGCCTCCCCAAAGCGTCCGGCGTTCGTGGGAAATCCGGGCTAGCCCGCCCAATGGCGGCGTAAAGCCCCCTCACCAGCAAATTGACCTGCGGAGAGAACGACCTACAAATACTTCACCAGCTCATCGATAATCTTCTGCGTTCCCTCGTAGGGATCTCCGGCGCCCGCAAACTCGGCGGAATAGGCCCCCTTGAAGCGTGCGGTTTGGGAGATCTTCATACAGCGGGCAAAATCAAAGGTAATCAGCTTTCCATTCATCTCCGCGCCGGCGGGCGTTTCGTAGCGCGCGTGGCAGACGGTGGAGGCGTAAGGAAACACCAATTCCAACCCGCGGTACCGGAGGGCCTCAGCCCAGTTGCCAAAGTCCGGCAACGAGCCTACCCACTGGGGTCCCGCCCCTTTGATGATGGCCACAATGTTTTCGGCCTTGCCGGCCACGTTGCCGTGGTTTTCAATCAGCACTTTCACGTTTTTGGATTTTCCGTACTCGCCGAGTTCCTTGTAGGCCGCGATGGGCCGGCTCATGTCTGTCATCTGCGCAGTACCGCCGGGATTGGGGCGAATCGACTGCGCCCCCAGTTCCGCGGCGATGTCGATCCACTTCTTGCGCTCGGCGATCTCCCAGCGCCACTGTTTGTCGTCAGGATCGCAGAGCCCTTTGCCGTCCCAGTCGTGAGGGTAGTCCACCGGCATGTTGATGACGCGGGCGTGAGCTTTCTTCAGACTCTCTTTCACCTCGTTCAGGTAGGAGGGCTCGGTGCTTTCAAAGTGCACGCTACAAAGTTCGAGGTTATGCACGTGGTATTTATCCGCAATCAATTCGGGGAACTTGCGCAGGTCAAGTGTTTCTCCTTGTACCTTTTCGCCAACCTCTTTGGTTTGGGGAAAGAAGGCGTGCAGGCTCCAAGTGGTAACGGCCACGCGCCGGAGTTTGTCCGCGCCTGACCCTTTCGCCTCATCGCCGGCCGCGCGAGCCCATGGGAAGTGGGAAGCCAACCCCGCTGCCAGCAATCCCGCACCCGTATTACCAATGAAAGTTCTTCGATTCATATGTGTCTCCTCTGTCAGAAATCGGCCGTCAGCGAGCATCGGAAAGTTCCGTTATCGACCTTCGGCCGGACGGATAAGATACGCCTGACCGCTGCCGAGCGCAACTGTGAGGCAGGTTTTCACTGTAATGGGCTTTCGCAGGTTCTTGAAGGGCGGGGGCAGGAGTTTGTGGGAAGATCGTGGAACGCGATGCCCTTTGTAGAGACATCCTTCAGGGCGGCAGGTTTTGTCTTCAAAACAAGCGCGGTTAGTGCCGAGCGTTGCGATAAGCTGCCAAGCCAACCCCGCCGCTACAAAAGGCTGCCCACCTCTCGAATTTAGGGCTGGCGGGAGATCCGGATTACGCCAGCACCTTGTCCACCACGTTGCCGGCGACGTCCGTCAGCCGGAAATAGCGCCCCTGGAATTTATAGGTCAACTTGGTGTGGTCAACGCCCAGGCAGTGCAGGATGGTGGCTTGCAGGTCGTGGATGTGGACAGGGTCTTCCAGGCTGTTGTAGCAGTAATCGTCGGTTTTGCCGATGGAGATGCCGGGCTTGATGCCGCCGCCCGCCATCCACATGGTGAAGCAGCGCGGGTGGTGGTCGCGGCCGTAGTTGGTGTCGGTAAGCTTGCCCTGGCAATAAACGGTGCGGCCAAATTCACCGCCCCAAATCACCAGCGTGTCGTCCAGCATGCCGCGTTGCTTCAGGTCGATGACCAATGCTGCGGAAGCCTGGTCCACGCCCTTGCACTGGAGCGCAATGTCGCGCGGCAGATCGTTGTGCTGATCCCAGCCGCGATGGTAAAGCTGCACGAAGCGCACACCGCGCTCAGCCAGCCGACGCGCCAGCAGGCAGTTGGCGGCATAGGTTCCGGGCTTGCGCGAATCCGGCCCGTACAATTCAAAAGTGGAAGCCGGCTCCTTCGACAGGTCCATCAGGTCCGGCACCGAGGTTTGCATGCGATACGCCATTTCGTATTGTGACACGCGAGTCTCAATTTCGGGGTCGCCGTACTTTTCCGCCAGTAAGCGATTCAGCTTGGCAACGCCGTCCAACATGCGCCGCCGCGTGGTAGGGGAAATTCCCGGCGGGTTGGAGAGATAGAGCACGGGGTCGCCCCCGGCATGAAATTTCACTCCCTGGTATTTGGAGGGCAGAAAACCGTTGCCCCACAAGCGCGAAAATAGGGGCTGGTCAGGGTTCAGGGCGTTGGCCTGGGAAATCATGACCACGAAGGCAGGCAGGTTTTGATTTTCGCTCCCCAGACCGTAGCTGACCCACGCCCCCATGCTGGGGCGGCCCGGTTGTTGGAAGCCTGTCTGAATAAAAGTAATTGCCGGATCGTGATTAATCGCGTCAGTATAGACCGTCTTAATGATCGCCACATCGTCCACAATCTTCGCGTGGTGCGGCAGCAGTTCGCTCAGCATCGCGCCGGAATTTCCCGCCGGGGCGAAGTTGAAGATGGAGGGCGCCACCGGCAGGGTCGATTGGCCGGAAGTCATGCCGGTGATGCGCTGGCCCATGCGGATGGAATCCGGCAGGTCTTTGCCCTTCCACTTGGCCAGGTTCGGCTTGTAGTCAAACAAGTCGATTTGCGACGGAGCGCCGGACTGGTGCAGATAGATGATCCGCTTGGCTTTGGCTGGGAAATTGGGCATGCCCAATAAGCCCCCTGTCTTGGGGTCAATGCCGTCAGCCGCGGCAAGGCCATCCTGCGCCAGCAGCGACGCGAGCGCCGGGATGCCCAAGGCAAGGCCCGCTGTGCTCCGGCGGAAGAAATGGCGCCTGGTCATGGAAAGCGCAAGGTCATGTCCGGTAGTCTTTTTGGGGTCCATCATAGTTCATTCTCCGTCCAATGTTCTATCGCGAGAGCTGACAGCCGACAGTTCACAGCCCACGGTTACTATCGGCTGTGAGCGGTCAGCGTCATTGTTTCGTAATCGTTTCGTCGAGATTCAAGATCATGCTGGCCACGGTGGTCCAGGCCGCGAGTTCAGTCGGGTTGAGCTTGGGGTTGCTCCTGGAGGCGCCGACGGTAATCAATGCCGCGGCCTCGCCGGTGTGCAGGCGATAATCGGCAAGCGCTTCCTGCGCCGCCTGCAAGAGTACCGCGCGTTCCTGGGGATCGGGACTTCGCCCCGTTGCCTGCCGGAAAGCAAAGTCGATTCGCCTCGTTGCCGTGCTGCCGCCCTCGGTCAACATGCGCGCGGCGAGAAAGCGGGCGGCCTCTACGTAAGTCGGATCATTCAAAAGTACCAGTGCCTGGAGCGGTGTGTTGGTCACGGAACGGCGCGCCGTGCACTTTTCCCGGTCAGGCGCGTCAAAGGTGACGAGCGCGGCGGGCGGCACAGTACGTTTCCAAACGGTGTACATGCTGCGCCGGTAGAGATCCCTGCCGGGTGACTCCACGTAGGTCTGCCCGCTGAATCCTCCGCCGAAAGCCATCTCTTCCCACAGGCCCTTGGGCTGATAAGGGTAGACGCTGGGGCCGCCGATGCGATTGTCGAGCAGGCCGCTGACCGCGAGGGCATTGTCGCGGACCAACTCCGCCGGCAGGCGGAATCGCGGGCCGCGCGCCAGCAGGCGGTTTTCCGGGTCGCGCTCCGCCAGTTCCGGCGTCACGCGCGACGACTGCCGGTAGGTGGCCGAGGTCACGATGAGCCGCTGCATGGCCTTGACGTTCCATCCCGCGCCCACGAATTCTGTGGCCAGCCAATCGAGAAGCAGGGGATTGCTGGGCTGCTCACCCTGCGAGCCAAAGTCTTCCGATGTCTTGACAATGCCGGTACCGAAGTATTCCTGCCAGTAGTGATTCACCGCCACACGCGCCGTGAGGGGATTGGCAGGGTTCACGATCCACTTCGCCAGGCCCAGCCGGTTTGTCGGCAAGCCTGGCGCCATGGGGGGTAGAAAAGCCGGCACACCCGCCGTGACTTTGTCCTTCGGGTTGTCATACTGGCCGCGGCCCAGAACAAACGTGTCGCGCGGATTCTTCATTTCGGCCATGACCATGACCGAGGGAATGTCGTCGTCCAGCTTGTCTTCCTTGCTCCGTAGATCTTTCATTTGGGCGTAGAGCTGGCGTTCCTTTTCCGGTGCACCGTACTTAAGGAAATATTCGGTCAGGCGGGTCTGACGGTCCTTTTCCAGAGCTTTCTCTTTGCCTTCCTGGGTTCCCATTTTTTCTTCTGAGCCGATTTGAACGTCCTCAGGCGGTTTTTCGGGCTGAAGCGAGGCGATCTCCGGGGCCGGCCGACCGTCGAGATTGATCAGGAGGGCGCGCGCCGGCAGGTGAGTGGCGAGATAATCCGCCTCGGAATCGCTGAGCTTGCGATTGTAGATGCGCAGGTCGTCGATGGTGGCCTCGGCGGCCGTTCCCACATTCTTGTCGCCAACTTCGAGGGGGGCATCGGTGCGGAAGTTGCCAATCAGTTGATCTTTCAGAACGGTGGTTGGAACCCGCTTGCCATCCACGTAAAACTGAATACCCGCGGCCTTCCCGGAGCCGTCGTATTCCACCAGATAGTCGTGCAAAGCGTCGAGCTTGATTTGATCTTTGGTCTGGACCGCGATCGCGTCATCAGGCCAACGGTGAGCCAATCGGATGATGATGTGCGCAACGCGCTTCTGCCACCCGGAGTAGCCCGGCGTGTCGTCAGAAATTTCCCAGCCTTGCCAATGGTCCCCGGCAGCGCGCCTTTCGATGACTTCCACTGGCATCACACCGGAGGGCCGCGCCCAGAAGGAGAGGGAAAAGGGTTTGCCGCGCTCAAAATCGCCGGCATTACCGAATGAGACTTGCGTTTCGGGGCTGAACTCCGCGCCCTTGGAAACTGCGGCCTCGTCGTAAACCACCTCGCCTCGCACCGACTTGCCGTCAAGATGCGAGTCAGAGGCGTCCTTCAGGTCGCTATCAAGGGGGTAGTACGCAACCAACCCATCGCGAGCGGGCTCAGGAATGGAAGCGAGCGCCGTCTTTTGCCATTCGTTGCGCTGGGCCAGAATATCCTTTTCCGGCAGGGCGGCAACCGTGGCCGTGATTTTGGCCTTCAGTTCGTCGTGCTGTTGTTGCTGCGAGTGCGAAGGCATGGGCAGAACCGGAACGGCGTTCCCCGTGAAGCCATCCAGGCCGCGCTCCGGAACCGTGTTGAAGAAGGCAAAGAAGCGGTAAAAGTCCTTCTGCGTGATGGGGTCGAATTTGTGATCGTGGCAGCGCGCACACCCCATGGTGAGGCCGAGAAAGGCCGTGGATGTGGTGCTGACGCGATCGACCACGTATTCCACGTGATACTCCTCAGGGATGGCCCCCCCCTCAAGGGTGATCATGTGATTGCGGTTGAAGCCTGACGCGATCTTCTGGTTCTCGGTCGCATTGGGCATCAGATCACCGGCGATTTGCTCGATGGTGAACTCATCGTACGGCATATTCTGATTGAAAGACTTAATCAACCAGTCGCGCCACACCCACATGTCGCGCAAGGAGTCAATGTGGTAGCCGTGCGTATCCGAGTACCGCGCCATATCGAGCCAAGGCATCGCCATACGCTCGCCGTAATGTGGGGAAGCCAGGAGTTGGTCCACGCGGTTCTCATAAGCGTCGGGAGAACGGTCGGCAGCGAAGGCGTCGATCTCCGCGGGCGTGGGCGGCAAGCCCGTCAGGTCGAAATAAACCCGGCGCAGAAGGGTGGCTTTGTCCGCTTCGGGCGACGGCTTCAGCCCTTCCGATTCAAGGCGCGCCAGAACAAAGTTGTCGATGGGATTCCGCGGCCACGCCTTTTCCTTCACCTCCGGCACGGGAGGGCGCTTGGGGGGAACAAAGGACCAGAGCATTTCCCATTTTGCCCCCTGGTCGATCCACTCCTTGATCAGCTCAATCTGCTTTGCGGTAAGCGTCCTTCCGGAGTAACTCGGCGGCATGCGGACGGAGTCATCCGTGGAGCTGATCTTTTGGTAGAGCTTGCTCTGGGCAGCATTGCCGGGAACGATGATGCGATAGCCGCCGCGGTCAACGAACAAGCCTTCCGTATCGTCCAGACGCAGGTTCGCCATGCGCTGTTTTTCATCCGGGCCGTGACACTTGAAGCAGGTGTCCGACAAGATGGAACGAACATCGCGGTTAAAATCAACCGGCTTCACCGCGGCCTGCGGTGGTGTCACCGAGGCGGTCTTGGTGGTGTTGAAAAACCAAACCAAGGAAGCTAAAATGCCAAGAGTAAAAAGCAGCCGAGTTCGCAAGCTGATTTCCCCCAACCTGTTATGGTACGTACACCCTGTGGTGCATAAACTATACCCTAAAGGCTTGGGCAAATCCACTGTAACTTGCCCACTGATGGCGCAAATCCAATGCGTTTTTGGTAGTTACCCTTCCCCGCCGGCGTGAGGCCGGTAACCGTCAGAGTGCCAGTTTAAGAACTTTGCTTGAGGGGGTTTACATCGCGGCCGAGCCGCAACCCAAAGGTGGCTCTCCGTGCTTTTCAAGCTTCAACACGGAGCACACAGAGTATCTCCGTGACCTGGGTTGAGGCTGTGCTGAGCACGGAAGTCACAGAGATGCTACGTGTGGGGCTTCCTTCTGTTACAATGCCGCCGGCTCTTTGGAGCGCTTTGCTGCGGAGTATGGTTCGGAGCCAGAAAAGCTTTCCCCCCGGCTGAGGTGCGGTGTAGTGGACCAAGACTTGGAGTTGCTTCAACGGTGCCTCGCCGGCGAAAACTCCGCATGGGAAGGCCTACTCAGGGTCTACACCCGAAAAATATATAATTTATGCTACCGCTTCACGGGAAGGGTCGAGGAAGCGGAAGATCTGACGCAAGAAGTCTTCATCAAGATCTTCCAAACCCTGCGGAGCTTTGACGCCGCGCAGGGGTCGTTTTCCACCTGGTTGCACCGGGTGGCACGCAACCACTTGGTGGACCACTACCGGCGCACCAAAAGGGACCGGATGACGGGATCCATCGAAGATGACTTGGAGATGATCGAGGAAAAGCCTAGCCCCGGGACAGGCCCCGCCGGCCAGGTGGAGGCCCGGGAGCGGAAAGAGCAACTCCAACGGGGTTTGGACCGGCTTTCGCCGGATTTGCGGGAGGCCGTAGTCCTGCGTGACCTGCATGACCTGGACTATGTGGAAATCTCCCAGGTGCTGGGGGTCCCCCAGGGCACGGTTAAGTCACGAATAAATCGCGGCCGATTGGAACTTGCGCGAGTCCTAAAGCGTATGGAAGGTATGAGAGGCCCCGCAGATGCGGGAAGCGAATCATGACGCACTTGGAAATTGAAACCCTCGCCAGCGATTACCTGGAAGGACTCCTGGATTCCTCCCTCCGGGCGGCGTTGGAAGCACATGTGGCCGGATGTGCTCCCTGCCGTGAACTGATCGGGGACGTGCGCCATGCGCTGGAGTTATGTCGGGCGGCGGAAGATTTGGAACCCAAGCCCTGGCTTGTTTCCAAAATCCTACTGGCCACCATCGGTAGACGCAATCCCACTTGGCTCGATCGGATCGCCGCATATGTCCGGCCGGTGTTGCAACCTCGAGTGGCATACCCGATCGCCATGACGGTATTCACCTTTTCGATTATCGTCAACGCCGCCGGCCTGAACCTCAGAAGTTTGCGATTTGAAGACCTAAATCCCCGCACCTGGGTTGGCCGGGCCAACCGCCAAGGGCATCTGATGTACGCGCGCGCGGAAAAGTTTTATTACGACCTGCGTGTGGTTTACGAGATTGAATCGCGCTTCCGGCAACTGAGCGGGCCGACGCAGGGTCAAGAGGAAGAAACTCCCAAACCCGCGGCGCCCGGAGGCGGTTCCTCGCAGGGCACGCCGTCTGATCAAACGGTGGCCTCCATCGGAGGCGCATGGGTCGTGGCGGCTAGCAAGAGCGAACAGGTTTTCCCAGCGGCTGGGAACCGAACCGGCTCCCCCGGGGCGGGAAGGAGTCCAATCCAATGAAATGCGCCAATCACCCTCTTAACGACGCCTCCGCTTATTGCGGGCAATGCGGACGCTCACTCTGTAGCGATTGCAAACGCGACGTAGGCGGGATGGTTTACTGTGAAAGTTGCCTTACCACTCGCTTGAGTAGCCCACTTCCACCCTGGGGGGGAGTCGGGGGCGGTCCGAGTCCCGGTGTGGCCCTGGCCCTGGGATTTATTCCCGGTGTGGGGGCTATTTACAACGGCCAAATCACCAAGGCTATCATGCAGGTCCTGATCTTTGGATCCCTCATCGCCATGAGTGACCGCGTCCACGGCGGCCTGGATGCCATTTTCGGTTGGGGCGCTGCGGCGTTCTACT
>JBEKQO010000032.1:0-38909 GCA_049519635.1 Terriglobia bacterium | reverse complement strand
CCCTTCCCGCCCACCTCGTTCGCCTGCACGTGGTGGACGAGAAGGGTGAGCCCGCCACGGCCGCCTTCGTGATTCGCGACGGGATCGACCGGATTTATCCCAACCCCTCCAAGCGCCTCGCCCCGGACTTGTTCTTTCAGCCGCAGGTCTATCGGACCGACGGCGATAAAGTTGTGCTGCCGCCAGGAACGTACAGGGTAACGTGCTCGATGGGACCCGAATACATCGCCCAAACCAAAGAGTTGACCGTGCCTGACTCCGATAACGCGGCAATATCATTCGCCCTTAAGCGCTGGATCGATCCCTCGAAAGAGGAGTGGTATTCCGGTGACCACCATGTGCACGCCGCCGGCTGCTCCCACTATCAGAACCCGGCGGAAGGGGTTCCACCCGAAACCATGATGCGCCAGATTGCGGGCGAACGGCTGAACGTGGGCTGTGTGCTCACCTGGGGCCCTTGCTATTACTATCAAAAGCAATTTTTCTCCGGCAAGGATGACCCGCACTCGAAGCCGGACGAACTGATGCACTACGACCTGGAAGTCTCGGGCTTCCCCTCGAGTCACGCGGGCCACCTTGTCCTGCTCGGGCTCGTCGACCAGGACTATCCGGGCACAAAACGCATCGAAGACTGGCCCACCTGGGACCTGCCCATCCTGCGCTGGGGAAAGCAACAGGGCGCAATAGTGGGCTTTGCGCATTCCGGCTGGGGACTCGCCGTGTCTAGCGATAAGTTGCCCAGCTATGAAATGCCGGGCTTCGACGGCATCGGCGCCAACGAGTACATCGTGGATGTGACCTACCCGAATACCGTCGATTTTATCTCCACCATGGACACGCCTTACCCTTGGGAACTCAACATCTGGTACCACACCTTAAACGTGGGGTTTCGCACGCGCATTTCCGGCGAGACCGATTTTCCCTGTATCACCGATGCGGTTGTCGGCCAGGGCCGCGTCTATGCCAAAGTTGACGGCCCCCTGTCCTACAAAGCGTGGCTTGACGCCGTGCATGACGGCCGCAGCTATGTCTCCGATGGAAGAAGCCATTTGATGGACTTCCGCCTCAACGGAACGGAGGTGGGCACTCACGCCCCAGGCCATCCGCTGGACAAAACCAGCGAGGTCGATTTGGCTGCGCCCGGCACCGTCCACGTTACGGTAAAAGCCGCTGCCCTGCTTGACGCTGTGCCACACCCGGAGATTCATAACCTGCCCATCGACCAAAAGCCCTACTTCCATATCGAGCGGGCGCGGATTGGCGATTCGCGGGAAGTGCCCGTGGAGTTGATCGTCAATGGGCAAGCCGTGGCGCGCAAGACCCTCCTTGCCGACGGCGTGGTGCGGGACATTTCTTTCGATGTACCCATCGAAAAGAGCAGTTGGGTGGCCATGCGGATTTTAGCTTCTTCGCACTCCAATCCCATCTTTGTGGTGGTCAACGGAAAACCCATCCGCGCCTCGCGCGATAGCGCCGAGTGGTGCTTGACCGCCGTCAATCAATGCTGGACTCAAAAGGCGCCCAAGACCTCCGCCGCGGAACTCCCGGGTGCCCTCAAAGCTTACAACCACGCCCGCGACGTTTATCAGCGGCTGATCCAGGAGTGCTCGCAATAATTCCGTTGCGCGGCCTCCAAACATTGCAAAAGAGGGCCGCTCATTTTCGCCCTTAGCGGCAGCGATCAAACGCCAAGGCTGTCCAAACTAACCCGCATTTCTCACCACGCCGGGACGGGCGCTCCCGGAAGGGCGGGGCTTTACAGGCTGCGGAAGAACTGTCCTTGGCGGACAACCACCCCGGCGCCCAAGGCGCCACCCCTCCTGAACCAGGAGGGGAGTTGTTAAAAACGCTCCCCTCCTCAGTTGAGGAGGGGTGGCGCGCCGAGCGCCGGGGTGGTGCTGACAGTGCTAGCGCCAAGCGCCACCGAGTTTTTCCGCAGCCTGTTTAGCCCCGCCCTTCCAAATTCGTGGTGAAAAATGCGGGCTAAGTTCGATCGCGTGGGCGGTGACCATCGGCTAATCCGCCTTTGGCCCTGAAAATGACGCCCCCTCAGTTGAGGAGGGTAGGGGGGGTGGTGCTGATTGCGACTTGATTTTTTGGGTTTCAGGAGATAACCACCCCGGCGCTCGGCGTGCCACCCCTCCTGAATCAGGAGGGCAATTGCCAGGAGCATTTTTGTCTTTCGTGGCGAGCCGATGGCTCCTGGGCGGCTGTGCGGAGAAGCCGCGGCTATCTGTGGCGCTCGTGCCCTAACCAACTTCCTCCCGGGGGCTTGACCAAGCCTGCCTTGACATTGAGCGAAGCGAAGTATAATTTTTGAAAATATGGATTGGGCGAGTGAGCAAGGGGAGACGGCGCCGGGGGTGATTCTCCTCCGCTTCTATGCGGCACTTCTGGAAAGCTTTGGGCCGCAGGGGTGGTGGCCGGCTCGAACGCGCTGGGAAGTGATCTGGGGCGCAATCCTTACCCAGAACACGAACTGGCGGAATGCCGCATTGGCCTTGAAGAATCTTCGCAAGGCCGGTTTACTTTCCTGGCGGCGCATGCGTCAGGTTTCGTTGGACAAGTTGGAGCCGCTGATTCGGCCCGCCGGTTTTTACCGTCAAAAAGCCCAAACCCTTCATAACTTTGTCCACTGGATTGAACACGCGCATGGAGGCTCTTTAGACTCGCTATTTGCCCAGGACGCCCCTCAAGCTCGCGCCCAGCTCTTGGCAATCAAAGGAATCGGTCCGGAAACGGCCGACGCGATATTACTTTATTCCGGCCGCCAGCCCGTCTTTGTTGCGGATGCTTACACGCGCCGCGTCCTTTCGCGCCATCAACTATTTTCCCCCTCGGCTGATTACGAACTCACACGAAAGTTCCTTCACCAGCATCTGCCGCCAGACGATGCCCTGTTCAATGAGTTCCATGCCTTGCTGGTCGAGGTAGCCAAACGCTTCTGCCACCGGAACGCGGCGCGCTGCGAGGAATGCCCCTTGGGCAAATTCCTGCCACGGCAAGAAGACCAGCCGGCTTTGAAGCCCATAGCGATCAGCTATCAGCCGTCAGGTATCAGCTAAAGCAGGGGCACCCTGGGCATTTTGGCTCTTGCTAACGGATCTTGATTTGAAGGCTGAAAGCTAAAACCCATGCATCCCGATCCTTCGCAACGCCGGAAAATCTTCCTCATCGTCCTGCTGATCCTCGTTCCCATCCTGTTTTTCCTGGGATGGAGCCAGGCGTCGCTGAACCTGAACTTCATCCACCCCAGTAATTCGGAAGAAACGATCCTGTTGCTGGCTCTTTCCACCGTAATTTTCCTGGCCTTCGTCATCTTTGCCCTCATCCTGTTGCGCATTCTGCTAAAGCTCTACGTGGAGCGGCAGCAACAGCAATTGGGTTCGCGCTTCAAGACGAAAATGGTGGTGGCCTTCCTCGGCGTCTCGCTGGCCCCGGTTATCTTTCTTTTCTTCTTTGCCTATGGTTTGTTGAATCGAACCATCGACAAGTGGTTCAGCGTCCCTCTCGACCTGATTCGCCAAGACTCCGAGGAACTGGTGCGCCAACTCGAATTGCAAGCCGCGCAGCGCGCCGATCACATTTCCAAATATCTCGCGCAAAGTGAAGATATGATCCAGGCCATCAGCAATCATCAAACACCTCTGGTGGCGCGCCTGGTGACACAGGAAGTGGCGGCCGACCCAGGGACCGTGGCCGCCATGTGTTTCGACGCTTCCGGGCAACTGCTGGCGCAAGCCGGCGACCCGTGGCCGGACCCGGCGGAGATCGCCCGCTACTTCCCGCAGATCTTCGGGGGCAATATACCTCCCATCGGCCTGATGGGACACTGGTCGGCGGGCAAATATGAGCTTTTCATTTCTCTGGACCCGATTCTCGATAATTCCGGCCACCGTTTGGGCGCCGTCGCCGGCATCATGCGTCTGCCTTCCAAACTGACCCAGATTTCCAGTGAGATTCAGCAGGAAACGCAAAAGTACGACGAGCTGAGCCGCGGGCGAAAGGCCGAGAAACGCACCTATGTGGCGATGCTCTGGTTGCTGACGCTGCTCATTCTTTTCATTGCGACATGGTTCGCCCTTTTCTTTTCCAAGCAAGTCACCATTCCCATCCAGGCGCTGGCGAACGCCACGCACGAGGTGGCGCAAGGCAACCTGGGCTTCCAGATTTCGACGCGAGCGGACGACGAACTCGGCGTCCTGGTTCATTCTTTCAATCAAATGACCCAACAACTTCTCGAAAATCGGAGCGCCATTGAGCAGGCATCTTTGAAGCTCCAGGAAGCCAACCGCCAACTGGAGGAGCGTGGCAACACCATTGAAGCCATCCTGGAGAACATTCCCACCGGAGTCATTTCCTTCGACCCGCAGGGGCATATCACCCGCTTGAATTCCACCGCGGAGCGGCTGTTCGGACGGCCGCGCACCCAGGCCGCCCGCGTCCTGACCGATCTTTTCTCCGCTGAAGACGGGCAGGAAATTGCCCGCATGTTGCGGCGGGCGGCGCGCCAAGGGGTGGTGACACAGCAGATGGAACTTGACCTGGGTGGGCACCGCGCTTTCATGGCGCTAACCGTCTCTTCCGTTCAGGCACGGCACGGACGCGTGGGTTCTGTCCTGGTATTGGAAGATTTGGCGGAGGTTCTGCGCTCGCAGCGCTCGGCTGCCTGGCAAGAGGTCGCCCGCCGCATCGCCCATGAAATCAAGAATCCGCTTACCCCTATTCAGCTTTCCACCGAGCGCATCCTGCGGCTGCTGGAGCGGGCGGACAAGGAATCGGCTCCGGTCGATCTGCTGACGGCCGTCGGCGACAGCGCCAAACTGATTGCCCGCGAGGTGGGCACTTTGAAGACGTTGGTTGATGAATTCACCGCCTTTGCCCGCTTCCCTGCCTCTAAACCGGCGCCCGCGCAAATTAACGATATTCTGGAAGATGCCCTCAACGTATTCGCCGGGCGCCTGAATGGGATCTCCTTGCAGCGCGATCTCACTCCCGATTTGCCGATTGTGCAGGCTGACCCGGACCAGATGAAACGCGTGGTGGTGAATCTCATTGATAATGCCGCCGAAGCGCTGGAACAATCCCTGCGCAAGGAAATCTGGGTGCGCAGCACGCTCGCCCCCGATCGCGATGTGGTGGAAATCCTCATCGAAGATACCGGGCTCGGAATTACACCGGAGGACAAGGAACGGGTCTTCCTACCGTATTTCTCCACCAAACGCTCGGGAACCGGATTGGGCTTGGCGATTGTCAATCGCATCGTCGCGGAGCACCACGGCTCTATCCGGGTGGAGGAGAACTTCCCTACCGGGACCAAGTTTGTGATCGAATTGCCCGTCGACCGCGCCCTGGTGGCCAACACGGAAGAGGCTTTGGGGACATAGGAGGCACGGAATCGGGCGGTCGGGCCATCGGGCGATTGGGTAATTTAGCGATGGGGTTATTTGTGAATTTGCGGCTTAAGATTTCCGGAGTCAGCAAAATAATTCACCCGATCTACTGACACCGCCGATAGCCGATGGGGAGAATTGTGTCACGCCGGGGGTTTGGCTGTCGGCCCTGCACGTTTTCGGTCATTCCAAAACCGGGTAGTGAAACAGTTTCGTCTTTTGTTGCGGCGGTGGAAGCCTGCTCTGACGCAGGAAGGGGCCGCCGGCTTTTTGGTGCAATAAATTCCGGCGCTCAAAGAGCGCCGCTACAGCAAACTGTGCCACTGCCGGGGGCACCACGACTCCAGGGCACTGTCAAAGTCTAATGGGGTTGAAAGGGACCCCTCACCTGCCCTCCTCTGTCGGGCACCCTCTCCCCTGGGAGAGGGCTGTGATTCTGATATCTTGCCCTCTCCCTTGGGGAGAGGGGGGACCGCAAGGCGGGGGGGTGAGGGGTTTTTTCGCCGGTGATGCATTCATAGCTATGAAGGTATCTGGCGCCTGCGACTTTGACGGAACCCTGACCACGACTGGGCGCGCCTTGACTTTGGTGGCCTCCTCGGTTAGCATTGTTGTATATTAATGAACCTATTTCCACCTCCCACGATTGTCAACCGGCGGCATGCTGCCGAACCCCACGCCATGTGCATCCTTTGAAATGGAGGCGTGTCTCACACTTCAACTTCTATGATGGCTAGTGTCAGAATACGAAAGGGAGTCACCGCGTTCGTCGGCACTTATGATGGAAACCTGAAGCTCTTTGAGCGATGTTTCCACGTCTCCGCGCATTTGGGTGACGAGTCGCTGGAGATCGAAGGGGAGGAAGCCAACGTTCGCCGAGCACAACGCTTGGTGGAAGAATACGCGGGACTGGTGGAGAAGGGATCGCGCTTTGAGAGCGCGGAAATCGAAGGCTTTTTGCGCATCATCAGCCAGGATCCGGACGCCAGCTTGAAGGGTCTGGCGGAAGCAGGCCGCCCGCGAAGCTTTGGGAAAAAAACGATTGCCCCTAAGGGTTTGAACCAGCGCAGTTACATTGACGCCATCGAACGTCACGACATGGTTTTTGGCATTGGACCCTCGGGCACCGGTAAGACTTACCTGGCAGTGGCGATGGCAGTTGACGCGCTGTTGAGCAAAGAGGTCAGCCGCATCATCCTGGCGCGGCCGGCGGTGGAGGCGGGCGAGCGTTTGGGATTCCTGCCCGGCACCCTTCAGGAAAAGGTGAACCCCTTCCTGCGCCCACTCTATGACGCGCTCTACGATGTATTGGATCCGGACCGCGTGGAGCACTATTTGGAAAAAAGCATCATTGAGATTGCGCCCATCGCCTTTATGCGCGGGCGGACGCTGAACGACGCGTTCGTGATTCTGGACGAAGCCCAGAACACCACGAGTGAGCAGATGAAAATGTTCCTGACGCGTCTGGGATTTAATTCCAAGGCCGTGGTCACGGGCGACGTGACGCAAATCGATCTTCCCAACGGGCGCAAATCGGGGCTGGTCGAGGCGGTGGAAGTCGTCGGCAGGGTAACCGGAATCAGCATCATTTACTTTACCGAGCGCGACGTGGTCCGGCACAGCCTCGTGCAGCGCATCATCCGCGCGTACGAGGAGTACGACGTGGTGCGGGCCGCAAAGGCGAATGGCGAACAGAAATGAGTAGAAAGGATCGTGTTCCGCGTGTGCGGGGCGTCGTCCTGGTCAACCTTCAGAAACGCTACGCATTTCGCACCGCCTCCTTGTGGGCATTCGCGCGGAACCTGAAGCAGCGGTTGCGGCTGGGGAACAGAAAGTTCAACCTCTGCTTCGTGGACGATAAGGCGATTCGCCGCTTGAACCTTGCCTATCGCGGCAACGCTAAGGCTACCGATGTCCTGTCTTTTCCCTGGAACGAGCGGGCGGGAACTGCCGTGCCGGAAGCGCGGGCGCCGTCACGCCGCCGAGAGCAGGACGGATTTACGGATTTTCTGGGCGACGTGGTGATATCCGTGCAAACGGCCCAACACAATGCCCGCGCCGAAGGACATTCTACGCTCAATGAAATTCGCTGGCTGATTCTGCACGGGGTGCTTCACTTGCTAGGTTATGACCACGAGCATGATACCGGAGAAATGGTCGCGCTGGAATTGACGTTGCGCGAGCAACTGGGCGTGGCGGGCTCCAGGGGAAAAAGCAAGGCAAAAGGCAAAGCCGAGATCGGTTGAACTTTTGACCTTTGCGCTTTACGTTTTGACTTTTGACTTGTAATTCGCTTTTTTTATGGACCAACGGCTTTTCCTCACGATCGCATGGATGGCGCTGCTGGCGGTATTGCTGGCGTTGGGCTCTGTCGCCTCCTACCTGCGGCTTTTGATGCGGCGGTTGACGCCGATAGGGGCACGCAAGGTGTTTGGGCCGAGCGAGCACATGCACATCCGTCCCAATCGCGAGCGCGTGGGCGTGTCGATCTCCGCCCTGCACGGCGCCGCCATGCACTTGTTTGCGGTGGGATTGACGGGCCTGCTGATCTGGCGCCGGCCGGAGCACCTTTGGAGTGATCTTGGCACCGCGCTCCTTATTGTCCTGGGCGCCGTGGCCATTGCCGATCAATTGATCCCTTTCCTGCTGGTGGCGCGGCACGACGAACCGGAAGTGATTCTGGAGCAATGGGAGCCGCTGCTGCTGCGTGCGGTTCTTTGGGCGCTGCCGCTTACCTTTCCGATCTTGATATCCACCACCATCGCTCGTCTGCTCGAACCCACCGAACCGGAACCCGATCCTCCATCGCCGCAGGAAAATCTGGAGGAGCTGATTGCGACGAGCGAGCAAGAGGGCTTGATTGAAAAAGGGGAGCGCGAGCTGCTGCAATCGGTGGTGAAATTCGGCGATAAGGTGGCCCGTGAGGTCATGACGCCGCGGCCGGAAATCGCCGCCATCGAGATTAATGCTTCCCTGGAAGAGCTGCGCACTCTATTTCGCGCGAAGCGCTTGACTCGCTACCCGATTTATTCCGGCCAAATGGATCACATCGAGGGCTTCGTAAGCGTGCGCGACCTGATGGAATTGGCGCCGGATGAGCAGAAGCGAGCGACGCTCCGCGACCTCCTGCGGCCGGTCCCCTTTGTGCCGGAAACCAAGCCTCTCCACGACCTATTGAAAGAGCTACAGCAGTCCACCACCCAGATGGCGATGGTGATCGATGAATACGGCAGCGTTTCGGGGCTGATTACGATTGAGGACCTGGTGGAGCAGATCGTGGGAGAAATCCGCGATGAAGTGGAGCCGCACGCGCGCGACATTATCCGGGAGTCCCCGTTAACCTACATCCTCTCCGGGCACGCCGAGTTGGCGCAGATAGCCGGCGAGGTGCATGTCCCGCTCGAAGGGGACGATTACTCAACCGTGGCGGGGTTGGTCATGAATCAGCTCGGACATGTGCCCGCCGCCGGGGAAAAGGTCGAGAGTCACGGTTTGACGTTCGAAGTGCTGGAGGCAAACCAGCGGACGGTTCTGAAGGTACGAATGATGATTCCGCCCAGCCTGCTTTCCGAGAATCCTACCCATGTCTGAAACCGCATCGTTCAAATCGGGATTTGTCGCTGTCGTGGGACGCCCCAATGCCGGGAAGAGCACACTGGTGAACGCGCTGGTGGAGTCCAAGGTCTCGATTGTTACGCCCGTCCCCCAGACCACGCGCAATCGCATCCTGGGGATCTTGCATCGCCCCGACGCCCAGGTGATTTTCATGGATACACCGGGCGTCCACAAGCCGCTCTCACGGTTAAACGAACAGATGATGAACTATGTGCGGCAGGCGTTGGCGGATCGCGACCTGGCCGTGCTGATTGTGGATGCGAGCGAGAAATTCGGGAAGGGCGATCAGTTTGTCATCAACCTTCTGAACGAATACTCTCCGCGCGCGATTTTGGCGTTGAACAAGGTTGATCGCGTGCACAAGCCGGACCTGCTGCCGCTGATGGATCGCTACTCCAAGCTTTACGGATTTGAGGAGATTTTTCCCATATCCGCCTTGCGCGGGGAGGGGCTGAAGGAATTACTCGCAGCGATTGTCCAGCGCCTGCCCGAGGGCCCGCAGTACTTTCCTGCCGACGAATACACCGACCAGCCGGAACGGTTTCTGGCCAGCGAAATTATTCGCGAAAAGGTGATCCGCCACACCAAGCACGAAATGCCTTACGTGACAGCGGTGCTTATTGACGGGTTCGAAGAAGGGACGGCTATCACGCGCCTGCACGCCACGATTGTGGTGGAGAAGGACTCGCAAAAACCGATCGTGATTGGGGCCGGCGGAGCGCGCCTGAAAGAAATCGGCATCGAGGCGCGGGAGGAGTTGGAAAAACTGTTCCCGCCCCAGGTCTATCTTGAACTCTACGTGAAAGTCCAACCGCACTGGCGCAACAACAGCGCCGTCATTGCCGAACTGGATTATCGGGGCGACGGGAGTTTGAAAGAGTAAATGCCACATGCCTCGGCATCCCCCTAAGAATGTCCACGCGTGGTGAGAAAGGGGGGCTGGGATGAGCAAGTAACCCCTCACCCGCCCTCGTCCCAAGACGCTACGGTGCAATGAGAATTCCGCGTCAGGCTATCCAGCGGATCGGCTGTGCCACGCGTGGGAGAAGCGTCTGAATGGGCCAGTTGTCGGCCGTCTCCCAACCCTACTTTGAAGCTGGCGCTGATGCTTTGGCCATGTCGTACACGCGCCGGATGCTGACCGGCCCGTTAAGCGAGGAAGCATCGAATCGTGCAATCACGAAGAGCTGCTTGCCATCTTCGCTAACGCGAAACGTTTGCGTGAGTTTATCGGAGTGGGGCAGCTTGGTCTCCGCGATAAAGGCGCCGCCTTCCCATGAGGCCTTGGTCGAGATCTTTCTTCCGTCCGCATCTTTATCGTCATGCTTTTTACCGTCAGGGTAAAAGGTTTGGGCGTGGTCGTCATCGTCGATGACCACAACTTGGTCGGAACGCTGGTCGATCCGCAAGAACTTTGGATTCGCCGCGAGGCGGTCCCACTCTTGGCTGCTGATGGAGTCGCCACGATTCGCCTGTCGGCCGCCGCGGCCCATGCCGCCACCACCGATTCCGCCCATGCCCCCCATCCCGCCCATTCCACCCATGCCGCCCATTCCACCCATGCCGCCACGCCCCATGCCTCCACCCCCGTTGGGGTATCCACCTCCGCCACCGGGATTGCCGCCGCCGCTGGCAGTGCTTTGTTGGATTTTGCTGTTTTGCTGCGCATCTTGGACCTTTTGCTGCGAATCATCGCTCTGGTCCTGGTTGAAATTCCAGTGACCGGTCAGTTGCGTTTTGTCTTGCGCGCGCGCCACTGCTGCCAGCGACGCCGCAAGAAGAATCGCGGCAACCGGAACTGCAGCCTTTGTTGCAAAGCTGAAAACTTTTGCCATCGGATTCCACCTTTCTAAGCGGATGCCCTTGCGGGTTGCTAATTCTTCGATTCTGCCAGCCGGTGGCTGGTTGTCTCGCGAGCGTGCACGCAGGTTGAAAAATGAGGATAGCACACGGCCGGTTGTGTTTTGGCTAATGTTAACCGGAATTAACAACTCAATTTTTCTCCCCGCAGGCGAGAGGAGAAGAGAAACTACATGCCCTCTCCCTTGGGGAGAGGGTGCCTGAGTAACGAGTGCCGGTGAGGGGTTGCTGCTCATCTCAGCCCTTACTTCTCACCCCGCATGGACGCTCAATGGGGGGGAAGGGCATGGCTTCACCCCGTGCTTCCTAACCCAAAGTGAAAAGGCCTGATTAACTCCCGACGGCAATTCCCAGGGACTTCATTTTACGGTAGAGGTGGCTGCGTTCGAGGCCCAGAACCTCGGCGGTGCGGCTGACGTTTCCTTGATGCTCTTCGAGGGTCCGGAGAATGTAGTCACGCTCATAAGCGCTGCGCGCCTCTTGCAGGCTGGAGAATCCCCCGGTCGGGAACTTGGGGACAGGACCGGAGCGCGCCCCTTCCTGGTGCAGGGCAGGGGGGAGGTGACGCCGCTCGATCCGTTCGCCGGGAACCATGATCACCAGGCGCTCGACGAGATTCTTAAGTTCGCGCACGTTTCCCGGCCAGCGATAGGCAATCAGAATTTCCATCGCCGTTTCCGCGAAATGCTTGGGGCGGCGCCCATAGGCGCGGGCGAATTCCGCCAGGAAAAAGTTGGCCAGCGTGGGGATGTCCTCCGCGTGCTCGCGCAGCGGGGGAACGTAAAAGGGGATTACGTTCAGGCGGTAGAAGAGATCTTCGCGGAAATTTCCCTTTTGAATTTCGTCTTCCAAGTGCTTGTTGGTGGCAGCAATGATGCGAACATCGACGGTGAGGTTGGTGCCCGATCCCACCGGTGTGAAGCGCTGCTCCTCGATAACGCGCAACACTTTGGACTGCGTGCGCAAGCTCATGTCGCCCACCTCGTCCAGGAATAATGAGCCTCCGTGGGCCTGTTCGAACTTGCCCGTCTTGTCTTCCAGCGCGCCCGTAAAAGACCCCTTGATGTGGCCGAAAAGCTCACTCTCGATCAACTCTTCCGGAATAGCGGCGCAGTTGACCTCCACGAAAGGCTGTTCGGCGCGCTGGCTGTGATTGTGCAGCGCGTGGGACACCAGTTCCTTTCCTGTGCCGCTTTCGCCGTAGATAAGCACGCGGCCGGTGGTGGGGGCGGCGAGCTGCAATTGCTGGCGCAGGGCCTTCATGGGGATGCTGTCGCCGATGATGCGGTCGCGGCCATGCAGTTCGGCGCGCAATTCGCGGTTTTGTGCGGCCAAACGCGATTGTTCCAGCGCGTGGCGGAGCGTCAGCAGGGTCTTGTCGATGGAGAGCGGTTTCTCGATGAAATCAAAGGCGCCGAGCTTGGTGGAGCGGACTGCCGTCTCAATGGTGCCGTGCCCGGAAATCATGATGACCGTGGGAGGCACTTCCAGGGCTTGGATTTTTTCCAGGACCTGAATGCCGTCCAGGCCCGGCAGCCAGATGTCGAGCAGGACGGCGTCAAACTTGTTGGACTGGAGAGTCTCCATGCACGCTTCGCCGCTGCCCACGGATTCCACACGATAGCCTTCGTCCTGCAGGACATCGGTGAGAGACTCGCGGATGCCGGGTTCATCGTCAACAATGAGGACTGATTGTTTCATGCTTATCCGCAGAGCCAAGCTATCCGCGCGGTTTCCGGACAGACAGGCTTGGCAGCGTCTTAATTCGCCGGTCCATTTCTGTCCAGATTGCTGAAAGTGCTTCGCGTTGCCTTATTGATTCGGCAGAAGTGAGTCCCCGCGTCGTAGAGAATGCGTTCCATTATCAATATGGAATCTTAGAATGCCATACACCACTCCGGGCTTACGAGCGTTTGAGGTATGCTGCGCCGCACTCATAAAGGTTCCTGTCTGGAAGCAATTTGAGGCGAACAATTTCCGCCGGAACGAAAATGTTCGCCATGCCCGGAGAGTAGGGCATGGCAATTTCAATCTTGGTTCCGGGGGCGAGATATTTGCGGGTCAGGAAGGAAATGCCGCCGCGCGAGACGTCGTTGGCCTCCAGAACTTCATCCTCGAAGAATTTCTTATAGCGAATGCAGGCTTGGAGACTGCAATGGATGCGATTGTGCCGACGTTCGTTTTTGGTGCGAGGCGCGGGGGTAGGCTCGGGTGGGGGAGGAGGGGGTGGCGGCAAGGCAAGCCCCTGCTCTCTTTCTGTGGGCTCGTGTGCCGCCTCATTCCAGATCGTCGACTCGCGGCAGCGCTCGCAGGTGTGATAGATGAATCGGTTGGCGTGGTAAACTTCGGTTTCAAACTCCTCCAGATAAATCACCTCGCGAAGCCGGCACTTCGCACACTCAAGTAATGTGCGCCCCACGGCTCGTTCCGACTCGCTCAAGGGAATGAAGTTGATGTCCCACAGGTTGACGCTGGTATCGAGAAGCCGTACGCCGTAGACAAATCCGTCAGGCCCCTGCCGCACTTGCCCGACAATCTGAGCCGGCGCTTCCTTGCCGGATTGCTTGCGGCGAATCATGATTTCTTCCTGGGGAGTCAGATGCCGGTTTACGATGATCAATGCCCCGTTTCGGCTCACTTCCAGCGTCCGCGCATCCTCCGTGAATGCCAGTCCACCCACATCGGAGCCGAAAATCTGGATTTGAATGGCAAGCGCGACACGGTCCGTCCAGCGAGCCGTGCGTGCGCCAGTTGTTTCCATACCGTTACCGTCCCAGAAAGTGAAGATTCACCGCAAAACATTATTCAATTAGTTCGAAGGAGCATCTTACTCCTCTTTCGTCGCTGACAACAAACGATTATCGCCTTTTCCTGCGGTAGAAGGATTTCAATGGCCCGATGGCATGCGAGCGTCATCAACCCCCACAGGGGCGGTATCGTGTCGCCCACGGCGCAAGCCGTGGGATTACGCGGCACAGAGTACAGCGTAAGCCCCGGTAGGGGTGGGCCCCATCATGCCGGCGCTACGCGGCTTGTATCCGCTTGCTTCTTTTCCATGGTTTGCTTTGGCCTGCCGATGAGAAGACGAGGATTTGAGACCGAACGCCGCGGAACTATAAGACAGGTCTACGCTTGCTCGGGGACTTGGAAACATTCATAGACTCGAACACCAATCATAAACCAGTTCGTTCCGTGGTATATTCAATTGTCTTAGAACATAGTCTGGGATTGGGCGCTCACGTTCCTTGCAAATATTGCCCCAGCACGAGAAGGCAATTGTATCGATTGAAAAGCTGCGCGATTATGCCCTCAACCCGGATCATCCACGGGGCAAGAACAAAGCCCGAGTCTTCAAATCTGCCTTGGGGATGGAGCGGGGCCACGCCGACGTACTAGCTAAGATTCTCAAATCGAGCTTGCCGCGGTCGCCGGCGGTTCGTGGCCTCAAGAAACTGTACGGTGAGCCTTGGACCACATTCCACGAAATCGTAGGGTTGAGTGGCCAAGCCGTTGTGGTCACGGCCGCTTGGATTTACAGAATCGAGCAAGCGGATGTGCCTGTGTTAATATCCTGCTCTATAGAGCCTCTGGGGTCCAGAAGATACGCAGAGGCGCTGAACGCTGAGTAAAGGTCATGAACATCGAGCTTAGTCCGAAGATTCTAGATGTGGTCGAGGTTCCCAATAGGTTCCTGGGTCCCGAGACTTCCGGTGTCGCCCTGGGTACTGTAGTGGAAGTGTTTGGAGACGCGCGTGGGGAGTTACTGGTTGAAGTGACTGATGAAGACGGTGTTCCCCTAAATCTGGTCCTAGTGCCCGCTTCAGAAGCCAAGAAAGTGTGGGCGTCCCCCGAGCCTGAGAAGCAAGCTCCTTCCGAGGACGGGGCGGCCAACGAATTTCAGAAGGGCGTGCTCCTCTTGCAGAATGGCCTCCCCGCTGAGGCAAAGACTCATTTCGAACTTGCCTTTAAGCATGATCCGAGACTTGCCGGGATGCTGATGAACTCGGGCAATGGGTTCGCTGAAAGGGGAATTTACGACGCAGCGATTTTTGTCTATCAGCTCGTGCTTGAGCTGCAACCTGAGAATCGTTTGACGAGGCGTAATCTTGCCGCGACACACATCAACCGGGGAATTCAATACGGAAGAAGGAATGCCATTGACAAGGCGATCCAAGAGTTTGGTTCTAGCCTCTTATTAGAACCTTCCGGCGAAATCGCACAGAAGGCGCAACAAAACCTGGTTGCGGCCTATACCCAATTGGGAACGCGTCTTGCCGAGATTAATCGACAACAAGAGGCAGTGGCAAACCTCTACATCGCGTTTCAAATTAGCCCTTCAGACCTCACGCGCAGAAACTTCGCGGTCGCTTTAGTGTCTCTTCAGGCTTCCCGAACGGAAGCGTCGAGACAGACCCCTTCCATCTCTAGCTTCAGGAATCCTATTCAAATGGGGCTGACGCTTTCTGAGTGCCTCAATGCTTTCGGGGCAACGCTTGCGAACTTGGGTGATGGGGAAGGTGCCCGACACGCCCTCATGGAGGCGGTCCAGGCAGACCCGGGGAATGAGCTTGCACGGATGAATTTGGCAAGATTGGACACTGCTAAGGAAAGTGCCGGCCCTTCCTGGATGAATTTCGGAATCTCTTCAATTGAACCCCAACATGCGGTTGCGCAATAGGCCGGGTTTTTGCGCAGCCTGTGGCGCCCCGCCCTTTCTGCGGGCCACTAAGGATATCCAAGCATGCGCAGCTAAGGCTTCAGCAGGCGATAACTCACGAAGGCCAGATGCTTGCTATCCGGGGACCAGGACGGTACGTTCATGGTTCCCTGCCCGCCGAATAGCTTCACCAGCACGCGCGGCTCACCGCCCGCGGTGGGCATGAGGCGCAGCGTGACGTCCTTATTGGGCGGGTGTCCTTTCACATGCTTGTCGAAAGAAATGAACACCAGCCACTTGCCATCGGGCGAAGGATGCGCAAACCAATTGGCGTAATCGTCGTGGGTCACTTGTTCCTGAGCGGTTCCATCGGGCTTCATGCGCCAGATTTGCATCCAGCCGGTGCGCTCCGAATTGAAGTAAATGTGTTGGCCGTCCGGCGAGTAATCCGGACCATCGTCCAGGCCCGGCGCGTCCGTCAGACGCCGCTCCTCGCCACCCTCGACGGGAATCGTATAGATATCGAAGTTGCCGCCGCGCTCACCGCAGAAGGCCAGCGTCTTGCCGTCCGGCGACCAGCCATGAAAATAAGAGGGACCGCGCTCCGTCACCTGCCGCGGCTGGCCGCCCACAACCGGAAGTACGTATACCAGTGAAGGCCCACTGGGCGAATTGCTGATGGCCACCCATTTGCCGTCCGGCGAAAATCCATGGTCATTGTTGCAGTGCAAGGCATCGCCGGTATCGAGCGGCTTCGGCTCACCGCCTTTTACGGGCAAAGTGTAGAGCCGGCCGGCACGATTGAAGAGCAGAAACTTTCCGTCGCGCGACCAATTAGGCGCTTCAAAACGGTCCTGGGCACTATAGACGACGCGCCGCTTGCGCCCGTCCAGGGAAATCACCTCCAAGCGGCTTTCCACGGGCGCGTCGCTCCTTGCTTCTTGCTTGCCTCCAAGCATACTCACGTCTGAGAGCACCGCCTGTTCCAGGACGGCGGGGTCGTGAGCGCACACCGCCAAACCCACGTACACGGGGTCTTGCAGGGGGACTTCGACCGACCCGGCCAACTCCATGGGTCCACCCGCACGCGACGCCCATAACGAAAACGTGTTTCCCAGGCGAACCAGCCGGACGCTTTCCGGAGCGGAAATCTTTGACTGAATTTCCTGCGTGGGGCCACCCTCGGCAAGGCGGTACTGCAGGCTGGTGAGTCCACTTGCATGCACAACAACGTCCGCGTAAGGTGCGCTCGGTCCCAAACCCTGCCTGACCATCCAGCCTGCCTTCTTGTGCGGACTCCCGCCAGGTACAGGAAAACGCACATTGGCCGTCAAGGTTAAATCCCCGGAAGCTTGCCGGTAAAGGAAATGGAACGCATCCTGCTGTGCCCACATGTTGGCGCCGCCACCCGTGATGCGGTATTCACCACTTGAGGCGTCAAACGTCGCGGAACCCGCGCGCAGAGGCCCGCCAACGTCAATTTCCTCTTCAAAGTCACCCAGCGACGCCGGTATTGCAGCCAAAATTGTTGTCAAAATCATGCACTCCGCAAAAGCGGCGAGCCACAACCACCCCACCTGCAGCCGTCCAAGCGGATCGCTCAAATGGACACGGGCCGGTGAGCAATCAAATCGAGTCATGATGCCTCCTATCTTTTGCCGAAGAGTAGTTGAAAAGCCGTCAGCCTGCAAGAACACATTCTTGGCACACATTCCCCGGGGGAAAACTCGAGAAATGCTGCCGGGCAGGTATTAACTCATTTGAGGCAAGTAAGACACGGTTCTCTTTAGCGTTGAAAGTCTGGCCGGACGCGGCACCGCGCCCTGCTCGGCCCTCGCCGGAGCGGAGGAATATCAGTAGCCGTACGTGAAACCCGCGGATCGAGGCGATGAAAAGTAGGGGCGGTTCGCGAACCGCCCCTGCACCAAATTCGAGCACTGCCGCCGGGCAAAGGGTTTCTCCGCAGCCCAGGGGCTCTGATATAATCCCATATTCATCGCAGCAATCACGACTTGCTCCGTAAAGGCGGTTCGGACCTTGTTCGGTAGAGCCGCATCCAACGACAGCAGAACCGGGAGAGCCCATTGTTACCTGAGATCCAACACCGGATACAGTCTAAGTTTGTGGAGGCCGTGCGCACGGCGTTCCATCTGGAAGTTACCTCTCCTGCGCTGGACTCACCTCCCAACCTGGAGATGGGCGACATCTCTCTGGCAGGGTGTTTTGAGCTGGCCAAGCAGTTGCGCCAGCCGCCTCGCAAAATTGCCGAGCAACTCGTTCCCCTCGTCTCCGCACTGGAAGGAGTGGAGCGCGTCACCATAGCCGGAGCCGGCTATTTGAATTTTCACCTGCACCGCGCCCAAACCGCCGCCCGGCTCTTTGCTCTGCGGAGTTCGAATGCAGCCCCTGGCAGCAGCGGGCACGGCAAAATTCTGGTGGAACACACCAGTATCAATCCCAACAAGGCCGCGCACATCGGCCATCTTCGCAACGCCGTCTTGGGCGACACGTTTGTGCGCCTGCTGCGCTTCAGCGGCGAGAACGTCGAGGTGCAGAACTACATTGATAACACGGGCGTCCAGGTTGCCGACGTGGTAGTGGGATTCCTCCACTTGGAGAAGAAAACCCTGAAAGATGTTGAAGGGTTGATCCACAGTACCTCGCAGCGGTTCGACTACTACTGCTGGGACCTTTACGCGCGCGTCTTCCAGTTATATGAGGAAGACAAGGAAATTTTGAAGCTCCGCTCCCAAGCCTTGAAGGACATCGAAGAAGGCCACGGCGAAACCGCGGCCATGGCGGACCTGATCTCCACCGCCATCGTCCGCACCCATCTGGAAACGATGTCGCGCCTGAACATCGAGTATGACTTGCTTGCCCAGGAAAGCGAGATCCTGAAACTCCAGTTCTGGAATGCCGCCTTCGAGCTGCTGAAGAAACAAAATGCCATCCGCTTTGAAGACGCGGGCAAGAATGCCGGCTGTTGGGTTATGGATCTGGCGGACCCGGGGGCAGAGGGAGAAAGCGAGCCGCCAGACGCCGACGATATCAAGATCATCGTGCGCTCGAACGGCACCGTGACCTACGTCGGCAAAGACATTGCCTACCATCTCTGGAAGTTTGCCTTGTTGGGAAAGGATTTTGGATATTCCCGCTTCCATCGCTACCCCGACGGCCATAGCGTGTGGCGCACCACCGTGAACGGCCAGCCCGATGCGCCGCCGTTCGGGCGGGCCAGCGCCGCCTACGCCGTGATTGATACGCGCCAGTCCTATCTCCAGAACATCGTCAAGGCCGCATTTCACGCGCTCGGCTACCACGAACGCGCCGCGAACCTTCACCATTTCGCCTATGAAGTCGTGGGACTAACATCGCGCTGCGCCGAGGAGATGGGTATCCCGCTCAGTGACGAGGACCGGCAGCGACCTTACGTGGAGGTTTCCGGCCGCAAGGGCCAGGGGGTCAAGGCCGATGACCTGATTGATACGCTGATCGCCCGCGCCGCAGAGGAAGTAAGTTCGCGCAACATGGCGCAGGAGCCCGCCGAGGTGCAAGACTACGCGCGCAAGATCGCCGTGGCGGCGCTGCGCTACTTCCTGCTGAAGTTTTCGCGCCGGGTCATCATCGCTTTTGATTTCAAGGAAGCCCTGGCCTTCGAGGGCGAAACGGGACCCTACCTCCAATACAGCACGGTGCGCGCCCGCAATATCATTCGCAAATTCCAGGAATCACGCCCGGAGTTCGAACCCGCGCAATTATCCACCGCCCTCACCCCGGAACAGTTGCAGGACTTTTTCAAGGGGGGGGATGGGCCGGCGTTTTGGGAACTAACCCTGCTGGCCAGCCAACTGGAGGCCGTGGTGGCGCAAGCGATTGGGAGCGAAGAACCCGCCGTGGTGGCCAAATACGCATTTCGCCTCGGGCAAGCCTTCAACAATTTCTATCATCACTTCCACATCCTGAGTGAGCCGGACCTGGCGCGCCAACAGTTCCTGCTCTACCTCGTCTACCTCACGGAGCGCACCCTGACTCTGGCCACCGAACAGATGGGCATCGAAATTCCCGACCGCATGTAAAGTTGCATGAACACTTGAGGTTGGGTATCTTCACCCGCGGGTCGAGTGGAGCTTAATGGGGAGGACACGTGCGTAATTCCTAAAATCCGGATCCATCGTGAAAATTGACCACTGGCGGGCAAGTGTTACTGCGCAGATCAGGATGTCAACAGCCGAGACCCCCATTCCCTTTGACCGGCAGTCATTGCCCGCTTTTGCCGCCGATTCGTAGTCGCGGGTGTCAATCGGTTCATCCGGGAAGGCTCGAAGCGTAAGGCGAAGTTTTTCGTATTGAGCCAGGTTTTTGATCCCGGACAACAATTCCTGCCGTACGGGGCCGATAATGCGGGCACGGCCTTCTTGGATTACCTCTGACAATTCAGCGACCACTGACCGCTCGGCCGCGCTTAAGTCCTGGGGCTTACGCCGCAACGCAAGTGATAACACAGAAGTATCAATTAGGGTATTCAAGCTCGCTTCCACCGGCGCTCGCGTTTGTAATCGTACGCCTGATCGTACTCAATCGTTCCAAAAAGGGATAAAATTGACTGCTGCTTGCGGCGCTGGATGTATTCATCGAGTGCCGCAGTTACCGTATCCTTCTTGGTGCGGTGACGGCCCAATTTCTGGGCCTCCTCAATCAGGCGGTCATCGATGGCAAGGTTCGTTGGCATCATTCACTCCATCAATAACATTACACAACTGATTGTGTGAAGTCAAGCACATCAGAATGTGTGGAGAGCGAACAGTTTTTGGGCATAACCTCAGTGAGCTGCAACGAAGCTACGGCGCGAGATCCGTCAGCAGTTGCACCAGCGTGCGCACGCCGTGGCCGGTGGGCCCCTTACCGCGGTAAGGCTTCTCATCGTTCGCCCAGCGCGTGCCGGCGATATCAAGGTGCACCCAGGGAGTGTCGCCGGCGAATTCTCCGATGAACATGGCGCCGGTAATCGCTCCCCCATAACGCCCGCCGGTATTCGCAAGATCGGCTATTGAGCTCTTGTACAGATCTCGATAGTCGTCGTCAACGGGCAGTTGCCACATCCTCTCTCCGGCAGCATTGGCAGCAGCCAACACGCGACTCACCCAATCCTTATTCCATCCGAAAACGCCGGTGGTGAAGGTGCCGAGCGCCACCATGACGGCGCCCGTCAAGGTGGCAGCGTCAATCAGCACCGTACACCCAAGCTGCTTCGCATAAGTCAGGGAATCGGCCAGCACCAGGCGGCCCTCGGCGTCAGTATTAAGGATTTCGATGGTCTTTCCCGACATGGAGGTGATGACGTCGCCGGGTTTGTAAGCATTGCCGCTGGGCATATTTTCCGTTGCCGGAATCAGGGCCGTAACGCGGACGCGTGGCTTGAGCTGTGCAATCGCCTGCATGACGCCGAGCATGGTGGCGCCACCCGCCATGTCGGTTTTCATCTCGTGCATATTCTCGCTGGGCTTGATGGAGATACCGCCGCTATCAAAGGTAATTCCCTTCCCGATGAGTCCGATTACGGGCTGTTCCGGCGCATCCTCCGGCGAATAGCGGATCACGATGAGCTTGGCAGGTTCGTGCGGGGTTCCCTGGGCCACCGCCCAGAATGCACCCATTTTCAAATTCTGTATTTCTTGGGGCCCCAGCACTTCTATCTTCAGGCCGAAGCGTGTGGCCATCTCGCCGGCCCTCTCCGCCAACTTCGTAGGGGTCATGTAATTCGAGGGTTCATTTACGAGCTCACGCGTGAAGTTTTGGGCCTCGCCCACTATACGGCCCCGATGGAGGGCGGCCTCCGCTTCAGGCGGCACCGTATCACCGCCCGTCGCCAGCAAAAGGGTATCAATTCCCTTCTCGCCATTGCGCTCGGTCCGGTAGGTGTCGGCGTCATAATCGGCCACCAATGCGCCATCCACGACGGAGGCCACCGTGCCCGGTTGGGTGGAGGCAAGAATCCAAACCAATTCTCGCACCCCGCGCGAACGCAAATTCCTCACCGCAGCCCCCACCAGTTGGCGGAGCAGCGTCTCGCTAAACTTTTCGCGCTTGCCGGCTCCCACCACCAGCAGCTTTGCTGCGGCCATCCCAGTGGGCCAGTGGAGGAGCGTGCATTCAAACGCCTTGCCAGCAAGTTCCCCCGCCGTTTGTAATTGCTGCAATAGATTGCGCGTTTCCGCCGGCAATCGCTCCACGGTGCCACTGGAGGCGGGCGCATCTTCGAAACAGTAAACGACGAGGGCAGAGGTGGAAAGGTGCGGAAGCGGGTCGAGCCGAAATTCAATTTTCACGATTCAAATCTCCTTGTTGGACCGATGGGTCCTCGCCAGACCAACTATTGGTGCCGCCGGCGATGTTCGTGGATGTCCTGTTGCGCTTCCCGGTCGATGGTGCGCTGCCGCGAGGCCTCGCGGTGGTCGTAAACCTTTTTGCCTTTCGCCAGGGCAATCTCGCACTTGATCAAATTCTTCTTCAGATAGACTCGGGTGGGGATGAGGGTGAATCCCTTCTCCTGAACACGACCTGCCAATTTATCAAGCTCCTGCCGGTGCAGCAGCAGACGCCGGTCGCGAAGCGGATCATGATTGGAGTAGCTCCCCGCCGCATACGGGCTGATGTGACAATCTATCAGAAAGGCCTGCCCCTTCTGCACATCCACATAGCTATCTTTAAGATTAATTTTGCCATCCCGAACCGATTTTACTTCCGTGCCCGTCAACTCCATTCCCGCCTCAAATCTTTCCAACAGATGGTACAAATGCTGCGCCTGCCGGTTGACGGCAAAGTGCTTGGGAGCGGGCTTGGACGGGTTTGACATAGCAAGTCCTGGCGTACTTCAAGATCTTTTCGAATAGAAGTCAATCTTAGCACAGGGGGCTGCACCCTGACCGACCGTTATCGGAGACTCCCCCACGAAAACGGGACTGTTACAGACACTTGACCCGGCGCGAATCAAGCCGTAAAGTCATCCCGCCAGTTGGGCCGATCGCTTAAGGCCCTGGCACCAGGACCATCCCTTTGCGGTTATGTCGGGGGCGGTCAAGGAGGAGCCATGAAGGTCAAATCGGCGCCTTGCACAAGGCGAGCACTCTTAATGAGAGGCGTCAAGTTTGCCGGCGCGTCGCTTATCCCGCCCGGGTTCATCTGGGGTTCGCCCGGCAAAGGGGCCGTTGGTTATGCTCCCAAACTGTCCGTGGAGGCCTACATCTGGATCCAACATTTCGCTTCCCGGAAAGAGACCCTGGCCGCAGGCGAGGACGACGCGCTGCGCGAAACACATCGGGCGGGATACCGGCGCGTGGAGCTTTCCGCCGACTTTTTCAAGCCGGAGGTTCGCGAGCAAACGCGGGCACTGCTGGCAAAATATATGTTGAACCCGGAAAGCGTCTACGCGGGAACTACACTGCACGAAGCGCAAGCCGCCGAGACGTCGATTCAGACGGTTCTGGAGTTGGCAGATTTCCTCAAGCCCCTGGGAACTCGGGTCATCATTACCAACCCCAGCCCCAAGCCTGACCAGGGGCGCAAATCCGACGATGAGCTCAAAACCCAAGTGCAGTACGTGACCCAATTGGGCACAGCGTTGCAGCGCCGGGGAATAAGGCTATTACTCCACCATCACACCCCCGAACTCCGCGACAACGCGCGCGAATGGTGGTACGAGTTGCAGCAGACAAGCCCGGACGTGGTCGGTTGCTGCGTTGATGTTCATTGGGCCTATCGCGGGGGCCAGGAAGTGATGCCCTTTTTGCAAAGGGTGGGTACGCGAGTCGAGAGTCTGCACCTGCGGAACTCGCAGCATGGCGTGTGGATGGAAGACTTCGGGGCAGGCGATGTTGATTACTCTCCGGTCGCCAAGTATTTGCACCAAATCAACTACCGGGGCTTCCTGGTTGTGGAATTGGCCTACGAAGAGGGCACGGTCATTACGCGGTCGCTGGAAGACGACCTCCGGCGCAGCCGGACCTATACGGAAAAGATCTTTGGCCTCAGGTCCCCCTAACCCTCGGGGAAGCAGGCCGGAGGCCGATATGAAACGAATGGGCATGATTGTCCTGATCGCACTTTATACTTGAACCGCTCTCGAAGCCAGTTTACGAGTTGGTCCCTCCTGGCAACCTCTCCCTTCTCGTCCAGGAGTGCTAAAATCAAATGCCTACGCCCGGAAGCAGGGCCGCACCCGGCCCTGGAATCTTGGCCCTCGAAAGAGGCGTTGCATTTCTCCAGGGCGATTTGCCAGCGGAGGTTTATGGAAAGCAGACACAAAATTGCCGGAACTCCCGAGGTCAAACTTGCCGTTCGTGTCCGCGGACTGTCGCACGAGGAGCGCTATTTCGATGAGCAGACATCGACAACCCGCGTCACCCAGGAATTCATTGTGATTCGCCTTCCGAAGCTGGTTGATCTCGACTTTGAACTGCACGTTACCAACATGCGGACCCAGGTCGGAGGCATCTATCGGGTGGCATGGATTAACACTCGCCCCGAACAGGGTCTGTATTCTATCGGACTCGAACTGCTCGACGCGGACGGGGAGATTTGGGAACCGGGTTCAATCCCGGATGTCCGGGAGACCGGAGATGTTGCACCGGTTGTTTCGCTGGAATGCCAGCGGTGCTACCAAACCATTTCCACATCGTTACACGAGGTGGAGACCGCATCGCTTGGCGAGGGGTTGACCATCGCCCTCCCTTGCGATACCTGCAAATCCACAACCAGTTGGGCTTATGTCGTGGAAGAGCCGATTGCGGCGGATGCACCGCTAAAAGCGGGAGGGGCCGCGGGGGCAAAGGCATCGGCTAATGGCCCCGCACATCAATCAGCCGAATCCCTAAAGGACCTAAGGCAGAAGGGGCGAGCGCCCATCCACCTGGCAATCAAAATTACTCGCACCAAATACGGTCTGCCCATCTTCGATATTTGCGAAACGATAAACGTCTCCCGGACGGGGGTATATTTCACCACCGAGCAAGGCTATGAGGTGGGCGAAACCCTCGAGGTCATCTTGCCATACCATCCGGACAGCATGGCCATTCCCTTTCAGGGACGGGTGGTACGACAGGACCGGTACCCGGGGACCCTGCGAAAGCGTGTCGCCATCCAACTTATTCCCGGGCCAACCACGAAGCAGTGATCTCCGGAAGAGGTTCTGCGATTCTGGATAGCCACAGGCGCTGTGGTGCCATCCTAAGGCTTGTGAGGGATCTCGCCCTGCCCGGCTTACCGCCCTTGAGTTTTACTTTTTCTCCTCACATGCCACTCCTCAGATGCCCCCCTTACTTTCAATAACCATGTTTCTTTTCATCAACATCATGGAGAGAAGAGGTTAACTCTTTTGTTTTCATCAATATCATGGAGAGGCGAAAAACGGACATTTTTTCTACATGTGTTTTCAATAACTTAACGTAGCTCACGTCAATTTTTTTACTCCCTTTTTTTTCATGACCCTGGCCACCGAAGATAAGCTAACTATCTTATTGTCAGTAACATAGATTTTTGCAAGATTTTCGAAAATAATTTCAAACCCCTTTCTTTTCAAGCACATCGTGGAGAGCCGGGGAGCCCGCGCCACCGCAGAATCAGCTAAATAGCTTACTTTCAATGACCTAGATTTCAAGAGGCGTTCTCCATCCACGCTAACCTCCTTTGATTCTAGTACATCGTGGAGAGCCGTGGCAATTGGCGCACGCTGGAATCTTCAAAAGGCAGTGAAGAGTGCCTCCTGGTCGGTTGGAGTTCTGAAGCCAGGAGTCAGTGTCCGGCTTGCTGTCTACCGTCTACTGTCCACGATACCCCGCCTTCCGCCCGCCAACAGGCGCTAACCCCCTAAGCTAGTATATCACAGCTATTTAAGTTGTCAAGCGGAGGGAGGCTACAACCAGGGCACCGTCAAAGTCTAATGGCGTTGAAAGCGACCCCTCCCCTGCCCTCCTCCGTCGGGCACCCTCTCCCCTGGGAGAGGGCTGGGATTCTGATTTCTCTCCCTCTCCCTCGGGGGGAGGGGGGACCGCAGGGCGGGGGGTGAGGGGTTTCTTCGCGGGTGATGCATGCATGGCCATGGAGGTAGGCGAAGTCCGCGACTTTGCCGGAACCCTGGGCTACAACGAGCCTTGATGAATTACAAAAATGCGGGAGCAAGCGTAGCGCGGACCTGTTTTTTAGGTCCGCGGCACTTGGGGGCGATCGGTGAGAGGAGCCGCCGACCCTATCAATTGTTGAAATAACGCCGCCAAGCGTCACTCCGGCGCGGCTTCAATCGGTATGGAACACTTCCTGCATGTTTGCCCACCACTCGCCTTCTCCTCGCGTGGGGATCGGCTGCTGCATCGGTCCCATGATCGCCCACCAATCCTGCGTCACGGGATCGGCGGCCATCTTCGCCATATCGGCGGCAAAGTCCTCGCCGAGATATTCAAAGTAGGCAAATAGCATGTTGTCCTTGAAAAAAATGGTGTAATTGCGGATATTGCAATCAGTGATCGTCTGCAAGACCTGGGGCCAAACATTGGCGTGGTGCTGAACGTACTTTTCGTAAGCTTCCGGCTTCAGGCCGATCAGTTGGCCGTAGCGCTTCACTTTTTGGTTGGCCATGGAATTGAATCCTTAGATCAAGTTTCCGAGCGATCGATGAAGGGGCGCGACACTGCCGCGCGGCTTTGGGCCGATGAAGCCACCGCCTGCTCCGTCACCCAATCGGTCCAGAGTGAACTGGCGCCACTCGCGAGCAGCGGGGCGCCGTCAAGCACCGCCGCCACGAAATTCTCAATACAGGGGAAATGCAAGTTCGCATGGGGAGGCAATTCCTCGCGCCCGCCGGGGTAAACCAGCTCCGGGCCGCTAAGAGGAGTGAGGTCCATTTCCCCATCGCTGCCGATGATGCGAAATTCATCCTTTTTCACGTGCGAGTTCCAACGCACATCGACGATGCCGCGTACTTTGTTCGCATACTCGATCAGGACGGTCGCGCCATCCTCGACGGCCGTCGCGTGGACCGCGTTCGACAACTGGGCCGCCACCCGCCGGGGTTCACCGAAAAGGAAGTTCAGCACATCGATGCGGTGAGAACCAATATCAAAGAGCGGCCCGCCACCCGCCAGAGCCGGATCAAACTGCCACGCCCGCTTGGCCTCCGCACTCGTTCGCCACTCATAACAGGTAATGTAAGCAAGCAGCGGCTGGCCAATCGCCCCCCGCCGCAATAACTCTTTCGCGCGCGCCACCTTGGGATACGCGCGACGATAGTAGGCAACGCCCAGCGTCTTGCCCGCCGCGCGCGCAGCCTCGACCATCGACAGCGCCTCAGCGTAATTCATCGCCATGGGCTTTTCGCAAAGCACCTGCTTCCCCGCCCCGAGCGCGGCGAGCGTCTCCGGCGTGTGGAGAAACACGGGCGATGCCACATAGACCGCGTCCGCTCCGCCGGGGCCCAGCGCCGCGTCCAGATCCGTAAAGGCCCGCACTCCGTAGGGTGCGGCCTTCGCCGGGTCGCGCGTGACAATTCCCCACAACTCGCTGTGCGCTTCTTCCAGCAGAGCAGGGATCACCCGCTTCGTCGTGATATCGCCAACGCCAATGACCAACCACTTCAACGGGCTCGTCTGGATCATGGATTCTGCTGCCACCTCACCAGAGCTTCAAGGCTTCCGTGCGAACCAATCCCTGAGTTGAAACCGCCCAGTCATCGGTACGGAACGGAGGCGCCGGTAGCCCCACCTTGTTATAGAGGTTGCACTTGGGATCGTTCGCCCAGGCGTACCGCGCGGCCACAGGCTGCGGAGCGCGGGAACTGGAAAGCACCACCTCATTGCCCTCGACTTTCGCCTCCGCGGGGAAAAATTGCTGATCCTCCCCGGCGATCTCAAATCCCATCAGACTCTGGCCGCGAACAACCAAGCCCCCGGCCAGATGAGTAAATTGCAGATGCAGGCTCCCATTGACCGCGCGTAAGGATTTGAAAGTCGGCCCCACGTACTCGACCTTGCGGCCATACGCAACGCCTTCCGCCGCCAGGGCCAGACGCCGCCCCACCTCCTGCTTGTTTTTGGGATGAATATCAAAGGACTCGCCGACGTCGATGGCCACGGCCATTCCGGTTTTCGGCAACGCCAGGGTTTTTTCCTGCGATTCCCTCAGGGTGGCCCAGGCATCGGGATTTTTAGCGCCCGGACTATAGCTGGCGAGCTGAACGAACAGAAACGGAAAATCTCCCTCGCCCCATGAGCTGCGCCATTGTTGAATCATCGTGGCGAAAACCTTCCGGTATTGGTAAGCAAATTCCGCGTTCGATTCACCCTGATACCAAATGGCTCCCGCGATGGCAAAAGGGGTGAGGGGCGCGATCATCGCATTCCACAACCCGGCATCCCGCCAAGGATGGCTGCGGGGGTCCTTCGGAGCGTCGGGAACGGGCAGCGCGTCTTTGCCATTGGCCTCGGCCTCTTCCGCGGCCTTCTCCCATTCTCCCAGTTTCTGCTCATACTGTTCCAGGACGTGAGGGAACTCGGCAATCCTCTGCCGCCAGGAATCCGCCACGACCTTCAGGTCGGGGTCCGCTTCCAAAGCCTCATTGTTTGTCCAGGCCTCGGCCTCCGTCCCGCCCCAGGAGGAGTCAATCATCCCGACCGGAAACTTCAGGGTCCGATGCAAATCGCGGCCGAAAAAATATCCCACCGCGGAAAAATTCCCGGCCGTCGCGGGGGTTGCCACCACCCACTGGCCCTGCACGTCGCTTTGCGGTTTTCCCGACACCGCTTTCTTCACAATGAAAAGCCGCAGCAGGGGGTAATTCGCCGCCGCGACTTCCTCCTCCGTGTTTTTTGCGCCGCCGAACACACCGTGATTCCACAGAGCAAACTCCATGTTCGACTGGCCGGAGCACACCCACACTTCGCCCACCAGCACGTTGTGAAGGGTCACGGTGTTTTTTCCTGCCACGGTCATATCAAAAGGTCCGCCCTTCTTCAGCGGCCCCAACTCCACCTTCCACTGCCCATTGGAATCAGCCGTGTCTGTCTCCTTCTGTTCGCCCAGGCTCACCGTAACCTGCTCGCCCGCGTCGGCCGTTCCCCAAATCGCCACCTGCCGGCCCTGCTGCAACACCATGTTGTCGCTGATCAGCGCCGGCAATTTGACGTCCGCGGCCGCCACCGCGGCGCCCATCAGTACGGATATTACGATGAACTGAACGCGCTGCGCGTACACTCCCCAACCCTGCCTGCCACCGCGTGCAGCCTTAAGATCCCAGTGCGATCCGATTCTCATCCAGACTCCCTTCGCTAAGTCCGATAAATTTGTCTCCCGCGATTGCGCGGCAAATACTAACACCGCCTCCGCGTCCGCGCCAGAAGTTCCGAGGCGCGGCGTAGGGGCGGTTCGCGAACCGCCCCTACGCCGCATTTCTCACCACGATTTTGGAAGGGCGGGGCTTCTCAGGCTGCGGAAACATTATCCCCGGCGCACAACCACCCCGGCGCCCAAGGCGCCACCCCTCCTGAATCAGGAGGGGAGTTGTTGAAAACGCTCCCCTCCTCAGATGAGGAGGGGTGGCGCGCCGAGCGCCGGGGTGGTGCTGACAGTGGTAGCGCCAAGCGCCACAGAGTTTTTCCGCAGCCTGTTCAGCCCCGCCGTTAGAGGGCCTTTCTGAATTTTCTCGTGTCCCGCGCCCCCCGCTGCTTGCGTTCGCAAGCTGCGAGGGGCGCGGGACGGACAAGGGTTGGAGCCGCGATTTCGGCGGGGCTGAAGCCCCGCCCTGCCGGCAGCCCCCAAGAGCGTTTCAGCCTGGTGAGAAATCCGGGCTAAGTCATGCTGGGCGATTATGAGGTTCGACGCGACGAGCCATTGCGGTCTTTCATAGCGCTTTTTCATAAAGCGCAATCATATCAGCTTCAGTGCAAGGCCGGGGATTCGACTGGTGGCAGGCGTCTTCCATGGCTTTCCTGGCCAACACTGGAATCAGGCCGCGGGTCACACCTAGAGCACCCAGAGTTACAGGGATGCCGACTTCCGGCAAGAGTTGGCGCACCCGCGCGATGAGAGCCGCGGCGGCTTCTGCGGCCGAACCTTTTGAACCATCGATTTCCATGGCGACGGCAAGGTCGCGCAGGCGTTCCTCCGACACAGGGCGGTTGAACTCCAGCACGTGCGGCAAAAGAATGCCATTCGTGGTGCCATGATGCAGATTGGCAATGCTCGAAAGAGGATGAGCGAGAGAATGTACAGCGCCCAACCCCTTTTGGAACGCCACTGCTCCCATCATTGCCGCCATCAGCATGTTACTTCGCGCGTCGAGGTCCTCTCCGTTGCGAACCGCTCGCGGGAGATTTTGAAGAGCGAGCTTGGCTCCCTGAAGGGCAATGGCGTCGCACAGGGGATGGTAACCCAGCGCCAGGTAAGCTTCCACATTGTGCGTGAGCGCGTCCAATCCTGTCCCAGCGGTAATCTTCGGCGGCATGCCCAGAGTCAGCTCCGGATCAGCCAAGGCCACGTTGGGCATCAAGTACGGGCTGAAGATCACCGTTTTGCGATCCGTCGCCTTCAGTATAATGACGGTGCTTCGCCCCACTTCGCTGCCCGTGCCCGCGGTGGTAGCAATGGCGATCATGGGCGGGATGTCATCGCGGATTCTGGCCCCGCCATCCAATTGATCGTCATATTGCTCGAGTGGAAATGGGTGGGTAACCGCCAAGCGGATGGCTTTGGCGACGTCGAGCGGACTGCCACCGCCCAGGCCGATCACGCCGTCACAATTTCCGCGCCGGTAAGCCTCCAACCCATCCTGGACATTCTTCTCCACCGGATTGGGGTTCACATCCTCAAAAAGCGCCGCAGCCAGGCCCGCGCGGCCCGACTCCGCCAGAATCAGGTCAGCCAGTCCACACGCAACCACACCACCGTCCGTCACCAAAAGCGGCCGCGCGATTCCCAGTCGTTTCGCTTCGTTGCCCAGTTCACGCACGGCCCCGGCTCCAAAGACGATTCGGGTGGGAAAGGAGAATCTTGAAATCATATTGGGCATAGGATAATCAACTCTCAGCTTTCAGCGGTCAGATATCAGCGAGTATCCTGAGTCAGAAATTCGTTGCAGAATTCGCTATAGTGAAAGCGGAATTTCCGAAGCCCCGTCTGGGCTGACTTCATCAACGAACTTCTGACTCAGGACACTCGATAAGTACCGGAAAAACTCTTTGTCACGGTCATTTTGAGGAGCCGCAGGCGAAGCAGGTGTAGCGCGGACCTGTTTTTCAGGTCCGCGGCTCGTCCTCGATGGAAAAGGAAAAGCCGCGGACCTGAAAAGCAGGTCCGCGCTACCCTTCTCCTGCAAAATGCCGGGGTCCTTCGCTGCGCTCAGGATGACAGTATGACAATCTTCGCCACCGCTCAGATGATCTCGAAATATCGTGCCAATTCCCAATCGGTCACTGCCTGCCGGAATTGACGCACTTCCCATTGGCGAGTGGCCGCGTAGTGCTCCACAAAATCCGCGCCAAAGGATTCGCGCGCCGCCTCGCTGGCAAGAAAGAGCGCCGTAGCTTCTTCCAGCGTGGAGGGCAGCGGCGGCGCCTGGGACGCGTATGCATTCACCGTAGGCGCGGGAAGCTCCAGCTTCTTCTCGATGCCATAAAGCCCAGACGCCAGACTTGCTGCGAGCGCCAGGTACGGGTTGGAGTCCGCGCCCGGCAACCGGTTTTCAACGCGAGTGGCCTTGCTGCCGGCGGGGATGGCACGCAGCGCGGTGGTGCGATTATCGATTCCCCAGGTGACGTTGGTGGGCGCCCAGGTGCCCGGCACCGTGCGTTTGTAGGAATTCACCGTGGGCAGGAACATAACGGCAAACTCACGCATCAAGGCAAGCTGTCCCGCCATGAAATGGCGCATCAGGCCTGACATCTCGCCCTCGCCTTCCGGCGCATAGAAGAGATTCTTGGACCCCTGGGCGTCCACAAGGCTCTGATGGATGTGCCCGCTGCAACCCGGCAAATTGCTATTCCACTTAGCCATGAACGTGGCCACTAGGGCGTGTTTCTGCGCCAGGATTTTTACCACGGTCTTAAACAAGGCGGCCTGGTCAGCGGCGTTCAGCGCGTCGCTGTAGCGAAGGGCCGTCTCGTACACGCCGGGGCCGGTCTCCGTGTGGAACCCCTCGATCTCGATTCCCATCGCGTGCATGGAATTCAAAATCGTATGGGCGAGGTCGGAGTGCACCGAAGCGCGCAGAAAGCTGTAACCGAACATGCCCGGCGACAACGGCACGAGTTCGCGGAAGTGTTTTTGCCGGAGCGACTGCGGGTCTTCGCAGAAGAAAAAGTATTCGTACTCAATGGCAGCGTTGGGAACATACCCCATGGTTTCGGCGCGATGGACGACGCGGCTCAGCGCTTGCCGGGGCGAGACCGCCAGCGGGCTGCCGTCTTTATTGAAGAAATCGACAAGGAAAAAAGCGGTGTCCGGTTCCCAGGGCAAAATCCGAAAGCTGGAAAAATCGATTCGAGCCACCCCATCGGGGTATCCCGTATGCCAACCTGTCATCCGGACGTTATCGTAGAGGGCGTCGGAACTGTCCCAGCCGAAGATGACGTCGCAAAATCCCAAGCCCGCGCCGGCCGACGACGAGAATTTCTCGAGCGAGATGTATTTCCCTCGCAGCACGCCGTCCACATCGAACCCGCCCAGCTTTACCTTTTCAATGTGGTGGGTGGTGAAGAGTTGTTTGATTTCGTCGAAGGTCATACGTACCTCGTTTGAAGGGCAGTGGCTAGTGGTTAGTGGGCGGAGTGGTTAGTGGTTAGTGGTTAGTACTAACGACTATTCACCAGCTACAGTCCACTAACCACTAGCCACTATCCACTAGCCACTGCTCTAATCCAGCGAAACCCAAACCGATTTCACTTGCGTATAGGACTCCAAAGCGTGCGGTCCCATTTCCCGGCCGAACCCGCTCTGCTTGTAACCGCCGAAGGGCGAGCTGCTATCGAAACAATTGTAAGCATTAATCCAAACCGAGCCGGCCTTGATTTGCTGGGCCAGCCGATGCGCCGTACCGATGTCGCGCGTCCATACGGCCGAGACCAATCCGTATATCGTCGAGTTGGCGATTTCCGCAGCTTCCTCCACATCCCGAAACTTCAGCGCGGTCAAAACCGGACCGAAGATTTCTTCCTGCGCGATTTTCATTTGCGGCTTGACCTCCGCGAATACCGTGGGTTTCACGAAAAATCCGCGGGCCTTGTCCCCTTCCACGTCGCGCTCGCCGCCGGTCAGCAGACTCGCGCCTTCCGCACGCCCGCTATCGATGTAGGTGAGAATCCTCTCCATTTGCACCTGGCTGATTTGTGAGCCCATCTCCGATGCCGGGTCGAGCGGATCCCCGACTTTCATCTTGCTGGCACGCTCCGCCAGGTTGCCCACAAACTCGTCATAAATTTTCTCGTGAACCAGCAGCCGCGAGCCGGCGCTGCAAACCTCCCCCTTGTTGGCATAAATTCCCCAAAACGCCGCCTTGGCGGCCCGCTCCAAATCGGCATCGGGGAAAATAATGTTGGGGGATTTCCCTCCCAGTTCCAGCGACAACCGCTTCAGGTTGCTTTCGCCGGAAGCCTTTAGCAGCGCTCGCGCGGTGCGCACGCTGCCCGTGAACGCCACCTTATCAACGTCCATATGGCGCCCCAACGCCTCGCCGGCCGTCGGCCCATAGCCGGTCACCACGTTTACCACCCCGTCCGGCACGCCCGCCTCCTGGCAATATTCCGCCAGCTTGAAAGTGGTGAGGGGAGTCATCTCCGAGGGCTTGATAACCATCGTGCAGCCCGCCGCCAGCGCCGGCGCAACTTTCCACGCCGCCAGCAACATGGGATAGTTCCATGCTGTGATCATTCCCACCACGCCCACCGGCTCGCGCAGAGTGTAGTTCAGATAATTCCCGTCGACAGGAATGGTCTCACCGTAGATCTTGCGCGCCCAGCCCGCGTAGTAATAAAAGATGTCGGCGGTGGGAGGAATATCGCCGCGCAACGCCTCCTGAAATGTCTTCCCGTTGTTCAGCGATTCGAGCAGCCCCAGTTCTTCCCGGTGCTTCTCAATCAACTCACCGATGCGCCAGATGATACGTTCGCGCGCCGAGACGTCCATCTTGCGCCATACGCCGCTTTCGAAAGCGCGGCGGGCAGCCCGCACGGCCCGGTCCACGTCTTCCGCATTCGCATCAGGCACGGTGGTGAGTTCTTCCCCGGTAGCGGGATTCATCACGGGAATGCTCAGCGTGCTCGAAGACCCGGTCCACTTGCCGTCAATGTATAGCTTGTAGGGCCTTAAATCCTGCTTGATGCGTGCGGCATCCATAATTGACCTCAAGGTTGAGAAATGAGCGTGATGGAATCTTCCTCCGCAGGCCAAGCGGGCTTGCGGATTTCATGCGGGCCCGTAAGCCGGTGTAACGCGTAGAGCACGGCGAACACCACTGCCATGCTGATGCCCGCCAGGGCATTGGGAGGCATGATCATAATCGTACAGATGAAAACTGTCCAGATGAGCGCCAGAACATTAATCAAATTACTGTGCCGGCCTAGATTCCAGGGGCCGCGCTTGTCGATCCATTGTCTCTTCCGCCGCCAGCCTAAATAGACCGGGATGTTATAGGCCAGGTAACACGCCACGACGCTGAGGGAGGTGACAACGGAATAAGACGCGCTATAAAGCAGGGCGATAAATGCCGCGATCACCGAGAACCAAATCGCGGCCGCGGGAGTCTTGTGCCGAGGGTTGGTCTTACGCCAGAAATTGGCCAGCGGCAACCCCTTGTCACGCGCCAAGGCGTATATCACGCGGGAAACCGAAGTGACGGTGGCCAGCCCGCAGAACCACATCGCGGCAACTGCCAGCAGCATGACGGCGTTCCCGGCTCGCTGCCCCAGCCCGGCCGTGACGATTGCGAGCACCGCCGGAAGAGGATTCCCCGCTGAATCCTTGGCATTGAGCACGCTGGAAATGCTGGGAATGACCCAGGTCAAAGAGAGGATCAGGAGATAGCCGAAAAATCCCGAGACCACCACCGAGAGAACAATGCCCCAGGGCGCCCGGCGCCGCGGATCAATAGTCTCTTCCGCCACGTGGGCCGAAGCGTCATAACCGGTGTAGGTCCACGCTGCCTGAAGCAGTCCCAGCATGAACAGCCAGCCATAAGGGGCATGAATGGTGCTCGACGAAGCACGCGAAAAAAGAAAGCTCAGGGGCTGCTTGGGAGCGAAAATCCACAGCCCCCCAATCAGGACAAGAACACCAACGATATGGACGGAGACACTGAGATCGTTAAGCCGGGCCACCCAGCGAATCCCATAGTGATTAATAAAGCCATGCGAGGCAAGAATAAGCGCGTAGGTAATAAGCAGAACCCGGTTCGAGGCCGCGAGCCCCAGAATTGGCGCCAGGAACTGTGCGCAGCCATAGTCGATGCCCGCAAGCACAGTGACCAGCCCCACAATATTGAGCAGGGCGGTGAACCACGCCCATGTGGGGCCGCCCAGCTCCGCCGACCAGTGATAGGTGCCTCCGGAAGTAGGCAGCGCGGAGCATAGTTCCGCCATGCTCAGGGCGACAAACAGCGTTCCCACCGAAGCCAGCGGCCAGCCCAGGGTCATTTCCAGCGGGCCGCCCATTTGCAAACCATAGTCAAACAGGGTGATGGCGCCGGTGAGTATGGAAATGATAGAAAAGGAAATGGCGAAGTTCGAGAAGCCGCCCATGCTCCGCAGCAGTTCCTGGGCGTAGCCAAAGCGCGCAAGTTCCCGAGCATCCCTTTGGGCCTGGATTTCCTGGCTCGTGCTGGGCGATGTCAATTCGTCCCATCCCTCCCCTGCTTTTATCCCTCGCGGATTGATCACCTGAAGTGAAGAGGTCCTCCATCTTATTTTTGCACGCTGGGGGGTGTCAAGGCGGAAGTGCCATCGCCGTACAACGGCAGGCCCGCGCTGGTAGTATTACCTTACCCCTCGAGGCAAAGGGGGGCACCCCTACGAGAATTGTTAAGGATGTGAAACCCCGTAACGCATAGGTACGTCTGATTCAGGGAGGGCGAGTGGCCGTTGAAGGAAGCTACACGCGCAGGAGCGGGTACTTTTTTGTATTGTGCAGGCATCATACCTGTTGAGCCCATAATGCCCCCCGATATTCACGGAGGGCCAGAACCGTTGATGCGCCGCGGAGCCGTCAAGCCCTAGCGCGATTTGAGGAGCCAGAATGAGATTTTGGACCATTGGAGCGCGAGCGCCCCTGGTGGAATTACTGTTCCTTTCGTTGCTTTCCCCAGGTTTACTCCTGGCGCAAAACCCCTCCGGCAGCGTGGGAGGCCAGGTTTCGGACCCCTCCGGCGCCGGTGTCCCGGGCACCCAGGTGGCCGCAGTATCTCCCACGGGGCAAGTCAAGGCGGGCGTGGTTCATGCGGATGGAACGTACGAAATCAATGGCCTGGCTCCCGGAACCTATACGGTCAGAGCCAATGCCAAGGGCTTTGCACCCTTTGAGCAGCAGAACGTCCAGGTGACTGCAGGCAAGACGGACAAAGTCAACATCGCTCTCCAGATCACGGAGGAAGTTGAGAAGGTGGAGGTGACAGATCAAACCACCAAGGTTGGCATCAATCCCCAGGACAACGCCACCGCTCTGGTGATCAAGGGAGAGGATCTGAATGCGCTCTCCGACGACCCGGACGAACTGCAATCTGAACTGGAAGCTTTGGCGGGGCCCTCCGCGGGTCCCAACGGCGGCCAGATTTACATTGATGGATTTACCGCCGGCCAACTTCCCCCGAAAGCGGATATCCTGGAAATCCGCATCAATCAGAATCCCTTTTCTGCGGAATATGACAAGGTGGGCTATGGGCGCATCGAAATCACCACGCGGCCGGGCGCCAGCAAACTCCATGGCCAGATCATGGAGAGTGTGGACTTTTCGCCTTTCGACACGCGAAATCCATTCGCCGTGAACGAACCGGGGTTTCACACGGATTTATTCAACGCCAGCGTGGGCGGCCCGCTCGGCAAGAAGGCCTCATTCTTCTTCAATATCTTTCGCCGCAACATTGACGACAACTCCGTCATATCCGCGGAAGTTCTCGGCCCTGCGCCCAATTACGCCCCGACTTCGTTCAGCCAAGCCGTCGCCACGCCCCGTACCTTAACCAACCTGAGTCCGCGGTTTGACTTTCAGGTGAGCTCCAACAACGTCCTTTCGGTTCGCTATCAATTCTTCGATAACAATTTCCACGACAGCGGGATCGGGCAACTCAGCCTGGCTACGCAGGGCCTTAACACCCACAGCGAAGAACACACCTTGCAAGTAACTGACACGCAGGTGTTTAGCGCCAAGATGCTGAACCAATTTCATTTCCAATACCTGCATGATGACTCCACCTCCGTGCCTCTGACTCCTGCTCCCACTATTTCGGTGCTGGCAGCATTCACCATGGGTGGCAATCCTTCCGGGACGTCAACCGATGTAGAAAATCATTACGAAGTGCAGAACCTGACCTCCTTTTTCCTCGGGAAGCACACCTTGGTGGTAGGAGGCCGTCTGCGGGACCAACAGGTATCCAACAGTTCCACGGCGAACTTCCTCGGGACATTCACGTTCCCCAATCTGAGCGCGTACGCAACGGCTTATGCGTGCGAATCCAATGGAGGAACAACCTGCCCTGGGGCCACCCAGCTTTCCATCACCCAGGGAATCCCCCTCATCAACGTCAGCCTGCTGGATGTGGGGCTCTTTGCCCAGGACGATTGGAAGCTTCGCTCCAACTTGACACTCAGCTTGGGCCTGCGCTGGGAGTCGCAAAGCGGCATTTCCGATCATTCCGATTTTGCCCCCCGAGTGGGTCTGGCCTGGGGTCTGAACCAGGGCAAAAGCAAGGCGGCAAAGACGGTTTTGCGCGCCGGGTTTGGCATTTTCTATGACCGGTTCCCGGAAAGTCTCCTGGCCGAATCCGAGCGCTTTAATGGTACGACCCAGAAACAGTTTCTAGTTGCATCGCCAAGCTGTTTCCCGGACCCGAGCGGGTGCAACCTATCCAGCAGCAGTGAGGCAGTCGCCACACGCTACCAAATTGATCCCAATTTGCGAACTCCTTACACGATTCAGTCCGCGATGAGCATCGAGCAGCAGGTTTCAAAAAGTGCGACGGTTTCACTAACCTATCTCAATTCGCACGGAACCCACCAACTCTTCGCCGACGAGATCAATGCCCCTCTGCCTGGGACATATACTTTGGGGCAACCTCTAACCGGTCTCAACGCCGGGACTCGCCCCAATCCCAACGCCGGGAACATCTATGATTTCCAGTCCGGCGGCCTCTTCAATCAAAACCAACTTATTGCCAATTTCAACTTGCGTTTAAGTACCAAGCTTTCGCTCGGCGGATTTTACACGCTAGGGTATGCGAATGCCGACACCAGCGGAAACAGCGCGGGCCTGATTATGAATCCCTACGACCTCAAACAGGACTATGGGCGGGCTTCCTTTGATGTCCGAAACCGCTTGGTTATCATCGGTAATTGGAACCTGCCCCATCGGATCAGCCTCAGTCCTTTCCTGGTCGCATCATCCGGATCGCCTTTTAACGTCACCGTGGACCAGGACTTGTTCGGGACGGGCAGCTTCAATGGCCGGCCGGCACTCGCCGCAGCGGGCACCGGCGCCGCTTGTCCCCCCATTACCAACCCCGTTTGTATTACGCCGCTCGGAACCTTCAATACGGCTCCCACGACTGCCCAATCCATCATTGCCCCCTATGGCTATGATAATCCTGGCCAATTCACCTTTAACCTGCGGCTGGCCAAAACCTGGGGCTTCGGAAAAGAAACCCAGAGACAGACAAACGTCGGCGGGTTTGGGCGCCCCGGTGGAGGCGGTGGCCGCGGTGGCGGCCGCGGTCTAGGCGGTGGTGGGCTGAGTGGAAACGGCGGAGGCGGCTTGTTCGGCGCCGGGGGAACCACCAGCAATCGGCGCTTCAACCTCACCGCCAGCGTCAACGCCAGGAACGTCTTCAATGATGTGAACCTCGGGTCGCGAATTGGGACCGTCGGTTCGAGCCTATTTGACCAGTCGAACTCAATTGGTGGACTCTTCGGAGGTGGCGGTGGTGGTGGCGGCGGATTAACGGCCGCGAATCGTCGCATTGACTTTCAGGCGACCTTCACGTTCTAGAGCAGTTTTGATTTAATTGCTTACTTATCCTGGAGCACAGGCCGTTAGCGCCAACACTGTTCAATTAAGAGGTTGGAGGAAATTACTCATCCATCTTCCCCGGGAAGAACCCCTCACCCACCGCCTTGCGGTCCCCCCTCTCCCCAAGGGGGAGAGGGGGG